>DMER01000118.1:37668-46339 GCA_003451645.1 Alphaproteobacteria bacterium | reverse complement strand
CACTGGCGTCACGGTTACCTTTGGCAGACGCGAGTCGAGGCGCTGGATGGCCACTTGCGTTACATCAAGATCAACCGAACCCAGGACCACCATGCCGCGGTCAAGCAAAAGGTTTGCGCCACGCTCAACCATCATTTGCTCCAAGATAGGCCCAAGGGCCGCTTCCAATTGCTGACGGGCCTTGTTCATGCCGCCTTGGATCTCGCCTTGACGATCTTGGACCTTCTTTTGGAACGCCTGGCGGCGGCCCTCGAGTTCCTTGCGTTTGGCTTCACGCGCTTCCGGGGCCAAGAGCTGGAATTGCGCCTGCAGACCTTGAATATCGTCCTGCAGCTTCTTGTTCTCTGGGGCGTAGTCCGCCTCCATCTTCTTCGCCAAGCCTTCAACCTGCTTGAAGATGTCCTTACCCACGGTCGAATTGCGGATGATCGCACTGCGATCCACAAACAAGATCACGGCAGGTCCAGCCTTCGCAGCGGGGGCAGCCGCAGCAGGCCGTGGTGCTGCAGCCGGCGCGGCAGGTGCCGCTGGTGCTTGGGCATGAGCAGCGTTCATCATAAATGCCGAGAGAAATACAGCGGCGGCAGAGGCCACCATGGCCTTTTTGATCTTCATAGGAATGCTCCGAGACAAGGTTAGAGTTTTGTACCTGCACTGAAACGGAAGGTTTCCGTCTCGTCATAGTCTTCATTCGCCAAGACATGGGAGAAATCAAGGCGGACAGGGCCAAAGGGCGAATTCCACGACACGCTGACGCCAACGGATGCCCGAAGTGACAGGTCGTCCTGGACACACGCCGTATTCACGCCCGTACAATTGCCCACAGGCAAGTCGTCAATCAGACCGATCGTACCCACATCGGCAAAGATGCTCGTTTTGATCCCCAAATCTTCCGGCAAGAAGTTGGGAACGCTCAACTCCAGAGTACCAATCGCGAAGAGTTCGCCACCCTGGTAGCTGCGCGAATTGATTTCGCGCGGTCCCACGCCCGACGTTTTGAAGCCACGGAACGAACCGCCACCCTTCAGGAACCGGTCGGTTGGCTCCAGGATGTCGTCACCCCAGGCCATGATGTGACCTGCCGCCAATGAGGTGGTGAGAACGAAATCATCACCCCAGATGCGCTGATACCAGTCACCATTCACTTCCGTCTTGAGGTAGTGCTTGTCACCCCCAAGACCCGCGAGGTCCTGGCTCACGCTGAAGCGATAGCCAGCCCGCGGTTCAATCGGATCGTCACGTTCGTCATAGATGAATGTGTAGCCCAAAACCGAGAACAAGACTTGCTGGCCGTCCGCGCGAATGTATGAACCCAGCACCGCATCGATGGTCGCGGCATCCGCAGGGTTAGAGAAGCTCAGAGTGGGTTGCCCTTGCGCCGTACGCGACGCGTTCACATTGGCCAGCAAACCATCAAGATCGTAATCATAGTTTTCCTGCCGCAACGAATAACGAAGACCGAGACGTCCAAACTCCGAAGTCGGGAAACCGAGGCGCAAACCGCCACCGATCAAATCCGCTTCATAGAAGGACTCGTCGACCTGTGTGCGCGTGCTGTAGACGTCGACGCCCGCAGAGAGGTTCCGGTCGAGGAAATATGGCTCCGTAAAGCGCAGGTCAATTTGCTGACGCTCACCCGACACCTGCAATTGCAGCCGCAGGAATTGCCCCTTACCCAACAGGTTCTTCTCGGTCAGGGAGAATGAGCCCACAATACTGTCGGCCGAGGAGAAGCCCGCGCTCACCGACAACTCGCCTGTCGATTGCTCTTCCACTTCGACATTGAGGTTGGTCCGATCCGGCGCACCGCCTGGTTCTTCGGTGATCTCAACCTTTTTGAAGAAGCCCAGCCCACGAATGCGTGAGCGCGAACGGTTCAACAAAACACGATTAAAAGCATCCCCTTCCGACAAGCGGATTTCCCGGCGGATTACCTTGTCGAGGGTGCGCGTGTTACCAACGATGTTGATGCGGTCAACATAAACCCGTGGGCCCTCTTCGATCTTGAACACCACATCAACGACGCGATCTTCGCGGTTGCGCTTCACCCGGGGACGGATGTCGACAAAGGCATAGCCCTTCTCGCCAGCGAGGATCGTCAGAGCATCGATGCTCTTGTCGATCAGTTCAGCATTATAAGTCTCACCAGGCTCGATCTTGATGAGGCTCATCAAGCGGTCCTTGTCGATATCTTTGATGCTGCTCTCGATGTCGACCTTGCCGAAAGCGTACAGATCGCCTTCGTCCACCGTGAACGTGATGTAGAACCCGCTCCGGTCAGGCGCCAATTCAGCCACCGCAGACACAACCCGGAAGTCAGCATAGCCATTCGCCAGATAGAAACGACGCAGCTGTTCGCGGTCAAAAGTCAGACGGTCGGGATCGTAATTATCATTAGACTGAAGAAAGTTCCACCAGGACGACTCAGCTGTCGCAATCTTGCTGCGCAAGGTTGCGTCCGAGAAATTCTTGTTACCGATAAAAATGATCCGGTCAACGCCGGTCGACGGCCCCTCATTAATCTCAAACACAAGATCAACGCGGTTCTGCGGCAGCTGAACGATCTTGGGCTCGACGGTGGCCGCAAAGCGGCCGCTGCGGCGGTACAGCTCCAAGACCCGGGTCACGTCCTTTTGGACCGCGGCGCGTGTGAAGACCTTGCGAGGCTTCAGCTGGACCTCTTCGTCAAGATTCTTGTCGGTAAGCTTGTTATTGCCCTCAAAAGCAATCCGGTTGATGATTGGATTTTCAACAACCTTGACAATGATCACGCCGCCTTCCGGCAAAATTTGAACGTCGGAAAAAAGCCCCGTGTTGTGAAGCGTCTTGAGGGACAAATCGATCATCGCCGGATTGTACGGCTGGCCCACGCGCACGACCATATAGGACAGGATCGTCGCTTCCTCGATGCGCTGATTACCCTCTACGCTCAACCGCTGCGCGATCGGCCCGCGCGCCGGTTCTGCTTGAGCGAAAGCCATGCTGCCGGACAATTGCGGACTGACAAGGGCGGCTATCGCAACAAGGCCAAGGATTAGCAAATTTTTCATCATTCTAACCTGTACTTGAGCCGCCAAGATCATCACCGCACGCATCGCTCAGCCGCCCCAATCTGGGACAACATTACCAACCTACCCGTCGCACAAGCAGATCGCAAGAGCGCCGTGAATTGATTCTTTCCTAGAACACCATCTTAACGATGTCGTTCCAAGTCGCAACCACCATGAGCCCCAAAACAAACGCCAGGCCAATCTGAAATCCAACCTGTTGCGCCGTCTCCCCCAACGGTTTCCCGCGAATACTCTCTATCGCATAATACAAAAGGTGGCCTCCGTCGAGGACCGGAATGGGCAAAAGGTTGAGAAGACCGATGCTCACTGACAACACGGCGATGAGGTGTATCAAGTATAGCACGCCTGACTGGGCGGCTTCGGAGGACACCTTGGCTATGCCGATGGGTCCGGACAGCTGGCGCACATCGCCAGTCCCGGTCACCAGCTGGCCGAAGAACTCCCCAATCTTGTAGATAATGAAGCCAACATCGGACACACCCTTACTCAATGCGCTAGCGGGATCGTGGTAGACGGTCTCAATCTGCACGCGAGAGTTGGGCTGGGTTGGGTCGCTCATGATACCGATCTGAAAGACAGTTCCACCAGCGCCATCAGGTTTTGCCTCGGGCGTAAGCGTAAAGGACACGGCCTGGCCATTACGGTCTACCCTCATCGACAGAGCTTTTCCGCCACTGGCCCGCACGAGCCCCACCACCTCCGAGAATGTCGTGACGGGCGTCCCCGATACCTCTGTTATGAGGTCATCCAAAGCAATCCCAGCCTTTTGCGCGGCGCCGCCGGCGGTCAGGCCTGTGACGACCGGCGGCAAGAAGGGTTGAATGCCAATGAGCGGCACCGCCACCTTTCCGCCCTGACCATCATCCTGATCCTCCAACCGGGGGGTCACGGTGATGGTGAAGACCTCCTCCGCCCGCTCGACCTTTAGCGTCATTGGCGTTGCAGTGCTGAGGCTCTCGGCCTTGCGAAACTCCAGGAAAGACCGGATGCTTTGACCGTTGACTGCAAGGATGAGGTCACCAGGCCGCAAGCCGGACGCGGCAGCTGGACTGCCTTCGGCGACCGTCCCAATTTTTGGTGGATACACTTTCTCGCCTGCGAAGATGTTCAAGCCTGCGAACACCGCGATGGCCAGCACAAAGTTGGCAAGCGGACCTGCGGCCGTAATGAACGCCTTTTGGTATAAGGGCTTGTGATGAAAAGATTGAGCGCGATCGGCAGGGGTCGCTTTGTCCAGAACCTCTTCGTCAACCCTAGAGGTCGATACATCCGCATCACCCCAAAATTTCACATACCCGCCCAAGGGCAGCGCCGCCACCCGCCAGCGGGTTCCATGCCGGTCAACCCATCCAAACAACTCAGGTCCAAAGCCAATTGAAAAGGCATCGATCCGCACATTGCACAGCCTGCCAGCCCAAAAATGCCCCTGTTCGTGGATGAAGACGACAACCGACAGGACAACGATGAACGGCACGACATACCAAAATCCAGAAATGGCGAAATCACTCAACGCGGTCAAAACGTCCATCGAAAGTTCCCTTCGGAAAACCTGGAGATCTAGTGGATATGCGAGATAGGCGTGCTGGATTGTGCGATGGCGGAGCGGGCGGCGTGGCGGGCTTCAAGGTCCAATGCAAGAATTGCCGCCAAATCAAGGTGGTCAGATTGGGCCATGTGTGGAAAGCCATTCAAAACCCGCTCGCAAACCTCAGCAACACCCAAGAATGGCAGTTGGCCATTTAAGAATGCCTCCACAGCCACCTCGTTGGCCGCGTTTAAGATGGTAGGGTAACCGCCGCCTTGTCGAAGGCAAGCTTGCGCTAGCGCCAAGGCTGGAAACCGGCTCAAATCCGGCGCCTCAAAGGTCAAGCTCCCGATTTGTGCAAGGTTCAACTTCGGCGCGCGCCATCGCAGCCGCTCGGGATAGGCCAAAACATGCGCGATCGGCAGGCGCATATCCGCGGCACCCATCTGTGCGTGGATTGATCCGTCGACAAATTCTATTAAAGCATGTACCAGCGACTGACGGTGAATGACAACACCGAGTTGCTCATGCGTCAGAGCGAACAAGTGGGCGGCTTCGATCAGTTCCAAGCCCTTGTTCATCAACGTTGCGGAGTCCACGGAAATCTTGGCGCCCATCGCCCAGTTTGGGTGGGCGCATGCCTCCTTGATGGTTGCACACGCCATTCGGCGCAGATCCCAATCGCGGAATGGGCCGCCAGATGCTGTGAGAGTGACCGTTGCGACCTCGCTGTTAGCGGGTCCGTCCAGGATTTGAAAAACGGCATTATGCTCGGAATCGACCGGCAGAATGGTGGCGCCACTTGCCCGCGCCTGCGCCATGAAGGCATGGCCCGCCGTCACGAGGCATTCCTTGTTTGCCAAGGCGATCGCCGCGCCGCGCCGCACGGCTGTCAAGGCTGGTTCAAGGCCTGCGGTCCCTACTATGGCCGCCATGACCAGGTCACTCGGCATCGCTGCTGCTTCATTTATAGCTTGCAGTCCCGCGGAGGTTGTGATGCCCGTACCAGCGAGGCGCTCGCGCAACTCTCCTAGCGCACCCTCATCTGCGATCGCGGCGTGATGTGCTTTCAGGCGGCGCGCCTGCTCGGCCAAGCCTCGGGCGTTACGCAACGCCGTTACCGCCACCACGTCAAAGCGTCCAGGCTCTGTCGCGTTGGCTTCCATAATCAGGTTGGCCGTCGATGTGCCAACCGATCCTGTCGCCCCAAGGATTGTCACCGTCCTCAGTTTGCTGGCTGGCGCCATCATCAACCCCACAAGAGCGGGCTCTCCCCGCTCATTCCCGTTAGAAGCGCAACCAGCAACGTAGCAGCAATCATACCATCCAGGCGGTCTAAAACACCGCCATGACCGGGAATGAGGCCGGAGGTGTGCTTGACCCCAAAATAGCGCTTGATCAGCGACTCGCCTAGATCGCCCAGCTCGGTCACGATTGCTACGAGAAAGCCAATCAAGGCCGCGAGTGTTGGCATAGGCGCACCGATGAGCCAGCTGACCGCGCCGGCCGCCACGGTGCCCGCGGCAAGCCCTCCCGAAAAGCCGGACCAAGTCTTATTTGGAGAAATGGATGGCGCGAGTTTGGGCCCGCCGATCGCGCGCCCCACCGCATAGGCGGCGCTGTCCGCAGACCAAACGATCGCACAAAGCCAAACAACCGTTTGCAAGCCAACGCCAGGCTGGTCTCTTAGCCAGATCAGTGCGAAACAGGGCGCCAGCACATAGAGCGCACCAAATACGGGCCATGGTACCCTCAGTCCCATCGCGCGTGCGGCAACACTGGCAGTCAGCGCCGTTGCCAGGGCGGCTGTCACGCTCAAGTCCGGCCTGCCAAGGCTCAAAGCCGCGACGCCGCAGGCCAGACCTATTGAGGATATCCAGAAATGCCAATTCGGCGCGCGCCCATGTGCGAGCCTAGCCCATTCAAACGCCATCGCAATGCCAATCAAGAATGTAAAGAGCGCGAAGGGGATCGACCCAAACCAAATGGCACCAAGCGCCACAGGGATCATGACTGCCGCTGAAATCAGCCGCAGTCTTATGGTTCGGATGGGTTCTTGCGCGATGCTCACCCCTCCCGCGCCGCATTCAGTCCGCCAAAGCGGCGCGTCCGTCGCTTGAATTCTGAGATGGCATCGCTAAGGTCGGCAGCACTGAAATCAGGCCAAAACTTATCGACAAAGACCAATTCAGCATAAGCAGTCTGCCACAATAGGAAATTGGACAAACGCTTCTCACCGCTGGTCCTAATGACAAGATCAGGGTCAGGCAGCCCATCCGTCGCCAGATACCGCGCAAATAACGGTACCGATAACGCTTGAGGATCAAGACGGCCGGCAAGCACATCCATGGCTATGCGTCGTGACGCTTCCACGATTTCATTCTGACCACCATAGTTAAAGGCGATGGTCAGCTTCAAGTTCGGGTTCCCCCGTGTCGTGGTCTCCGTCGCCTCAATGAGCTGAATGATCTCCGGATCAAGCCCATGGCGAGTGCCAATGATACGCACCTCGACCCCATTATGATGAAGCTCAGCCAGATCGGCCTTGATATACTCCTTCAAGAGTCCCATCAAATCACTCACCTCCGAGGCCGGGCGCTTCCAGTTTTCGGAGGAGAAGCTATAGAGGGTCGCGCATGGAACCCGCGCATCTCCTAGCGCACGAACGCAATTGCGCACAGCTTGCACGCCAGCCCTGTGGCCCATCACGCGCGGCAATCCCCGCGCTTTGGCCCACCGTCCATTTCCGTCCATGATGATCGCGATATGCTGGGGGCCATCCGCAGAAGGCTCAAGCGCAGTTTGTGCAGAGCGATGCATCTTCTTTGCCCTTGAGCGGTAGCCAGTAAAATCGGGCAGCCTGGCTTCGACACCAGACTACCCCGCGCGATGACGCCACTAAATCTGCATAATCTCTTTGTCTTTAGCAGCAAGCGCTGCGTCAATGTCCTTAATGGTCTGGTCGGTCAGGTCTTGTACCTTTTCTTCTTGGGTCTTGCGCTCGTCCTCGCCCAGATGATGGTCCTTTTCCAGCCGCTTCAAGAGGTCCATGGCATCACGCCGGACATTGCGGACCGCCACTTTGGCGCTTTCCGCATATTTATGCGCGATTTTTGTGAGCTCTTTGCGACGCTCTTCAGTCAATTGAGGAATGGGAATTCTGATCAAGGTGCCGTCGGCTTGCGGATTGAGGCCGAGCCCGGCGGAGCGAATTGCCTTATCAACGGCAGAGACCATCGCGCGGTCCCAGACCTGCACACTGATCATGCGCGGCTCGGGCACGTTGATGGTTCCGACTTGGGTGATGGGCATCTGGCTGCCATAGGCTTCAACAACCACAGGTTCGAGCAAGCTCGCGCTGGCCCGGCCTGTGCGAAGGCCGGTAAATTCATGTTTCAGCGTGGTGACCGCCCCGGCCATGCGCTTCTTGACGTCGTCGAGATCTAAATTCGTGGGGCCCTTTGCTTGTGCCATTATCGCCTCCCGGAATTCACTGCCGGCGTAAAGGGCAGCCAGTCTGCCAGCTTATCCAGCAACCGCAATGTGCTTCAGTCTTTGACAATTGTGCAAGGCCCGTTGCCTTGGAGGACGCGCACCAAATTCATCCGTTCATGGATGTTGAACACCACGATCGGGATTTTGTTCTCGCGGCTCAAAGAGATTGCCGACGCGTCCATCACCTTAAGGTCACGTTGAAGCACATCCATGTAAGTCAGCGTTTCAAAGCGCGTCGCGGACTTGTCCTTTTTCGGGTCCGCCGTATAGATGCCGTCGACTTGCGTCCCCTTGAGCAGCGCGTTGCAGTTCATTTCCGCGGCCCGCAGTGCCGCACCAGTGTCAGTCGAGAAAAACGGATTCCCTGTACCCGCGGCAAAGATGACCACCCGCCCCTTTTCCATGTGCCGGATCGCGCGGCGCCGGATATAGGGCTCGCAGACCGTCATCATGGGTATCGCCGATAAGACGCGCGTGTGCACGCCAAGCTTCTCCAGCGCATTTTGCATTGCCAACGCGTTCATCACGGTCGCAAGCATGCCCATATAGTCGGCGCTCGCCCTCTCCATGCCCGCTGCAG
>DMER01000118.1:28016-37441 GCA_003451645.1 Alphaproteobacteria bacterium | reverse complement strand
CCGCGAAAGATGTTGCCGCCGCCTGTTACTAGGCAGAGCTGGGCCCCAATATTGATCGCCTCCTTGATTTCCCCGGCAATTCGCGTCACGGCGGCCAGGTTAATCCCATAGGCATCGTCCCCCATAAGCGCCTCGCCCGACACCTTGAGAAGAACTCTTTGGAAGCGGGGCGGAGAGGACATGGCGCTGAGAACTCTGTTGACAGGACGAACTAGAGTTTCGCTGCGGCGGCAACCTCCGCAGCGAAGTCGGGGCCATCGTCCTTCTGAATCCCCTCGCCCAGACCATAGCGCACAAACCCAACAAGCGTAATGGGTGCGCCAGCATCGGCCTCCGCAGCCTTCACCGCGGCTTCAACTGTTACATCTGGGTTGATGATAAAGGCCTGCTTTAGGAGCACGACCTCTTCATAGAATTTGCGCAGACGGCCTTCGACCATCTTCTGGATGACTGCATCTGGCTTGCCCGAGGCTCTCGATTGCTCCGTGAAGATCGCCCGCTCCCGCTCGACCAGAGCAGGGTCGACCTCTTCTTCACGCAGTGCAACGGGCGATGCAGCGGCCACATGCATGGCGATTTGACGGCCCAAAGCATTCAGTTTCGCGGTGTCGCCCTCCGACTTCAGGCCGACAAGAACGCCGATTTTGCCCATGGCGGGTTGCACGGCATTATGCACATATGTCGCCACCACGCCCGGATGCGCCTCCACGACCGCGGTACGCCGCAAGGTCATGTTTTCACCGATCGTCCCGATCAAACCGGCAATATGAGCCGCTACGTCGCCTTCTGAATTTGGATAGGGTTTGGCCTTCAACCGCTCCAGATGGCCCTCGCAGTCCAAAGCAATCTCGGCCAGCGCCAGCACCGTCGACTGAAAGATTTCGTTGCGCGCAACAAAGTCTGTCTCGGAGTTAAGCTCTACCACCGCACCGGTTCCGTGACGCGAGGCGACGCCAACCAGTCCCTCAGCCGCGACCCGTCCGGCCTTCTTTGCCGCCTTTGCGAGACCTTTTGTCCGCAGCCAATCAATGGCTGCCTCCATGTCGCCCTTGGTTTCGGTCAAGGCAGATTTGCAATCCATCATGCCTGCGCCCGTCTTCTCGCGCAGGTCCTTGACCATACTGGCCGTAATCTCGCTCATCCTGTTGTCCTTCTTGCCGTCACACCGGTTTGGTTAAGCCTGTGGCTGCAGCTCATCCTGAGCAGGCAATTGCTCGATGGGTCCCTCGGCTGAGCCGCCAATATCGATGCCCACTGCTGCTTGCGCCTGGCCCAGACCATCGATAACCGAGCGCGCAACCAAATCGCAGTAAAGGGCAATCGCCCGGCTGGCATCGTCATTCCCCGGAATCGGATAAGAAATATCGTCGGGGTCACAATTCGAATCGACAATCGCAACCACAGGGATGTTCAACTTGCGCGCCTCTTGAATGGCAATCGATTCCTTGTTGGTGTCGATCACAAACATGATGTCAGGCAAGCCGCCCATATCCTTAATGCCGCCCAGAGCACGTTCCAGTTTGTCGCGCTCACGCGCCAAATTGAGCTGCTCTTTCTTGGTCAGGCCCATGCCGCCAGCATTCAACGTCTCGTCAATCGAGCGTAAGCGCTTGATCGAATTGGAAATTGTTTGCCAATTGGTCAGCGTGCCACCCAGCCAGCGGTGATTTACGTAATACTGCGCACAGCGCTTTGCGCTGTCAGCAATTGGATCCGAGGCCTGCCGCTTGGTGCCCACAAACAGCACCCGGCCGCCTTGCGCCACGATGTCACGGATTGCGAGGAGGGCCTGGTGCAGGAGCGGCACGGTTTGGCCCAAATCGATGATATGGATGTTGTTGCGCACACCAAACAGGAACCCTTGCATTTTGGGGTTCCAGCGATGGGTTTGGTGACCGAAGTGCACGCCAGCTTCCAGAAGCTGGCGCATATTGAAATCAGGCAAAGGCATCGTGTCTGTCGTCCATTGTTTGTCCGGTTGGTCCGCCGCGGCGCATTGAAAGTCCTCATTCGCAAGCGAGAGAGGACACCGGACCGGAACTGTTATGCCACCCCGCCCAAACGAGCAGCCCCAAAGAGGGACCTCGGGTTAGCACACACTCCCAGCCTGACCGCGTGTGAGATGGCGGCGCTTATAAGCGTTATGCCCTCGTTGCGCAAGCCCGCCGATCCGGTTCAGCGGCCTGTTGCATCTTGAAGGTGAAGCTGGCTCAGATGCAGCGTCGCTCGGCCCCGTCCACAAAAATCAAAGCATCTTGATGTCAACCATGGCTCCTTTTCGGGATACCGTCCTTCAGATCGAACGCAACGGCATCGGTGCGGTGTCATCGCTGGCCTTTGGCAATCCAGATGTCATTCCCTTGTGGTTTGGCGAAGGCGATCTGCCTACCCCCACCTTCATCCGGGACGCCGCCAAGGCTGCCTTGGACGAGGGCCGGACATTTTACGTGCAATCGCGAGGGATCCCCCAACTGCGCGAAGCGGTTCGAGGATTTTTCGCCCGACACAACGCCGTCAATTTGGACGTGGAGCGCATCTCTATTCCTGGCTCCGCGATGATGGCCGTGAATGTCGCTCTGCAGCTGACACTCAGCGCGGGCGACAATGCGCTCATTCTGGGACCAATTTGGCCCAACATCTATAATGCCGTGCGCGTCATAGGCGCCGAGGCCCGCGTCTTCAGATTGACACCACCTGCTGGCACCGCCCGGTGGACCCTGGATATGGACGGGTTTCTTGACCAATGCGACGCCCGCACACGTGCCATCTTTGTTTGTTCGCCGGGCAATCCGACCGGTTGGGTGATGAGTGCTGAAGAGCAGCTGATCCTTTTGAAATTCGCAAGAGAGCGCAACATCGCGATCATCAGCGATGAGGTTTATGGCCCTCTCACCTATGGCGAGCCGGCCCCCAGCTTTGTGCAGATAGCCCAAGATCATGATCCAGTCTTTGTCATTCACAGCCTTTCCAAGGCGTGGGCGATGACAGGGTGGCGGGTTGGATTTCTCGTTCACCCCACCCAACTGGGCCTTTGGATTGGGGAACTGACCAATATCGACAATACAGGTGCAACCTCATTCGCCCAATTTGGCGCGGCCGTCGCACTTAATGACGGCGACGCATTCAACGCTCAGCTGCGTGCCATTTGTGCGAAGGGGCGTGACATCGTTGCGCATTTTGTGGAGGCGCAGCCAAGAGTGCGCTGGGCCAAGCCCGACGGTGCGTTCTACGGTTTCCTGGAGATTGAGGGGGTGCATGACAGCTTGCATTTTGCGAGTGACCTTGCGCTGCGCCATGGTGTTGGCGTGGCACCAGGATCGGCCTTTGGCCTCAACGATCCGCGTAATGAAGGCTTCATCCGGATTTGCTTTGCGCAAGATGCCGGGCGGCTGTCTGTCGCCTTGGACCGGCTTGGGCATGCCCTGAAGGACCTTCCAATCCGCGCTTGAACGATTGGGACCGCTGGTCATAGCTCCTCAACCTCCATAACGGCCGGGACATCTTTGACTGCACGGCACAGCATGGGCGTCACCGCGTAGCGCCCAGGCAACTCCACCTCTACCTCCCGCGCGCCTCCCTCAACCGCCATGACGAGGGTTACCAATCCCTTGCCCTTGTGCCCCTTCAGCCGCTCGGCCAACGAGTTCAATCCGTCAGCGTGGGAGATCTGAACCCGCATACCCGCTCCCGTATCGGCCGCAGCTTCGCTGAGCGGCCGTGCGGAGGCGATCTGCAACTTAAGATCATCACCCTCCCAACGGACCGAGGCTGTTAAGACAACGGACTTTCCAACTGTCAAATGCTCGCCGCACTGCGCAAGTGCTTCAGAAAAGGCCACCGCCTCAAACATGCCCGACGCATCGGAGAAGCCGATATGCGCCATGCTGTTGCCGTCCCGGGTGCGCCGGTCTTTGCGGGCAATTACGGCACCGGCCAACGTCACTGAACGAGGGCCGCGCTGCGACGCCGCAAGCAACTGCGCGACTGGTTCGACCCGCAACCGCCGCAAGGCTGCCTCGAACTCCTGCAGCGGATGTCCGCTCAAATAGAACCCAATGGCGTCGAACTCCCGCGACAGCTTCTCCGTCAAATGCCAGGGCGGCACTTGAGGCAGTGACGGTTCGGCCTGACTTTCACCCCCAAACAATGTTTCCTGTTGCGACGTGCGCCCTCGCGCGGCCGCATTGCTCTCGCCCAACACAGTGTCGATCGCGGCCATGGCTTGGGCCCGGTGTTTGACCAAATTGTCGAAGGCGCCTGCCTGAATAAGATTTTCCAGCGCGCGCTTGTTTAGAGCCTTGGGGTCCATCCTGCGCGCAAAATCGAAGATCGTCTTAAAGGGACCATGTCTCGCGCGTTCCGCCACCACCTCATCCATCGCTTGCCGGCCCACATTGCGGATCGCAGCCAACGCATAAAGGATCACAGACTTGCCGGCCTCACCGGTGGCGCTTGCGAAGACCGCATGCGACCGATTGATATCGGGCGGCAGGACCTCAACCCCGAACCGCGAGGCCTCCTGGCGGAAAATGTTGAGCCGGTCCGGCGCGCCAATATCCAACGTCATCGAGGCGCACAGGAATTCCACTGGGAAATTCGCCTTAAGCCATGCCGTCTGATACGCGACTTGTGCATAGGCCGCCGCGTGCGCCTTATTGAAGCCATAGCCTGCGAATTTCTCCGCCTGATCGAATATTTGCTCGGCGATGGCGGGCGGAATGCCGCGCTCACCAGCACCTGCCGTGAACTTGACGCGCTGCTCGGCCATTTTCTCTTTGATTTTCTTGCCCATGGCCCGGCGCAGTTCATCCGCCTGGCCGAGCGAGTAGCCTGCAAGCTCCCGCGCAATGAGCATGACATCCTCTTGATACGTCATGACACCATGGGTATCGCGCAAGATGGGTTCGAGTGCCGGATGCAGATAAGTTGGCCGGTCCCGCCCGTGTTTGCAGTCGATATATTTCGGGATGTTGTCCATAGGGCCGGGGCGATAGAGGGCCACGAGCGCAATCAGATCCTCGATCCGGTCAGGCTTCATCTTGCGCAAAAGATCGCGCATGCCTGGGCTTTCGAGCTGAAACACCCCCGTTGAATCGCCGCGTCCCAAGATGTGATAAGCCTTGGGATCGTCAAAGGGTACGCGGTCAGTTTTGATGGTCTGCGCGTGCGCTTCAGCCACCAGCTTCTCGGTGCTCGCAATGACGGACAATGTTTTGAGGCCCAAGAAGTCGAACTTGACCAGGCCCGCTTTTTCGGCTTGTTCGTAATCCAATTGGGTCACTGGCATGTCGGCGTTTGGATCGCGATAGAGCGGTACAATTTCATCAAGCGGCCGGTCGCCAATGACAACGCCCGCGGCATGTGTCGAGGCGTGGCGGTAAAGCCCCTCTAGCTCCTCAGCAACCTCGAACAGCCGCTTGACCTGGTCATCCTCTGCCGCTGCTTGCGCCATGCGTGGTTCTGCGGCAATCGCGTCTTTGAGCTTGATCGACTGCCCGGGCGCTACCTTGATCATTTTGGCGACGCGATCGACCAGACCATGCGGCAGCTGTAACGCGCGCCCCACATCCCGGATGGCTGCTTTGGCCTGGAGCGTTCCAAAGGTGATGATCTGCGCGACCCGGTCATGGCCATACTTGTCTTGGACATAGCGGATGACCTCGGCGCGGCGCTCTTGGCAGAAATCAATATCGAAATCCGGCATGGACACGCGTTCGGGGTTCAGGAAGCGTTCGAATACCAGCCCAAAGCGCAAGGGATCGAGAGCGGTAATCTCTAGCGCCCAGGCCACAATGGACCCTGCGCCAGAGCCACGCACACCCACAGGAATGCCGCGGGCCCTGGTCCACTTCATGAAGTCAGACACAATCAGGAAGTACCCGGCGAAATTCATTCGGACAATGACGTCCAGCTCGAACTCAAGGCGCTTTTGATAGGCCTCCGGTTCGGCAAAACGGCCCTCCGCAGCAAGTCTTGCCTTCAACCCCGCACGCGCTTGCTGGCGCAATTCATCCTCTGGCGCCAACCCAGAGGCTGGCGCATACAGGGGCAGAATCGCTGCGCGCTTCTCAGGCTTGAACGCACACCGCTTTGCGATCTCGATCGTGCTCGCCAGCGCTTCAGGCAAGTCAGCAAACAGCGCCTGCATCTGGCCTGTGCTTTTGAAAAAATGCTCGGGCGTCTCGCGCCGCCGGTCTTCCTGCAGCACATAGGCGCCGTCGGCAATGCACAGCAGCACATCATGCGCATGATAGCCGCCGGCCTCCGCAAAGAAGGGCTCGTTTGTGGCAACAATGGGTAGGTCCAGCTGATAGGCCAAATCAAGTAAATGCGGCTCTGCGGCAATTTCTTGCGGCAAACCGTGCCGCTGCAGTTCGACATAGAGCCTGTTGGGAAAAAGGCGCTTTAAGCGCAACAAGAGATCACGCGCGGCATCAATCTGCCCTTGCGCTGCCAGTGTACTGACCGCGCCCTTGGGCCCACCCGTCAAAACGATGAGGCCCTCAGCGTGCTGCTCCAACGCCTCCCAACTAATATGGGCGGGCTCACCAGGCCCTACGCCCAGATAACTCAAAGAGGCAAGCTTCAGGAGATTGGCGTACCCTTCCGCCGTCTGCACGTAAAAGGCCAAGGGTGAAAAAGTCATTGGCCCCTTGGTCTGCTTCAGTGCCGCTTGTGGACCCTCCTGCACCAAATGGCATGCCAATTGACAGGCCGTGATAGGCTGGATGCCTTGGGAGGCGAGCGCCTCCGAAATCTCGTAAAGCCCGAACAGATTATTGGTATCGGTCACGGCAACGGCCGGCATGCCATGCTTCCGGCACAGCCCCGGCAAGTCCTCAACCCGGATCGCCCCCTCAAGCAAAGAATAGGCGCTGTGCACCCTCAAATGCACAAACGGGACGGTCTCCTCACGCGCGCTATGCTGGCCCATTCTGTGCAACTCCAGTCCTCAGCCGCCAACCGCGGCCCCAATGATCAGCCATGCCACAGCCCCGCCAATCAAGGCGGTCAGTGCCAGTGCTGCACAGCATTCTTCGATCCAGTCCTGCATCGTGAGGTGCTCCCATGCGTGATAGAGCAAATGTTCTCTATTTGTTCCATAATGTCAAGACGTCTTCGCGGCACGGAGGCAAACTATTTTGTTTGAATGCGGCCCGCATCAATGAGGCGGCCTTCATGGAGCAGCCAAGTCCGATCCATCCGCGTCGTCATTTGCAGATTATGGGTGGCGATGACCGCTGCGACGGAATTGCGGCGGCAGATCTCCACCATCATGTCAAACACAAGATTGGCCGTCTTGGGATCAAGATTGCCGGTGGGCTCATCCGCCAGAAGAAGCTTAGGCTTGTTGGCAAGCGCACGCGCAATGGCCACACGCTGCTGCTCGCCGCCGGACAACCGTGCTGGACGGTGGCTCGCCCGGTCGCGCAAGCCCACGCGCTCGAGGAGCTGGAGCGCATGGGCTTGGGCCGCCTTGGCCCCCTGCCCCGCGATCATTTGCGGGATCACGATGTTCTCAACCGCGTCAAATTCAGGGAGCAAATGGTGGAACTGATAGACAAAGCCGATCTCGTCGCGGCGGATCAGCGTGCGTTCTTGATCGGTAAGGCCCTGCCCCGAACGGCCAGCGATGTAAACGTCGCCCTCGCTGGGGAGTTCCAAGAGGCCGCAAATGTGCAGGAGCGAGGACTTGCCTGAGCCAGATGGCCCAACGAGCGCTATCACCTCGCCCGGCATGACAATGCCGCTGGCTTCGCGAAAAATCTCCAGCCGCTGCGAGCCTTGCTCATAAAAGCGCGAAACGCCTTGCAGCCCCAAGACGCCCGAGCGCGGGCTTGCATGGGCTGGGCGAAAGGGCGGTGTGTCGAGCCCCTGTTCACTCATAACGAAGGGCCTCAACCGGATCGAGACGGGCCGCGCGCCAGGATGGATAGAGCGTCGCGAGAATAGTCAACGTCAGTGCCATGACGACCACGGCAACCACCTCGCTCGTCTCCATCCTTTGCGGCATGGCGGACAATTGATAAATGGCGGGGTCGAAAAGCCGGACATTCAAGGCCCAGGAGACGAATTGGCGAATGGTCTCAATGTTCAAGGCAAAGACAACACCCAGCGCAACGCCGAACACCGTGCCCACAATGCCGATACTGGAGCCTGCAATGAGGAAGATGCGCAGGATTGCGCCTCTTCCCGCCCCCATAGTTCTCAGGATGGCGATATCACGCGTCTTGTCTTTGACCAGCATGATCATCCCGGAAATGATGTTGAAGGCGGCGATCAGGATCATCATGGACAGGATTACAAACATCACATTGCGCTCAATCACCAACACATCAAAAAAGGTCGAGTGCACCTCGCGCCAATCCAGAATGCGCGACCCTGAGGGCAACACGCCCGCGATGGCCTCGCGATAGGACTGGGAGCTCTCGGCACTGGCCAATTTGATATCGATGGCGTTGGCCTGGCCAGGCAAGTTGAAATAGGCCTGCGCCTCGCCTAGCGGCATAAAGATCATACCAGAATCAACTTGCGCCATACCCGATTTGAAAATACCTGCGACCCGATAGGTTTTGGCGCGCGGCGTCACACCAAAGGGGGTGACATTGCCTCGCGCACTCAGCAGCGTCATCGCCATGCCCGGCTGCAGGCCCATTTGATCGGCGAGGCGTTGCCCAATCAGGATTTGCGGGTCTTTCGCCATGCTCGCCGCCGCACCAGGCGTCAGGCTGTCGGCAATCTCAGGGAAGGCCTGGATATCGGCGATGTTGAGGCCCCGGATGATTACACCGGCACCCGCGTTATTGGACGTGGCAAATGCCTGGCCCTCAATCAGTGGATAGGCACGCACAACCCCAGGGACCTTGCGCAAACGCTCGACGGTGGCGGGGAAATCCTGCATCCCCTGATCACTGGCATAGACGCGCAGATGCCCATTCAGCGCCAGGATCCGGTTGATCAGCTCAAACCGGAAGCCATTCATTACGGCCATCACAACGATGAGCGTTGCGACACTGAGCGCGATCCCAACGAGCGAAAACCCAGCAATGACAGAAATAAACCCCTCTTGCCGTCGCGCCCGCAAGTAACGCCAAGCGAGCATCCACTCAAAGGGCGCGAATATCCGGCGGTCGGGTGTCACCCTCGGAACCCAGGCGAGGCGGTCATCTGGTGCGGACGCCGCCATGATCTATTGCCGCCCCAGCTTGGCTGTTAGGAAGTTGATTGTTTCATCTGGGCTCAGGAGCAACCGCTCGCCCGTGCGGCGCAACTTGATCTCATACTGACCGGCCGCCAGCCCGCGTGGCCCAATGATCACCTGATAGGGCATGCCGATCAGATCAAAGCTTGCGAATTTCTCGCCCGCCCGCGCGGCCGTGTCTTCATAGAGCACCTCAATGCCCGCAGCACTCAGACGGTCATTC
>DMER01000118.1:27164-27818 GCA_003451645.1 Alphaproteobacteria bacterium | reverse complement strand
CGCAGCACTCAGACGGTCATAGAGGGCCTCGCACGCAGCGCTTGTCGGTGCATCATCCGCCTTCATGGCGATCAGCCCAACATGAAACGGAGCCACGCTGTCGGGCCAGATCACGCCCGTCGCGTCATGGCTTGCCTCGATGATCCCGCCGGCCAGGCGCGACACGCCGATACCATAGGAACCCATTTCGACGAGCACATTGCCGCCCTCCGGGCCTGCAACGGTAATGTTCATGGGCTTGGAGTATTTGGTGCCAAAGTAGAAAATATGGCCAACCTCGATTCCGCGTGCTGAGAGCCTTTTGCCTTCCGGGACTTTGGCCTCGAACTCGGTCTGATCGTGCTTTTCTTCTGTGGCGGCATAAAGACCGGTCCGTTCCGCGACCAGTGGCTCAAGATCGCCCCAATAGTCGACATTATCCGGTGCAGGCATGTCGACGAGGTCTTGGTGGCAAAAGACTTGGCTTTCGCCGGTTTCGGCCAGGATGATGAACTCGTGGCTCAGATCACCGCCAATGGGGCCTGTATCTGCGCGCATCGGCACGGCCTTTAGGCCCATGCGGGCAAAGGTGCGCAAATAGGCAACGAACATGCGGTTATAGGATTTCCGGGCCTCTTGCGGCGAGACGTCAAAGGAATAGGCATCCTTCATCAG
>DMER01000118.1:26337-27037 GCA_003451645.1 Alphaproteobacteria bacterium | reverse complement strand
GGCGCGCATCGGGATCGCCTTCAGCCCCATCCGCGCGAAGGTGCGCAGATAGGCGAGGATCATCTTGTTGTAGGCGTGCCGCGCGCCGGCCTGGTCGAGGTCGAAGGAATAGGCATCCTTCATCAGGAATTCGCGGCCGCGCATCACGCCAAAGCGGGGCCTGATCTCATCCCGGAACTTCCATTGGATGTGATACAGGTTCATAGGCAGGTCGCGGTAGGAGCGCACATATGAGCGGAAAATGTCCGAGATCATTTCCTCATTTGTCGGTCCATAGAGCAGATCGCGATCGTGGCGGTCCTTGATCCGCAGCATTTCCTTGCCATAGGCCTCGTAGCGCCCGCTCTCGCGCCACAGATCGGCGGATTGCAGCGTTGGCATCAGAACCTCAACAGCACCAGCGCGGTTTTGTTCCTCACGCACGATCTGCCCGATCTTGTTGAGCACGCGTAAGCCCAGCGGCAGCCAAGCATAGATCCCTGCCGATTGCTGCTTGATCAAGCCCGCGCGCAGCATGACCCGGTGCGAGACAATTTGTGCCTCGGCGGGATCGTCGCGCAGCACTGGCAGGAAATAGCGGGATACGCGCATGGTGTTTTACCTGTTGGGCCTGGGATTCGCGGCACGACCTTGTTTCTAGCCATGGCGCGCCATTGAGGCAAATACAAGACAAAGCGGCTAGTGCATCGCGCGGTCAGTT
>DMER01000118.1:481-26110 GCA_003451645.1 Alphaproteobacteria bacterium | reverse complement strand
ACGATGCACGGCAATTCAATAGAGTAGCGCAACATTCCGCTCTCAAATCGAAGTGATTTGATCGCCCGTTGCGCTAATCGGCGGCCGCGTTGGCATCGAGCTCTGGCCTGCGCATCTTGCGCCACTCCGCCCGCATCAAGATCAGACCGCTCAGCACAATCAGAGCGACACCGCCCAAGGCAAGCGCATTTGGTCTGTCGCCCCATACGGCAAAGGCCATGACCATCGCGAACACCACAACCAAATAGCGAAAGGGTGAAACGACCGCCAAATCGACGCCCCTGAAGGCCTGGACCATCAGCATGTTGGCGCCCGCCACCAGAACACCGGTTCCCGCCACATAGGCCCAAAGCAGAGGCGTCATCGGTTGCCAAGTCTGAAAAGGAGCCGCCGCCCAGGCCAATGCACAGACCGCAATGCCAGAGGCAAGCCCGATGACGGTCGTCGGGATTGCGGGGTCCAAGGCCCTCGTGATCAGATCCCGAAAGGCGATCAAAAGCGCCACCAGCAGGGCCAAGGCGACATGACCGCCGCTCAACGTGCCGCCGGGCTGCACGACCATGACGACGCCTGCAAAGCCCAAAAGAATGAGGCTCGCCTCTCGAAAGCCTGCTCTTTGGCCCAAAAAGGCAACACCAAGACAGGTGAGGATCAACGGCGTGGCTTGCAGGATCGCCGTGATGTCGCCTAAAGGCAAGCCGCTCAAGGCCATGATGAAAAGCAGAGCGATAAATGCTTCAAGGCCCGCACGCGCCAGAACCATCGGCCCTGCGATTCTCGGCAAGGCGCGCAATGCGCCACTCTGCGCCACCATCACGAGCATCAGAGCAATGACAAGAGGCCCCCGCAACGCCATGATTTGCGAGGCCGGTATGGCGGTGGTCGCGAGCTTGATGAAGGTGTCACTGCCTACGAGCAAGGCTTGTGCCAACGTCAAGGGGATAATGCCGCGCAGATTATTGCTGGCCGTGCCGCCGCCGAGCCCCCTTGTCAAAGCCAAGATCAGTACCCCGGCGGCGCCATGCCCTTAAACGGCACCCGGTAACCCATATTCGCGATCACGGCCCGAACATCTGTGTCCGGCGGCTGTTCAGCGCCAGAGCCCGGCGCCCCATCTTCCAACTGGCTTAGTGAGAAGTCCATGCGCGCTTCATAAGTCCGGTCGACTTGGTTTCGCAGACGCTGCTGCGCCTCATACCACCGCTCCTTTGTGCGATCGTCCTGACACGATGCAAGTTCGTGTTCGCTCGAAGCACCCCAACGCCGCTCGATGCAGTGATAAGGGTCGAAGGACATCCGGAACAGGCGCTGACGCGCCTCCTCGAAAGGGATGTGAACGCGCTGACCGGAGGAATTGATATAGCTCACCGCGCAAGCACTTGAGGCCTTGTCATATGCATCAAGAAGATCGGCCTTGAGGTCCAGACCATCATAGCTGACCCGGTCATCGCGTTGAATCCATAGCTCAGTCAAGTGGGCGATATCGTCCCGCAAGGCCTTGAATGCGGTCTTGAGCCGCGCGTCGCGCGATGGGGTGGAGTAGATCTCCCACTCCATATTGTCGGTACCGTAAATGTTATTGGGCAGGCGCGGCGGCTGGGACTTTCTGTGAATGTTCGCCTCAATCGCGATATCGACGAAACGCGCCCGGTCATACAGGTCATTGCAAAGCGTCTTGACCGTCGATTTCAGTTCGACCACGGGATTAAAGACCAGCTTGCCATTGGCCATCTTGACCCGGACATACTCGTAGAAGCCAACGGATATGTCGTTGTGGCGGAATTCGCCCTTCTTCCAATTGCCTGATGGGTCGGGGTGCGTGCCAAAATACTGCTCATCCGAGAAATCGGCGATCTCGTGATCCTTGGCGACGACGATGCGCCCACCCACGAGCACGCCGTCACCACGTTGCCGGTAGCCCACGAGACGGATGGGCCGGAAGTTCTTGAGCCCTGCACCCAGCTTGGGCTCATCGCGGCCAAACTGCGCGCCATAAACGCTGCGGGTCAGGGTGAAATCGGGATGGGCGTCCATGTAATAGACGCGGCCATCATCGCCAACCTTGTAGACCAGGGCAACGTGGCCATTGACGTCATAGATCGCTGTGCCAGGCCGCACCGATCCTGGCTGAATCTTAACGGGGTAAAGATCGTGGATAGGGTTCTCGTCAATGTCGGGACCAACACGGAAAGATCCGGAAGAGATCGCACCCTTAACTGCAGCAACAATCGAGCGGCCATTGGCTCCGGTAAGCACACTGTGCCGCCCCGCCACCCTATTGCCACCCCGGCTGAAGCGAACATCGCCGCCGCCGCGCGGATAAACCCCGGTGATGTAGGTAAACGGCAGGCCGTTCTTCCAGGCGTAATAAGCCCGGAACATGTAAACGAGGTCGGCACAGTCGGCGTTGAAGGGAATTCCACGCCCGCCATCGGTACGCCGGTAGGGGTTGGCATCAGAGTTGATGCAATCGTCGGGCGTTTCGCACCCGCTCTCGCCTATGCGCTGAATGAAATCGCTATAGCCTTGCTCGTCCTCGGCCGTCCATTCGGGCTTTGTGATGGCCCATGGGCCCGCCCAGGCGTGTGAACTGGCACCGAGCAAAACCGCAAAAATGAGCAAAAATACGCGCAACCCCAAGCCCTCCTGGCCGCCCCTGGCCTGAAGGTTCAGAATCGGTCGCCGTCCAAATTTGTCAAGGCCGGATTGCGCGCGCGTTCTGTGCCGCCCTTAGTTTTCCGCCAAATTCTGAGTGACACTTAACCATCAACCGATTATTGTGATGGGACTAACAAGAAAAGGGATGAACCCCAAGTTTAGGGACTACGCACTCGATGATGCGGCAAGGGCGGCCCTCTGTGGGGTCCGCCCTTTTCTATGCCGCAAACCAGCCGAGGTTGATCGCGGCGAAAAGCACAGCCCACAACACAACCGCGATGCCCAAAGCCGCCGCGCCCTTCCAAAGGAGCTTCGTTTGTGTTGGCGCGCCAGGCTCGCTGCCGGGAACGATGTCGCCATCCTCCCATTGGCCGCGCACGCCGACAGGCAACAGACAGAAAAACGCCAGCCACCAAAGGATCGTAATGACCATGAGGGAGCCGGCGATACCCATGCGAACTCAGACCTGCTCAAGTTCGATGAGCGTGCCGTTGAAATCCTTGGGGTGCATGAACACCACTGGCTTGCCGTGCGCACCGATTCTGGGTTCACCCGTGCCGGTAATCGTTGCCCCCATCTCGCGCATGCGTGCGCAAGCGGAGTGGATGTCTTCCACCTCGTAACACACGTGATGAATGCCGCCGGACGGGTTCTTTTTCAGGAAGTTTGCGATCGGCGAGTTTTCGCCCAGGGGCTCCAAGAGCTCGATCTTGGTGTTGCCAAGATCGATAAACACGGTTGTGACACCATGGTCCGGCTGCGCCACCTCGCCCGAGACCTTTGCACCCATGCCAAAGGTTGCGCGGTAGGTGTCCGCCGCCTGCTTGATGTCCGGTACCGCGATCGCCACATGATTAAGACGGCCCAACATGCAACCCTGCTCCTGAGAAATGACTTTCAAGCAGCAATCTGTTGGGCTGCGGCCTCAAGATCAAGCCGCAGATGGGTGTTGGGCGAAAAAATCTTGCCCTCTGATTTCGTCCTATTTGGCTGCTACCAGGTCACGCGGAACCCTGCTTGTGCACGATAGCCATCAACATCCGCCTCCAATGAGCGTGTAAGACCGGCCTCCGCGAAAAAGGCCGCATTCGGCGCCACTGCGACATTGAGGCCCGCGTTGAGCCCAAAGACGGCCCCCTGGGCGTTGACCTTTGCCGCGCCCTGCCCGAACAGCGCCTTTTGCCCGCCGCCAAAATCATCGGTCAAGGAGACGCTAAGGTAAGGCCTGAACTCGTCGCCGAAGGCCTTGGATTCCAGTTTCGCAGACAATCGCCCGAACCAATCGCTGGTCTTCTCCTGGATGCCCCCAAGGAAGCAGCCGTCGCCGCACGACGTGCCGTCATAAAGAAGGTTGGCTGCGACCGTCAGCGAGACCGGCTCCGGAAACTCAAATCGGTAGGCGGCTCCTATTGCCGCGATGATGCCGTCGATCGATTCCGAAATGCGGACACCCGCGACGGTGCGGAAATCCCAATCGGTCGAGGCGTAGCCCGCACTCGCATCAAGCATAAGGGGGCCTGAAATGAACTGGGCATAGAGCTGCGCCACGTAGGTGGTGCCATCGAGCTTGCCATTGCCTTGCGGCATTTTGAGGTCGACAGAGTTCTCGCCCCATCCCCCTTTGATCCCGACACGGATGTTTGAGGTGAAGCCTGTGTCCACGCCCGCTGTAACGCCGATCATATCATCGTTGAAGCGCGCCCCTGCATCTCCCGCAGCCCTCGTGGTCTGGCCATGCGCCGTTATCCAGGCCCGCAAGCGGGTTCCCAACCCCTCCGCCGCGTCCGCACCTTGATCGAAGAAGCTCAAGGCTTGCAGCGTTGCCCGGTTGACCGCCAGCGCTACGGTATTCGCAACGAGCTCTTCCCTTGGCACCGATCTTAGGAAAAAGGTCGCACCCGGCCCACCCAGATTAGCGCTGCGCTCGAGTATGTACTCAAACCCACCCTCGACGACGCGGTTGGCAAGCCGGAAGCTATCCGCCGTCGATGTGCCCGCGACCGTAATCAAGCGTATCCCCTGACCTGACGTTGCACTGGGATTGGCCGACTGCAAAGCCGTGTTGATGGTCACCAGAGTATCGCCGACGGCATTGCCTGCGATGTCAAGCAAGCTGCGCAGTTGCCCGTGTTCCGGCTGCGATGCGGTGTCCAGCCCGACACCAAGTGTGAGGGCACCATTGCCTGACTTCACCCATTGTGCGATCTGCAGATTGGTTGCCGCAGCCAGAACTGTGCTGCCAGCATTGTTGAGGGTGTTCATGACGAGCGTTGGTGCCGTCACTTCAAAGAACGCTCCCGCCTGAACGACCGCAGAGCGCGCCGCGTTGATGGCTTGTTGTTGGCTAACGATCAGCGTGCCCTGCTCGACCGTCCAATCAACGGCCTGTCCTGTGACGCCGGTCAATGTCACGATCGATGGTCCCACCTTTCTGAAGAGCTCGAAGTTCAGAAAGTCCGTACCCAGACGGGCCGTGTTGAAGGTGAAGCTGCCAGGCCCGCCCAGCGCGAAGGTGTCATTACCAGCCTGGGCATCCAGAGGTCCGGTCCCGCTTTCGATCAAACAGGTATCATCGCCGGCTGTCGTCGTGGGCGGACAAACAGCCAGTGCCGCGCCACTTGTAACCAGCCACGCAGCCCCCAACAGCAGGCTCGTCCGAATTCTCCGCGTAAAGATTGTCTTGGTCATCAGCTTCTCCACCACAACGCCCAGTTCTTTGGCGGCCGCCCATTGTTGCGACTCGCGTTTGAATCGGGTGTAGCGGCAGAAAAGGGGGACGCGCCATAGTGCGCTGTGCGCGAAGGCTCACTGAACTTTGTTCTATGTACGGAATATTGTGGACAGGTGAGGCAAGGCGGCAGGTCAGCCGACCCGAACAACCTCTACGCGGGTCACGGGCCGCTTGCCCCACTCCGTTTGAATGGCTCGGCGCACCGATTTCTTGACGGATTCAGAAATGTAAGCGTCATCGTCATTGCGGCGTTTGCCGCCTGACATTTGCTCAACTGCCTCAGCCGCAGCCTCACCTGCCGCTTGTGCGGCGTGCTCTGGCAGACCATCGCACACCACAACTGGGTCTGTGAGCATGCGCCCCTTTGCATCCATAATGACCGTCACGACACAAATACCCGCAAAGGACAGGGCTTTGCGGGCCTTGACCGCGCTTTCCTCAAAGGTCGAAAGCTTTGCGCCATCGACATAAAGGCGCCCGGCTGGGGCCTCATCGATGATGGTCGCAGGACCTGGCGCCAACCGTAGGATCGAGCCATTGGGACAGAGCAATGCTTCGGCGACTTGCATGTCTTTGGCGAGGCGCACATGCTCCGCCATGTGCCGGATTTCTCCGTGCACGGGCACGGCGATCTGCGGGCGGATCCAGCGGTACATATCGCGCAGCTCGTCCCGCGCAGGATGACCTGAGACATGCACGAAATGATCGTCGGCGGTGATCACCTCGACCCCGCGCAGGGCAAGAGCGTTCTGCAGCGCAAAGATCGGCTTTTCGTTGCCCGGAATGATGCGGCTTGAGAAAACCACCGTGTCATTGGGTCCGAGCGAGACGTGGGGGTGCTCACCCATCGCGATCTTGGCCAGGGCTGCCCGCGGCTCGCCTTGACTGCCTGTGCAAAGGATCAAGACCTTTTCCGGCGGCAGGAACTGCGCGTCGTCTTCATCGATAAAGGGCGGCAAGTCCTTCAACACACCACTATCAATGGCCGCCGCCACCACCCGCTTCATCGAACGGCCGGACAGCGCGACATGACGGCCATGGGCTCGCGCTGCCCGCACGACTGCCAGAACGCGCGCGACATTGGAGGCAAAGCAGGTGATCGCTATGCGCCCGGTGAGCTTACCCACCAATTCGCGCAAGGACGACGCGACATCGGCCTCAGATCCCGACCGGCCCTCGACAAATGCATTCGTGCTGTCACAAACCATCGCGAGCACGCCGTCCTTGCCCAGATTGCGCAGACCGCTTTCATCCGTCGTCTGACCGATGAGGGGATCGGGATCAATCTTCCAGTCGCCAGTATGGAACACCGTGCCCAAAGGCGTGCGCACCGCAAGCCCGCTCATCTCAGGGATCGAATGGGTGATGGTCAGGAGCTCAAGGTCAAAAGGCCCAAGCTTCACTTGGCCGCCCATGGGCAGAATGTTCAGAGGCGCGCCCTCCACCCCTTGCTCCTCCAATTTGTGCCGGATCAGTGCAGCCGTAAATGGCGTCGCATAAAGCGGACAGCGCAGTCTTGGCCACAAATGCCCGACCGCGCCAATGTGGTCTTCATGACCGTGGGTCAGAACGATCCCTAAAAGGCTGCGGCGGCGCTCCTCAATAAAGCCCGGATCGGGAAGGATCACATCAATGCCGGGGGTCTCGTCGCCGCCAAACATCACCCCACAATCCAGCATGATCCATTTCATGTCCTCCTCGGTTCCGAAACCGTAGAGGTTCATATTCATCCCGATCTCGCCCGCACCGCCCAGTGGCACAAACAGAAGCTGGGGCCCCGCCGTCGCATGTCTTGTCATAGGCTTGTTGATAGTGCCCCCTGTGGCCGCTGGCAAATGCTCTATTTCAGTGGCTTGGCGCCGTGGGCTTGCGGATTGCGGGCATAGATCTCAGCCAGGCCCCGGATCGTAATGTCCGGATCAGTGACGTCAAAGATACCCACTGTGTTCCTGAACAAATTGGCAAGCCCGCCTGTCGCGACCACTTTCATGGGCTTGCCATACTCCGAGCGGATCCTGGCTACCATTCCCTCAATCATGCTGACATAGCCCCAAAACACCCCCGACTGCATGGCGGGCACTGTGTCCCGGCCGATGACTTTGGCCGGGCGCTCTATCGCGATGCTCGGCAGTTTTGCTGCTGCCAAATGGAGAGCCTCCAGCGAGAGGTTCACGCCCGGCGCGATCACACCGCCTTCATAGTCGCCGTTCTCGGACACGACATTGAAGGTGGTCGCTGTGCCGAAATCGAGAATAATCAGCGGCCCCCCATACAGTTTATGCCCGGCTACCGCATCCGCCAAACGGTCCGCGCCAACGGCTTCGGGGCGCAAGGTCTTCACACCAATACCCAATTGGCAACCAGGCTCGCCGACGACCAGAGGCTCAACCTTAAAGAATTTCCGGCAGAGAACTCGCAAATTGAACAGCGCCTGGGGCACCACGGTCGCTATGACCGCACCTGTTATCTCTGACGCTTTGAGGTCGTGCAGGGTCAGCAGTTGTGTCAGCCAGACATAATATTCGTCCGAGGTGCGCGCATCCTTGGTGGAGGCCCGGAACTGCGCATCGATGTTGCCGTCCTTGAGAAAGGCAAAGACAATGTTCGTGTTACCTGCATCGATTGCGAGAAGCATTTAGCGCTCCAGTGCTGCCCTGACATCAAAGAACACTTCGCCAGCGCTGATGGCATGCGTGGTTGCGTCCGGCGCGGTCAAGATCAATCGTCCTTGGTCATCCAGCCCAGTGAAAATGCCCAAGAGCGTGGTGTCGCCCAACTGAGCCACAATCGGATTGCCTACTCCGTCGGCGCGCGAGAGCCAGGCTTCACGGATGGGTCTAAACCCTTGCGATTGCCACAACCCATACCAATGTGCCCAAGCATGAGCCAATGTCGCTAAAGAATCATCCGCGTTGGCCCTTGCACCATACTCCGCGAGTGCAGCCGCCGGATAAGGCGTATTCTCCGGGGCGTGCTTCAAGTTCACACCAATGCCGACAGCGAGCCACCCCATGGCATCGCGCTCGCCGCCCTCCCCTTCGAGCAGGATCCCAGCGCATTT
Source organism: Alphaproteobacteria bacterium (assembly GCA_003451645.1). Lineage (GTDB taxonomy): Bacteria > Pseudomonadota > Alphaproteobacteria > Micropepsales > Micropepsaceae > DMER01. Next base: position 17,660 of record DMER01000118.1, on the reverse strand, counting down.
CTTGCCAGCGATGCGGATATCATTCGGCCATTTAAGGCCAACGCTCGCATCGGGACACAACGCGGCAGCCAGATCATAAACACTTAAGGCGGCAACAAAGGATAGCCGTCCAGCCTCCGCCGCAGAGACCCCTGGGCGGATCAATAGGGTGGTCAGAAGATTGCCCTCAAGGCTCGCCCAGCTGCGTCCGCGCCGTCCCCGTCCCGCCGTTTGCCGTTTGGCCAAGATCCAGACAGGCCCTAGCTCGCCCGCATGCGCCAATCTCTTGGCCTCTTCATTGGTGCTGTCGATCTCGTCGAACGTAATGAGACCATAGCCCTGAGGCAGCCTGATGGTCATTTGACCAGACTGCTTGCGGCTACCCCCGCCGCGTTCAACAGCGGCGCCGGCCAGAAGATGAAAAAGGTGATGAACAGGACTGACATGGCGAGCAGGACACCATTGCCCGGATAGGATGGCTCAGTGAAGCGCGGGGCCGGATCGTCAAAATAGATCACCCGCAAGATCTTGAGATAATAAACCGCGCTCACAACGCTGGCGAGGAAGCCAACGACCGCCAGCCAATACAAACCCTGCTCCACGACCGGCAGGAACACATAGAACTTCGCCCAGAAGCCGGCAAAAGGCGGTATACCGATCATCGAAAACATCAGGACCAGCAAGGCCAAGGCCAAGCCGGGCTGCGTCGTGGACAGGCCGGAGAGGTCCGCGATCTCTTCGACCTGACGCCCCTCGCGCCGCATCGCCAAAATGCAAATGAAGGCGCCAAGTGTCATCGCCACATAGATTGCAAGGTAGATCAGGACACCTTTGACCCCCGCCTCGCCGCCCGCAACAAAGCCTAGAAGTGCAAAGCCCACATGCCCGATAGAGGAATACGCCATCAGACGCTTGATGTTTGACTGACCTATGGCGGCAAAGGCGCCCAAGGTCATCGAGGCCACTGAAAGAACGATGATGATTTGCTGCCACTGCGCGACGGCCGCCTCAAACGGGCCGAACAAGACCCGCAAGAACAGGCCCATGGCCGCCACTTTGGGCGCCGCAGCGAAGAACGCGGTGACCGGGGTTGGTGCGCCCTCATAGACGTCTGGCGTCCACATGTGGAAAGGAGCGGCGGAGATCTTGAATGCAAGCCCCGCGGCCAAAAACACCATGCCGATGACCAAACCGATCGACATGCCTTGCGTTTCGATCACGCCTTTCAGCACGTCAAAATTCAAAGTCCCCGACATGCCATAGATCAGGCTTATCCCGTAGAGCAGCATGCCTGACGACAGCGCGCCAAGAACGAAGTACTTCAAACCTGCTTCCGTCGAGCGCGTATTGTCGCGCGAGAATGCCGCCAGCACATAGAGCGCCAAGCTCTGCATCTCGAGCCCAACATACAGCACCATCAGATCATTGGCCGAGACCATGATCAGCATGCCAAGTGCCGAAAGACCGATCAATACGGGGTACTCGAACCGGTTAAGCTTCTCGTGCTTCAGAAATTCAAGTGCCATGATCATGGCAACGGCCGACGCACCCAGAATGAGCAGCTTCAAGAACGAGGCAAAGGGGTCGATGACTACCGATCCCCCAAAGGCCAGCACGCGCGCATCGCTGGCGCCCAATACGACATAGTATGCGGCCACGCAAAGTACGAGCAGGGTCAACAGCGCTGTTGAGATCAAAGAGCGCTCGCCGCGGAATACGCCATAGAGCAGGACAAGCATGATCCCGCCGCCCAGCACCAGTTCGGGCATGATCGCGGGCAAATAGCCCAAAAGCGTTTGATAGGTCATGGCGTGGGCTGCGGCGCTGGAGTTGCGGGCGGAATCTCTGGGGCAGGGGCAGGCACAGGCGCGGTTGCAGGTGCCTCCGGCTCCGAGTGGTCACTCGCGCCATGATCATCCGCACCGTGACCATCTTTGCCCTGAGGTTTGGCAGATGCCGGTGCTATCGTCAGCGGCGCACCGGCCCTGATTGTGGGCGGGCTCGCATGCTCGGCCTGAATATTGGCTTTGTGATCCGCCAGAACCTGCTCCACTGACACCGTAGTTAGATCAAAGATGGGCTTGGGGTAAACGCCAAAGCCGAGTGTGGCGAGGATCAACGGCGCGAGGATTGAAATCTCCCGCGCATTCATGTCCGGGATTGCGGCAAGGGCGGGCTTGTCGAGCTCCCCGAAAATCACGCGCGCATAGAGCCACAAGGCATAAGCAGCGCTCAAAATCACCCCGAGTGTCGCGATGATGGCAAAGGTCGTGCTCGCCTGAAACGCGCCCATCAGCGAGAGGAACTCGCCAACAAATCCCGAAGTCCCCGGCAGACCTACATTGCCCATGGTGAAAATCATGAACACCGCCGCAAAAATGGGCATGCGATTGGCAAGCCCGCCATAGGCCTTGATCTCACGTGTGTGCATCCGGTCATAGACGACGCCGACGCACAAGAAGAGGGCTGCTGAGATGAAGCCGTGGCTGATCATTTGCATGACAGCGCCGTCAACGCCTTGCCTGTTCAAGGAGAACAAGCCCAGCGTCACGAACCCCATATGCGCAACGGAGGAATAGGCGATCAGCTTCTTTACGTCCTCCTGCATGAGGGCGACCAGCGATGTGTAGACAATCGCAATCACCGACAGCGCGAACATGAGTGGCGCGAAATCGATGGACGCATCGGGGAACATCGGCAGAGAAAACCGCACAAAGCCATAACCACCGAGCTTCAAAAGGATGCCGGCCAGGATGACCGAGCCTGCAGTCGGCGCCTCGACGTGAGCGTCCGGCAACCATGTGTGCACCGGCCACATAGGTAGCTTCACGGCAAAGGAGGCAAAGAAGGCCAGCCACAGCCAGGTCTGCATCTCCGGCGGGAAATCATGCTTCAACAAGGCAACAATGTCGGTCGTGCCTGCCTGCAGATACATGGCCATCAAGGCCACCAGCATGAGCAGAGACCCCAGAAGCGTGTAGAGGAAGAACTTGAACGCCGCATAGACCCGGCGCGGTCCACCCCAAATCCCAATGATCAAGAACATTGGGATCAAGCCGCCCTCAAAGAACAGGTAGAAGAGGACCAGATCGAGAGCCGCAAAGACCCCAATGACGAGGGTCTCCAGGACCAGGAAAGCGATCATGTACTCGCCGACCCGCTCCTCAATGGACTCCCAACTGGCCAGAATGCAGAGCGGCAGGAGGAACGTTGTCAAAAGGATGAAGGGCAGCGAAATGCCGTCCACGCCCACCCGGTAAAGGATGGTCTCGGCCAGCCAAGGGGCCGTCTCTACAAACTGAAAGCCAGCCTTGGCCGGATCAAACATCCACCACAGCACGAGGGAGATGGCAAAGTTCACCAGCGTCGTCCAGAGCGCGATCCAGCGTGCATTAGAGGCCGCATGCGGCCCGCTGAGCAGCGCGATAAGAGCAGCTCCCGCGAGTGGCAAGAAAATCAGTGTTGAGAGGATGGGCCAACCGTCCATGGCTTACGGCGCCCCCGGCGAAACTGTGAGAAGGTAGCTAATTGCCACCGTGACGCCGATCAGCATGACGAAAGCGTACCAATAGACGTAACCGCTCTGTAGACGGACAGCCTGCGCAGTCGTGTCGAGCACGCGCGCTGCGATCCCATTGGGACCAAACCCGTCGATCAGCCAGCCGTCACCACCCTTCCAGAACAAGCGGCCAAGCCATTTTGCCGGACGCACAAAGATCGCGTCATAAAGTTCGTCAAAGTACCACTTGTTATAGAGGAACTGATAGAGCGGGCCCTGGCGAGCGGCCATACGCGCGGACAGTGCTGGATTGACGATGTAGAAGTAATAGGCAAAGCCCAACCCTATCACCATGGCAACGAGCGGCGCATATTTGACCCACTTGGGCACTTCGTGGATTTCATCGAGAAGCGCCTTATGCGCATCCGAGACAAAAATCGCGCCGCGCCAAAAGTCTGCCCGGTGATGGCCGATGAAGTACTCGGCAAAAACCACGCCTGCTGCAACCGCGCCGATGGCCAACAGAACAAGCGGCCCTACCATGACCCACGGACTCTCATGCGCCTCGTCCAGAACGTGGGGATCGCCGCGTCTGGGCCCATGAAAGGTCATGAATGCCAAGCGCCAGGAGTAAAACGATGTCATCGCGGCGGCGGCCACGCTCAAGACAAAGGCATAGGTGCCAACCTGGCTTTGTGCGGCATAGGCGCTTTCGATAATTGCATCCTTGGAAAAATAGCCGGATAGGCCTGGGAAACCTGTCAGCGCCAAGGTCCCGATCAACATCAGGCCCCAGGTCAGAGGCACCTTGCGCCAGATGGCGCCCATCTGGCGCATGTCTTGTTCGTGATGCAGCGCATGAATGACTGAACCCGCGCCCAGGAACAGCAGCGCCTTGAAGAAGGCGTGGGTGAAGAGGTGGAACATCGCGGCCTCATAGGCCGACACGCCGGCAGCAAAGAACATGTAACCCAATTGGGAGCAGGTCGAATAGGCAATCACGCGCTTGATGTCGTTCTGGAACAACCCGACCGTTGCCGCAAAAAAGGCTGTGGTGGCGCCGACGATGGTAACGACTGCAAGGGCATCCGGCGCATACTCAAACATAGGCGAGCAGCGGCAAACGAGGAAAACTCCAGCCGTCACCATGGTGGCCGCGTGGATCAAGGCAGAAACAGGGGTCGGCCCTTCCATCGCATCGGGAAGCCAGGTGTGCAGGAGGAACTGCGCAGACTTGCCACACGCGCCCATGAACAGCAGCAGGCAAATGGTCGTTAGCGCGTTAAGCTCGAACCCTGCGAAGGTGAAGACCGCGCCTGATTTGGCCTGCGCCGCGTCAAAGACTGTTTTGAATTCCAGCGACCCAAACAAGAAGAACACGCCAAAAATGCCGAGCGCGAAGCCGAAATCGCCGACCCTGTTGACGATGAAGGCTTTCATCGCGGCGGCGTTGGCGCTGGGCTTCTTGAACCAGAATCCGATCAAGAGGTAGGAGGCGAGCCCCACCCCTTCCCAGCCAAAAAACATCTGCACGAAATTGTCCGACGTCACCAGCATCAGCATCGCGAAGGTGAACAGCGACAAATAGGCGAAGAAGCGCGGGCGGGCTTCATCTTCGTGCATGTAGCCAATCGAATAGATGTGAACGAGCGACGACACGCCATTCACAACGACCAGCATGACGGCCGTGAGTGTGTCGATGCGCAGGCTCCAATCCACCACCATGTCGCCGGAGGTGATGAAATTGGCGATGACAACCGTCTTGGCGTTGCCCAAGATCGCCACATCATAGAACGCAAAGGCCGACAACACCGCCGCAATGCAAAGAAGCAAGGTCGCCGTGATCTCCGCCCCATGCTCGCCCAAAGCACGGCCGAACAGGCCCGCAATCAGCGCGCCCGCAAGCGGCAGGAAGACGATCAATTCATAGAGCATTGGCCAGTACTCTTTCCGGGCGCATGGTGGACAGGGCTAGCCTTTCATCATGTTGATATCTTCAACCGCGATGGACCCACGGTTGCGGAAATAGACCACCAGAATGGCCAAGCCGATCGCCGCCTCTGCGGCGGCAACGGTCAGAATGAACAGCGCGAACACTTGGCCTGCCAGATCGCCCATAAAAGAGGAGAACGCGACCAGATTGATGTTCACGGCAAGCAGGATCAGCTCGATGGACATCAAGATAATGATGACATTCTTGCGGTTCAAAAAGATGCCGAACACGCCGATCGTAAAGACGATCGCGGCAACGGTCAGATAATGGCCCAGCCCGATGATCATGGCTTAGATCCCCGCCCCGGGCTTGATGTCCACATTCTCGACCGCTTGTGCCCGCGTGCGCCCAACCTGGGCGGCCACATTCTGACGGCGCACACCGGTGCGTTCGCGCAAGGTCAGCACAATGGCACCAATCATGGCGATGAGCAGGATCATGCCCGCCGCCTGAAACACAAAGATGTACTGGGTGTAGATGACCTCGCCCAGGGCTTGCGTATTGGACACGCCTTCGCGAACTGGGCTGGCGCGCGGCGCGCTGCTTGCGGGCGCGACCATCATCCCGCCGAGGAACAGCACCAGTTCGATCAACAGGACGCCACCAATGAGGCCGCCGATGGGGGCGTAGTTCAAGAAGCCCTCGCGCAACTCGGTGAAATCGATGTCGAGCATCATCACCACAAACAGGAAGAGGACCGCGACCGCGCCGACATACACGATCACGAGCGTCATGGCCAAAAACTCGGCCCCCAGAAGGACAAAGAGCCCAGCGGCATTAAAAAAGGCCAGAATCAGGAACAAGACCGAATGGACCGGATTGCGCGCGGCAATGACCATCACTGCCGCAACGGTCAGCACGGCCGCAAACAGATAAAAGGCCAAGGCCATTAGCATCGCAGGCTCAATCCCAGTGGAAAGCACCTAAGGCAGGCCTGCCCAGGCGCGGCACCGACACAGTCGTATGCGAACACGACTCGCGGGGCGCCAAAGAATGGAAGTCTCTTAGCGGTACGGAGCGTCCAACTCCAGATTTTTTGCGATTTCCCTTTCCCAGCGGTCACCATTCGCCAACAACTTTTCCTTGTTGTAGAGCAACTCCTCGCGGGTCTCGGTGGCAAATTCGAAATTGGGTCCCTCGACAATGGCATCGACCGGGCATGCTTCCTGGCAAAAGCCGCAATAAATGCACTTCACCATGTCAATGTCATAGCGCGTGGTCCGGCGCGATCCGTCTTCACGCGGCTCCGCCTCGATGGTAATCGCCTGGGCGGGACAAATTGCCTCACACAGCTTGCACGCGATGCAGCGCTCCTCGCCATTGGCATAGCGGCGCAACGCATGCTCTCCGCGGAAGCGCGGGCTTAATGGTCCCTTCTCAAAGGGATAGTTCACCGTGTGCTTGGCCTTGAACAGATAACGGCTTGCCAAGAAAAATCCGGACAAAATGTCGATCAGGAAAAAGCCGCGCAGCCATTGGATCATGTCACACTATCCGGCAGCAGGTTGTTGGGTCGCCAGCATGTAGGCGGCGGTCAAGACCACCCACACCAGCGAGAAGGGCAGAAACAGCTTCCAGCCGATCCGCATCAGCTGATCATAGCGGTACCTGGGCACAAAGGCCTTGGTCATCGCAAACAAGAAGAATACCGCCCACAGCTTGATGAAGAACCAGAAGAAACCATGGACCCAATTGAAAGGTGCGATGTCCAATGGCGGCAGCCATCCACCCAGGAACAGGATGGTCACCATCGCGCACATCAACATGATGTTGAGGTATTCGCCCACCATGAACAGCAGGTACCAGGTTGAGGAATACTCCACCTGATAGCCCGCCACGAGTTCGGACTCCGCTTCCGGCAGGTCAAAGGGCGGCCGGTTGGTCTCAGCCAAAGCTGAGATGAAAAAGACCACTGCCATGGGAAACAGGTGGCTCACCAGGAACCAGCCTTGCGCTTGCGCCTCGACGATCTTGCTGAGGTTCAAGGTGCCGGCCGTCAGCAGGACCGTGATCAGCACGAACCCGATCGACACCTCGTAGGAGACCATTTGTGCGGCCGAGCGCAGCGACCCCAGAAACGGGTATTTCGAATTCGACGCCCATCCACCCATAATGATGCCATAGACGCCCAGGGAAGAGATCGCGAACAAATAAAGAATGCCGACATTGATGTCGGAAACAACCCAGCCCTCCGCAACCGGGATCACGGCCCAGGCAATCGCCGCGAGCACAAACGAGATCAGCGGCGCAAGTGCGAAGATCACCTTGTTGGCCCCTGCCGGGATGATCACTTCCTTCGCCACGAATTTGATGAAATCCGCAAAGGACTGCAGCAGACCAAAGGGTCCCACCACATTGGGGCCTTTGCGCAAAGCAACGGATGCCCAGACTTTGCGGTCCAGCAATAGAATGAATGCGCAGGTCAGCAGCAACCCGACGACGAGCGCCAGGATCATGGCCGCGGTGCCAATGGTCCACGACACCTCATAAGGCAGGCCCAGCCAGGAGAAAAAATCGATGAGGATCATGATGTCGCTGGGCTCCTCATTCGGCGGCCATGGTCATGCCGCCGCGGCCATAGGTGCGGGAGCACTCGGCCATGGTTTGGCTGGCGCGGGCAATCGCGTTGGTGAGATAGAAATCGTGAATGGCGGCCTTCAGCGGCGTGCCATCAATCGCCCCCTCCTCGCCGATCCGGGTCCAGATGGTGGGATCGGCGCCAGGATTTGCCGGCGCCAAGTCCTTATGCGCGATGTGCGGCGCATCCTGGAGCATCGCGGCGCGCAGCTGCTCGAGCGTGTCGTATTGCAGCACCGCCCCAAGATGCTCCGACAATGCGCGCAGGATGGTCCAATCCTCCCGCGCATCGCCTGGCGGGAATATCGCGCGGCGGCCAAGCTGCACACGGCCTTCCGTGTTTACATAGGTGCCGTTCTTTTCCGTATAGGCTGCCCCCGGCAAGATCACATCCGCGCGGTGGGCTGCGCGGTCGCCATGATGGCCCTGATAGATCACAAAGGCTTGGCCCAGATCATAAGACGGCAGCTCATCCGTACCCAGAAGATAAAGCACATCCAGCTCGCCCGACCGTGCGGCCTCGATCATCCCATGTGTGGTGCGGCCACCGGGTCCAGGCAGGAAGCCCAGATCGAGTGCGCCAACGCGCGCTGCAGCGGTGTGCAAAACATTGAAGCCGTTCCACTGCCCTTCCGGTCCGATCATCCCCGTCTCCCGCGCGATCTGGGCAGACAGCGCAAGGATGGCCGCCCCATCGGCTCGCGCATAGGCTTGCGGGCCCACGATGAGCATGGGGTGCTTTGCGTCCTTCAATGTTTGAAAGACGGCATGATGGCCTTGTGCGATCTCGCTCAAGATTTGCGGGTTAGCACCCAACTCGTCCACCGGATAGGTGAGGTCATGTGCCGGGCCGATCCGGAAAATCCGCACTGGGTTGCGCAGCCAGGTCTTGCGGATGCGCGCGTTGATCAGCGGCGCCTCCCACCGGGGATTGGTCCCGATCAGCAGGATCGCATCCGCCTGCTCGATCCCGGCAATGTTTGTGTTGAACAGATAGGACTGGCGCGCCTGGCGGTTGCCTTGGCTGTCCGTCCCCAGAAGGCTGCCATCCTGACGGCAATCCATGTGCGGGGACTTCAGCGCCTGCATCAAATCTTTCAGCGCCTTGATCTCTTCGGCAGCGCACAGATCGCCCGCAAGCGCCCCGATGCGCGCGCCGGTCGTGGCCTTTACCCGGACAGCAATCGCCGCAAAGGCCTCAGCCCATGTGGCCGGTTGCAGCTTGCCGTCCCGGCGCACATAAGGCCGGTCGAGGCGCTGCCGCCTTAGGCCGTCGCAGGCGAAGCGCGTCTTGTCGGAAATCCATTCCTCGTTCACATCTTCATTCGTGCGCGGAAGAATACGCATGACCTCCGGCCCGCGCGCGTCAACGCGGATGGCCGAGCCCACCGCATCCATGACGTCCACAGATTCTGTCTTGGTCAGCTCCCAGGGCCGCGCGTTGAATTTGTAGGGCTTGGAGGTAAGCGCGCCCACCGGGCACAAATCGATCACATTGCCCGACATTTCGGAGGTGACCGCGCGCTCAAGATAGGTCGTGATCTCCATATCCTCGCCGCGGCCCGTGGCGCCGATTTCATCGACGCCCGCAACCTCGGCCGCAAAGCGCACACAGCGCGTGCAGTGGATGCAGCGCGTCATGATCGTGTTGACCAGCGGCCCCATATTCTTGTCGGTGACCGCACGCTTGTTCTCTTCGAAGCGGTTGAACTTGGCATGGCCATAGGCCATCGCCTGATCCTGCAAATCGCACTCGCCGCCCTGATCGCAAATCGGGCAATCGAGCGGGTGGTTGATGAGCAGAAACTCCATCACGCCTTCGCGTGCCTTTTTCACGGTCACACTGTTGGTGATGAGCTCATGCAATGGCTGGCCTTCCTTGACGGGCGGCAAATCCTTCAGCTGCTGGGCGCAGGACGCGACGGGCTTGGGCCCCGGCTTGCCGCCCATGCGCACCTCGATCAGGCACATGCGGCAATTGCCCGCGATCGACAGACGCTCATGATAGCAGAAGCGCGGGATCTCGGCCCCCGCAGCCTCGCAAGCCTGAAGCATGGTCAGCTCGCCAGGCAGATCGTGTTCATGGCCGTCGATGAGGATTTTGGTCATCGCCCTACTCCGCCGCCATAGGCTTCGCGGTCCCGCGCTTCGTCCGAATACGCTCCTCGATCACGGGCCGGAAGTGCCGGATCAGCCCCTGGATGGGCCATGCAGCCGCGTCGCCGAGCGCGCAGATCGTGTGCCCCTCGACCTGCTTCGTCACCTCAAACAACAGATCGATTTCCGACGGGTCCGCTTCGCCGCGCACAAGCCGCTCCATCACCCGCCAAATCCAACCCGTGCCCTCGCGGCAGGGCGTACACTGCCCGCACGATTCGTGCTTGTAGAACCGTGACAGGCGCGCAATCGCGGCAATCACATCGGTCGACTTGTCCATGACAACCACGCCTGCCGTGCCCAGCCCCGATTGCACATCACGCAAGGCATCGAAATCCATCAGCACCGTGTCGCAAATCGCCTTGGGCAGCAGCGGCACAGAAGACCCGCCCGGGATCACCGCCAGAAGATTATCCCAGCCGCCGCGCACACCGCCCGCATGTTTCTCGATCAGCTCGCGCAAGGGGATCGACATCGCCTCCTCGACATTGCACGGGCGGTTCACATGGCCGGAGATGCAGAACACCTTGGTGCCCGCATTGTTCGGCCGCCCAAAGCTCGAGAACCATTCCGCTCCACGGCGCAGGATGGTGGGCGCCACCGCGATGCTCTCAACATTATTGACTGTTGTGGGGCAGCCATAAAGACCCACATTGGCGGGAAATGGCGGCTTCAGCCGCGGCATGCCCTTTTTGCCTTCAAGGCTTTCGATGAGGGCTGTTTCCTCGCCGCAAATATAGGCGCCCGCGCCATGATGGACATAGCAGTCAAAATCCCAACCGGACCCGCACGCATTCTTGCCGATCAGCCCCGCCGCATAGGCCTCCTCGATCGCGGCCTCGACGATCTTGTATTCGCGGCGGAACTCGCCCCGCACATAGATGTAACAAGCATGCGCACGCATCGCGAAGGAGGCGACCAAGCACCCCTCGATCAGCAAATGCGGATCGTGGCGCATGATGTCACGGTCCTTGCAGGTGCCGGGTTCGGACTCATCCGCGTTGACGACCAGATAAGACGGGCGCCCGTCGGATTGCTTGGGCATGAACGACCATTTAAGGCCCGTCGGGAAGCCTGCTCCGCCGCGCCCGCGCAATCCCGATTTCTTCATCTCATTGATGATCGCGTCATGGCCGCGCTCGATCAGCGCTTTGGTATTGTCCCAGGCGCCGCGTTGGCGCGCGGCCTCAAGCCGCCAATCATGCTGGCCGTAGAGGTTTGTGAAAATCCGGTCCTTGTCGGCGAGCATCGCTTACTCCTTACCCGTCAACGTCAGAGCCCCACCCTCAGGCGCCGAGTTCAACCGGTTGATCCCTTGCGGTCCCGGTTTCGGCCGTTGCCCTTTACGAAGCGCTTCGATCAAGGCCTCGGTCTTTGGGCCATCCAGGTCTTCATAGTAATCATCTTCTACTTGCACCAACGGCGCGTTGACGCAGGCGCCTAGGCACTCGACCTCCATCCACGACATCTTGCCATCGGCCGAGACCGTCTCGGGATTGGGATGGATGTGCTTTTTGCACGCGGCCACAACGTCGGCTGAGCCTCGCAACATGCAGGGCGTGGTGGTGCACACCTGGATCAGATGCTGCCCTACAGGCTTGAGGTTGAACATCGTGTAGAACGTTGCAATCTCGAGCACCCGGATACGCGACAGCCCTAATTGCTGGGCGATTAGTGCAATCATCGGTTCAGTTACATGGCCGCCATTTTGCTCTTGCGCACGCCACAAGAGCGGCACGACCGCCGAGGCCTGACGGCCAGGGGGATATTTCGCAATCTGCCTGTCCGCCCACAGAGCATTATCCGCCGTCCAGGCAAAATGTTTGGGTTGCTGAGGGTGGAGGCGGCGCAGGCTCATGATGGCGGGCTCTTTTAGGTCCTAGTCGCGGTGTTCACGGATGAAATCAAGCCGGGCGACCAGGTCGCCCTTGAAGCGATAGACAGCCACCACATCAAAGGGCCGCGTGGCGGCGGAGCGATGAATGCGTTCGTGGCTGACGATGCAATCGCCCAGATCGGCCTTGTACAGAACATCGCATTTGTTCTGCGGGTGCTCGTCAAACAGCTTGGTATAAAAATCCCGGATCGCCGCCTGGCCCTTTTGCGCCAAATGGCCAGGGTGGTCATAAACCTCCGCATCCGGGGTAAAGCAGTCTGCAAACGCCTTGGCATTGTGGGCGTTGTAGACCTTGACCAGATGGTCGATCTTGACGGATCTCACCGGTCAATCTCCCCGAACACAATGTCAAGCGAACCCAGAATGGCTGAGACATCCGCCAGCATATAGCCCTTGCACAGATGGTCCATTGCAGCCAAATGCGGCCAACCCGGCGCGCGGATCTTGCAGCGATAAGGCTTGTTCGTGCCGTCGCTCACCAGATAGACCCCAAACTCGCCCTTGGGCGCCTCGACACAGGCGTAGGCCTCGCTCTCGGGCACCTTGAACCCCTCGGTATAAAGTTTGAAGTGGTGGATCAGCGCCTCCATTGAGGCTTTCATCTCGCCGCGTTTAGGTGCCACGATCTTGCCCGTCGTGTCATGCACCGGCCCCTTGGGCATTTTCTCGATGCATTGCTTCATGATTTTAATTGATTCGCGCATCTCCTCCATGCGGCACAAATAGCGATCGTAATTATCGCCGTTCTTGCCCAGCGGGATCTTGAACTCGAGGTCGTTATAGCACTCGTAAGGTTGGTTGCGGCGCAGGTCCCAGGCAATGCCGGAGCCGCGCACCATGACGCCTGAGAAGCCCCACGCGATCGCATCTTCCTTGGAAACCAAGCCAATATCGACGTTGCGTTGCTTGAAAATCCGGTTGTCGGTGAGCAGGCCCTCAATATCATCGATCATTTTGGGGAATTGCTCCGCCCACGCATAAATGTCGTCGAGCAAGGCTTGCGGCAGGTCCTGATGCACGCCGCCGGGGCGGAAATAGGCCGCATGCATGCGGCTGCCGCTCGCGCGCTCGTAAAAGACCATCAATTTCTCGCGGTCTTCAAAGCCCCAAAGGACGGGCGTCATCGCGCCTACGTCCATGGCTTGCGTTGTCGTGTTCAAGATGTGGCTCATTATGCGGGTCAATTCCGCAAAGAGCACCCGGATATATTGCGCACGCGGTGGCGCGCTGATGCCGAGCAATTTCTCGACCGCCAGCGCATAGGCATGCTCCTGGTTCATAGGCGCCGCATAATCGAGCCGGTCAAAATAGGGCACAGCCTGGAGATAGGTCTTGTGCTCGATCAGCTTTTCAGTGCCGCGATGGAGGAGCCCCACATGCGGGTCCACGCGCTCCACGACTTCGCCATCGAGCTCAAGGACCAGGCGCAGAACGCCGTGCGCTGCCGGGTGCTGAGGGCCGAAATTGATCGTGATGTTTTTCTGCTTTGGCTGGATGCTCGCAGTGTCGCTCATGGTTTTGCTGCCCCGGCCGGTTTGGCGGCCTTCTCATCGCCAGGCAGCACATATTGCGCGCCTTCCCACGGGCTCATGAAATCGAATTTGCGGAATTCTTGAGTCAGTTTGACGGGTTCATAGACCACCCGCTTCTGCTCCTCGTCATAGCGCACCTCGACATAACCGGTCAGCGGAAAGTCCTTGCGCAAGGGATGCCCGGTGAAGCCGTAATCCGTCAGGATCCGGCGGAGGTCAGGGTGGTTGCGGAACTCGATGCCATACATGTCGAACGCCTCACGCTCGTACCAATTGGCTGCTGGCCAAACCGGCACAACGCTGTCGATCACTTGGCCCTCGCCCACCCGTACCTTGATGCGAAGACGATGGTTCAGATGCATGGACAGCAGATGATAGACCACCTCAAAGCGCTCAGCCCTGCTCGGATAATCCGCCCCGCAAATGTCGATCAGGGTCGTGAAGCGGCACTTTGGATTGTCGCGCAGAAACACCATGAGGCGGCTCAAGACATCCGGCGAAACGATCAGCGTCAACTCGCCTAGCATTTGCTGGGCTGCTATGACCGCTGGACCAAACTCGCTGCGCAGATTGTCTTCCAATGTGTTGAGATCGGCCATGGCGGTCACCGGATGATATTGCCCACGCGACGGATTTTCTTTTGCAGAAGCATGAACCCATAAACGAGGGCTTCCGCGCTCGGCGGGCAGCCAGGGATATAGATGTCCACCGGCACAATCCGGTCGCAGCCGCGCACAACCGAGTAACTGTAGTGGTAATAGCCGCCGCCGTTGGCGCAGGAGCCCATAGAGATCACATAACGCGGCTCGGGCATCTGGTCATAGACCTTGCGCAGTGCTGGTGCCATTTTGTTGGTCAGTGTTCCGGCCACGATCATCACGTCGGAATGGCGGGGTGTCCCCCGCGGCGCGATGCCAAAGCGCTCCAAATCATAGCGCGGCATGGATGCGTGCATCATCTCCACACCGCAGCACGCCAGCCCAAACAACATCCACATCAGCGAGCCGGTGCGCGCCCAATTGATCACGTCCTCAGCGTTCGCAACGATATAGCCCTTATTGTCCACTTCCTCTTTCAGCGCCGCATAATAAGGATCGTCAGGATTGATGGGGCGGCTCACCCCCTCGATCGAGCTGCGAGCGGCCGAAAAGGCTGGGCGCAGGACTGGGCTTGTGTTGTCTATTCCCATTCCAAGGCCCCTTTCTTCCACTCATAGATGAACCCGACCGTCAGGATACCAAGGAACAGCATGGCGGACCCGAAGCCGAACCAGCCATTGGGAAACAGAGTGATCGCCCATGGGATCAGCAGCGCCACTTCCAGATCGAATATGATGAACAGGATACCGACCAGATAAAAGCGCACGTCGAACTTCATGCGTGCGTCTTCAAAGGCGTTGAACCCGCATTCATAGGCTGACAATTTTTCCGGATCGGGATTTGACGGCGCCAGTATTAGCGGCAGCACCATCAAGACACCGCCCAATACGATCGCAATCCCTAAGAACAAGATGATCGGCAGGTATTCCAACAATAGCGGCTCAAGACCGGACGGCATTGTGTGACCTCAAGGAGTGCCGCGTGACAACGGCAAGCCAGATTCTGACAGGCAGAACCTAACGGCCGCCGCTTGAGAAGCAAGTGATTTGATATTTTGTCACGGGTCTGTTGCCGCAACTACGCAACCGGCAATGATCACGTCACCGGCCATTCGAACCCGCGACCAAGTTCAATCCGAGAAACATGCCCGTCGCGGGTCTGATGGTCCGCGCGATGGCGGGTTCGATGCGTTGGGGGGGGCTCGAACCCGCGACCAAGTTCAATCCGAGAAATATGCCCGTCGCGGGTCTGGTGGACCGCGCGATGGCGGGAGCGACGGGGCTCGAACCCGCGACCTCCGGCGTGACAGGCCGGCGCTCTAACCAACTGAGCTACGCCCCCAACGAGGCCATAAACGGACCCGCGGGTTTAAGGGGTGATCGGATATGCTGCCAGGACGCTCCTGTCAAGGCTGCTTTGGCACCTCGCCAGATGTCTTGGCATCAGCATACCGCTTGATCTGCTCGCCCAACACGCCGTCAACAGCCGCCGCCAAGCCTGCAACCTCCTTGTCATCAAATAAGCCAGTAACGGTATACACCATTGAGACGTCCGTCTTGCCGTCCTTGGTCTTGAAATCCACAGCCATCACGCCCGACGCGCCAAGACGTTGCAAGGGCCCGAGACCACCTTGAAAGGCTAAATGCTGGCCTGGCAAGGCTGTCAGCACCTCCATATGTTTGACAAAGCCGCCCTGCCCAACCCGTTCGCACCAGCAGCCGCCGGGGGTCAGATCAATCTTCAGGTTCTTCGCCTCGCCCGAATAGGTGTGGGCTTTGCTCCACCACGAACCAATCTTAACGAACCTCTCGAAAGCGGCGCTTGCATCTGCCGTGACGGTGACCGTGTGGACCACCCGAAATCCTTTTTCCGTTTGTTGGTCTACCCGCGCCCACGCGTGCCCGCTGAGCTGAACCGCTAAAAGGCTGAGAGCCAACATACGAAGACTAAGCATCATTGTTTCTCTCCATCGCGAAAGGAAATCTCTGATAGAATGATAGTGCTCATAACTCGTTGTCAAACCCGCGCAGCGCTTGGTTTCCAATCGCGCAACGCGCTGCCTAGTCAGTCCGCTCATGCCTCAGTCCACTCGCATTTCGGTGACCCCACTCGCCCAAGTCCCAGAATCTCACGCGCTGATCCAAGGCTGGTTTGAGCGTGAGTGGCCGGACTACTACGGCCCAAACGGACCGGGCGATGCGTGCGCTGATCTTGCGCGCTATGCCAATTGGGGCTCGTTGCCCATGGGTATGGTTGCTTTGTTGGATGGCATTCCGCGCGGATTTGCAGCGCTCAAGACCGAGCCCTTTGCCGAATTTACGCACTGGGGCCCTTGGCTGGGGGCTGCCTGTGTCGAGCCAGGGTTCAGGCGTCAGGGCCTTGGAGCGGCCCTTGTCCGCGCCTTGCCAGGGGCTGCTCACCAATTGGGTTACACAAGCGTCTATTGTGCGACGGCAACCGCTGGCTCCCTTATGCGCCGCAGCGGTTGGCAGCGCATCGCTTGCGTGGACCACGAGGGTCATGCGACCGAGATATTTCAGATCACCCTATAACATCCGTATACGGATTGCCCTCGCGGCCACATGATGTTGCCAGCAGTCCTTGGGGTCAAACCTGAGGGCAGAGACCGGAGGGCAGACGTCAGAGGACGGAGTGGGTCTGCCATCTGCAGTCTGGCATCTTTGAACTGGTTGCGGGACTTCGAAAGCGTCCCGTCAGGGCCAGCCGCCATCGGCAACGGCGATCAGAGCGTAGACGCCCACGAGCTTAAGCGAGTGGCTGGCTCGGTCCATTCTTTTGTTGGCAGACGGAAGGACGTCGCCATGGGTCCTCGGGTCAAGCCCGAGGACACAATTCGGACGGGCAACTTAGCTGAAGCTAAGTCGCGTCCTCATTGTGGTTGCGGGAATAGGATTTGAACCTATGACCTTCAGGTTATGAGCCTGA
>DMER01000118.1:0-225 GCA_003451645.1 Alphaproteobacteria bacterium | reverse complement strand
TACCGGGCTGCTCCATCCCGCGTTGAGATATTTGCTACCGTGTTTGCTGGACGCCCGGTAGCGTTTTGTTTCGGTCCTCGAGCCTCCGGCTCTTCGGTGGCGGGCTGCTCCATCCCGCGGAAAGGCAGAAGACAGACTCCAGATGTCAGAGGACAGAAAGGAACTGGCGTCTGCGATCTGGGGTCTGATTGTGAAGGATTTTGACGAACTTTTTTCTGTCTTCTG
>DMER01000029.1:17176-17301 GCA_003451645.1 Alphaproteobacteria bacterium | reverse complement strand
GCAACCGGCAATAATTCAGGGGCCGGAACCACCCGATTGACGAGACCCCAGCGCTCCGCCGTCGCCGCATCCAGAAAGTTCCCGCTCAGCGACAATTCCTTGGCCCGGTGTATCCCAATCAGGCG
>DMER01000029.1:16404-16939 GCA_003451645.1 Alphaproteobacteria bacterium | reverse complement strand
CCCCAGCCCGGCATGATGCCCACCCGCGCATGGGTGTCGGCAAAGCGCGCGGCCTCGCTGGCGATCAGGATATCGCATGCAAGGGCGAGCTCGAACCCGCCCGTGATCGCCACGCCATTGATCGCGCCAATGACCGGTTTTCGGCAGGTTTCGACTGCCTTGACCGGGTTTCGGGCCGGTTCTTGCGCGTTTGCAGCCCCCAGGGCCGAGGCATCCGACCCCAATTCCTTGAGGTCCAGACCCGCTGTGAAGGCTTTGGGACCCGCCCCGGTCAGGACCACCACGCGCACCGCGTCACTGCTGTCGAGGGCCGCGAATGTCTCGGCCAAGGCACTGCGAAGGGCGCGATTGAGGGCGTTCATGGCCTCCGGGCGGTTCATAGTGACGATGGCAACGGGGCCGTCATGGCTGATGTGGATGGTCATGGGGGCATTGCTCCTGATTGGGGTGCGCCCTTATCCGACAGGGTGGCACTTGGCGCTAGAGTGGCATTGCCGCCCCGTCCCGCTCAAGGGCGCGCCTCATAGGGGCCTTG
>DMER01000029.1:16054-16187 GCA_003451645.1 Alphaproteobacteria bacterium | reverse complement strand
GGGCGCGCCTCATAGGGGCCTTGATGCTTTGCCTCACCTGAGCGGGACACGCTCCTTTCGAGAAAATCGCGTGTTTTACGTAACAAGCCGGAGCGGCAATCGCGGAATTCCGCCATTTTTGCTCCGTATACGG
>DMER01000029.1:15504-15805 GCA_003451645.1 Alphaproteobacteria bacterium | reverse complement strand
GTTTTGTTTCGTTCTGTTACGTTGTGTTACGTTCGCTTGGCGAAAGACCAGGGTTTTGTGCTATCGCACGCCCCATGAACATCCTTCTTGTTACGCTGGATCAGTTTCGGGGCGACATGCTGGGTGCTGCCGGCCACCCGATCGTGCGCACGCCCAATCTGGATCGCCTGGCGCGCGAAGGTGTATTGCTCAAGAGGCATTACACCCAGAGCGCGCCGTGCAGCCCGGGCCGGGCTTCGCTCTATACGGGCATGTACCAGATGAACCACCGGGTAGTGGCGAATGGCACGGCGCTGGATGC
>DMER01000029.1:15039-15196 GCA_003451645.1 Alphaproteobacteria bacterium | reverse complement strand
GCGCGCGGCCCAGACGACCCCAGACTCCAGCATTACGAGGAGGTGCTGCCCGGCTTTGTCATTGGCCACCGCCTGGCGGCGGAGCGGCCGGTGAGTTGGATGGCTTGGTTGCGGGAGCTCGGCCACGAAATCCCGGCTGACCCGGACGAGGTCCTCC
>DMER01000029.1:4623-14806 GCA_003451645.1 Alphaproteobacteria bacterium | reverse complement strand
GCCCGCTGAGCACTCCATGGCCGCGTTCCTGACTGACCGGTTCCTGGACTGGCATCGGGCGCAGACGCGGCCTTGGTTCGCGCATCTGTCGCATTTCCGCCCGCACCCGCCTTATGCCGCCGCAGGGCACTATACCCGGGCCTACGACCCTGATGCGGTGCCCCTGCCAGCCGCGCCGCGGCCTAGGGCCCCGGAGCCTTTCCACGCCGGCCTCTTGCGCTGGGAGGTCTTGCAAGCGCCGCAAGAACTGCAAGCGCTCCGCCACATGATCGCGCAGTACTACGGCATGATCTCGGAGGTCGATGCGCAGCTCGGCCGCGTCTGGGCGGCGTTGGAGGCCTCGGGCCAATGGGAGAATACCCTCATTGTCGTGACCGCCGACCATGGCGAGCAATTGGGCGAGCACGGCCTCAAGCAAAAGGCCGGGTATTTCGATCCCTCCTATCACATCCTGGGCCTTGTCCGCGATCCGCGCCACCCACAAGGCCATGGGAAGGCCCTCGAGCGCTTTACCGAAACGATCGACATCTTCCCAACCCTCTGCGAAGCCATGGGCATCCCAGTGCCTGCGCAATGCGACGGCGTGCCCCTCACCCCGTTCCTGGAGGCCCGCGAACCCCCTTGGTGGCGTGAGGCCGCGCATTGGGAGTTTGACTGGCGCTTCGGCTTTATCGGCAAAGGCCCGCATGACTGGCCGTGGGACCGGCGGCTGGAACGTCAAAGCCTCGCTGTCCTGCGCCGCACGGATGCGGCTTATGTGCAATTTGCGGATGGCCGCGCGCTGGCCTTCGATTTGGCGCAAGACCCCACCTGGCGCACGCCTCTAGAAGACCCCGCGCGCCTGCTTGCGCTGTCGCAGGAGATGCTCACCTGGCGAGCGCAGCATATGGACCGCACGTTGACCGGGCTCTTGATTGAGAATGGCGGGATCGGCCGCTGGCCGCCCATGCCTCAAGGTTGGGGTGCGTCCGCCACATAGCGGCGCCGTCAAGAACCTGCCTATACTCAATCCTCAAGACTCAAATCCCCGCTCCGGAGCGCCGCCAATGACCGCCACAGTTCACAAGCTTAGCAATGAGCAAGTGCGCGATATCGAGACCATGATCCACCCCTATACCAACCTCGCCAGCGTGCGCGAGGCGGGTCCCTTGGTTATGGATTCGGGCAAAGGCATCTATGTCTATGACAGTCAGGGCAAGGAATATATCGAGGGCCTCGCCGGTCTTTGGTGCAATGGGCTCGGCCATGGCGAAGAGCGGCTGATCGAGGCTGCTGTCCGGCAAATGCGCCGCCTGCCCTACGCGACCGTCTTTGCGGGCAAGAGCCACGAGGCCGGCATCGCGCTCGCCGAGAAGCTCAAAGAGATCGCGCCGATGCCGACATCCAAGGTGTTCTTCGCGGCCTCAGGCTCCGAGATCAACGACACCCAGATCAAGCTTGTCTGGTACTACAACAATGCACTCGGGAGGCCGCAGAAGAAAAAGATCATCTCCCGCCATAAGGCCTATCACGGCGTCACCATGGTCGCGGCCTCGCTGACCGGCCTGCCCAACAACCACCGGGACTGGGATTTGCCGCTCGACTTCATCAAATTCACCGATTGCCCGCATTACTGGCGCAACGCGGAAGCAGGCGAGAGCGAGGAGGACTTCTGCAAGCGCCTCGCCGCCAATCTCGAAACGCTGATCCTGCGCGAAGGACCGGACACGGTCGCCGCCATGATCGCAGAGCCCGTCATGGGCGCTGGTGGCGTGATCATCCCTCCTATGACCTACTACGCCCATATTCAGCCGGTGCTCGCCAAATACGACATCCTGTTCATCGATGACGAGGTCATTTGCGGCTTTGGCCGTACCGGTAATCTCTGGGGCGCGCAGACCTATGGTATGCGGCCGCACACGGTGTCTTGTGCCAAGCAACTCTCCTCCGCCTATGCGCCGATCGCCGCGATGCTGGTACCTGAGGACATGTATCAAGCGATGCTCGATGAAAGCCGGAAGATCGGCACCTTTGCGCATGGCTTCACCTATTCGGCGCATCCGGTCGCAGCGGCAGTCGCCAACGAGACGATCGCCATCTATGAGGAACGCAACATCGTCGGCCATGTGCGCAGCATGGCCCCCTTGTTCCGCAAGCGGATCAAGGCGCTCGAAGCGCTTCCTCTTGTCGGCGAGGGCGATGCCATCGGCCTTGTTGGCGTGGTCGAGCTCAATGCCGACAAAGCCGCCAAGCGCAATTTCGAGCCCAAGCAACTGGTCGGCCCCGCTCTCGTCAAATTCGCCGAGAAGCATGGCCTTCTGACGCGCTCGCTTCTGCATGACCGTCTCGCCTTCTGCCCGCCCATGATCATTACCGAGAGCGAGATCAACGAAATGTTCGACCGCTTCGAGAAAGCCCTGACGGATTGCGAAGACTGGGTGCGGCGGGAGGGGCTGCGGGGTTAGCGCATCCCGAAAAGTGTGAAGCGGTTTTCGGATAAGATGCGCGTCAGAAAAGTCTAACCGCATTGGCCGCGATGGCGCAGCGCGTGGTCAGCCAAGACGATCGCCATCATCGCTTCGCCGACAGGCACCGCCCGGATGCCGACGCAAGGGTCATGACGGCCCTTGGTCAGAATATCCGTCTCATGACCCTGCACATCGATGGTCCGGCGCGGCGTCAAGATCGAGGAGGTCGGCTTCACCGCAAAGCGGGCCACAACCGGCTGGCCGGTCGATATCCCGCCGAGAATACCACCTGCATGGTTGGACAGGAATTGCGGCCCTGACCGCATTTCATCGGCATTATCCTCGCCCGAGAAGGCAGCAGCGGCAAAGCCCGCACCAATCTCAACGCCCTTGACCGCGTTGATACTCATAAGGGCAGAGGCCAAATCCTGATCGAGCTTGCCATAAAGCGGCGCACCCCAGCCGGGCGGCACACCCTCGGCTAACACCTCAATGATGGCGCCGGTTGACGATCCCGCTTTGCGCACGCCCTCCAGGTAATCCCCCCACCGTTCCGCGGTTTGCGGATCAGGGCACCAGAACGGGTTTTGTTCGCAGGCGGACCAATCCCAGCGCGCGCGGTCAATAGCGTGTGGCCCCATCTGGATCATTGCGGCCCTGACCGTGACACCTCCGGGCACAAGGTGGTTCAGCACCTTGCGTGCAACTGCGCCTGCGCCAACGCGCGAGGCTGTCTCCCGCGCCGATTGCCGCCCGCCGCCGCGGTAGTCGCGCACACCATATTTGGCCCAATAGGCATAGTCAGCATGGCCTGGCCGGAATTTGTCGCGGATGCCGCCATAGTCCTTGGAGCGGGCGTCCTGATTATCGATGTGAAGCGCAATCGGCGTTCCCGTGGTTAGTGGTCCGGCCATTCGCTCATCGGCGAAAGTGCCGGATAAGATGCGGACCGTGTCCGGCTCCTGGCGCTGGGTCACGAATTTCGACGTGCCCGGCCGCCTGCGGTCGAGCCAGGGTTGGATGTCTGCCTCGCTCAACGGGATGCCGGGTGGGCAGCCATCAATCACGCAGCCGATCGCGGGCCCGTGGCTCTCGCCCCAGGTCGTCACGCGGAACATGTGGCCGAAACTGTTAAACGACATCGCAGATTTTAAGCACAGCCCGCGTTAATCGGCTATAAACGATCCGGGGACAATGGTTCAGGAGGGACATCTCATGCGCGCCTGGCTCCGCATCACGCTTTGGATACTGGCCGCAATCGCCGTCGCTGCGGGTGTGGCCTATTGGTGGCTGATCCTCGCAGGCGACGGGGAGCCCGGCCAATTCAGGCTCGACATTGCGGAATTGCGCGCCGCCGCCAACGAAGTGGCTGGCGGCAAGCCGGTCGAGGTGCGGGTCGAGCATGTCGCCAGCGGCGAGATGCCCTTGGCCTTCACGCGCTCGGCCGCCGGGTGGGAGGCCAGCGTCTTCCCGTTCCAGTCCTATCAAGTCGTGCGCGACGGCCGGCCATCGATCATTCTTGAGACCGCCTATGACGAAGAGGCGGCCAAGCAAAGCGGCGCCACCTTCTTCGACCGGGAAGCTTTCGGTCGCGTGCTGAGCGCGATGGCGCAGGCGGAGGCCATCGTCGTCACCCATGAACACCTTGATCACATGGGCGGGCTGGTAACGGCCAAGGACCTCGACACCATCTTGCCTCGGGCCGTCCTCAACAAGGAACAGCTGACGAGCGATGTTCCATTCGCAGCGAAACTGCCCAAAGAGGCGCAAGACCGCGTGAAGCCCCTTGAGTATGACGGTCTCCATGCGCTGGCGCCGGGCGTTGTTCTGATCAAAGCGCGCGGGCATACGCCGGGCAGCCAAATGGTTTATGTGCAGCGCGCAGACGGTAAGGAATACCTGTTCCTCGGCGATGTCAGCTGGAAGATGGCCAATATCGATTTGGTCCGTGAGCGGCCGCGCCTTGCGACCTATGTCATTGGTGAGGATCGCGTGGCGGTGCTCGCGCAAATGGCGGCAATCAAGGCGTTGAAGGATGCCAACCCAGCGCTCCACATCATGCCCGGTCATGACATGGCGGTGCTGGACGCAGCCCTCAAAGAGGGCTGGCTTATCAAGGGCTTTAAGTAGGGCTACTCGTCCTTGAACTCGCTGAGCAGTGCTGCACTCTGCTTGGCGCGATCGGTCGCAAGCATGCCGACCGCATGATAGCCGCCATCGACATGGTGGACTTCGCCCGTCACCGCGCGGCCCAGGTCCGAGAGAAGGTAGAGGCCCGCATTGCCGACCTCCTCGATGGTCACGTTCCGGCGCAGCGGCGCATTGTATTCGTTCCACTTCAGGATAAAGCGGAAGTCGCCAATGCCTGCCGCCGCCAAGGTCTTGATCGGCCCGGCGCTAATCGCATTGACCCGGATTCCTTGCCGGCCCAGATCCTCGGCCAAATAGCGCACACTGGCCTCTAAAGCTGCCTTGGCCACACCCATCACATTGTAATGCGGCATGACCTTCTCGGCCCCGAAATAGGTCAGCGTCAGCATCGAGCCGCCTTGGGTCATCAATTTCTCAGCCCGCTGAGCAACGGCGGTGAAGGAATAGCAGGAGATGTTCATCGACATAAGGAAATTGTCGAGGGTCGTATCGACATAGCGCCCTTTGAGTTGATCCTTGTCGCTGAACGCGATCGCATGGACAACAAAATCCAACTGCCCCCAATCTCGGCGCAAGCCCTCGAACACCTGATCCAAGGACCCCATATCGGTGACATCGCATTGGTAGAGGTTCTTCACCCCCAACTCCTCGGCCAGCGGCAGCACCCGCTTCTTCAGCGCATCGCCTTGATAGGTTAGCGCTATCTCGGCGCCCGCAGCATGGCAGGCCTTGGCGATGCCCCAGGCGATCGAGCGGTCATTCGCGACGCCCATAATCAGCCCGCGTTTTCCTTGCATCAATTGACTTGGCATTCGAGTGCTCCAGCGCTGCACGTGTTTGACGCGGGACGCTAGAGAAATTGCCCCGGCGGGTCAAACGCCAGCGCGCCCTATTCCATGTCCTTGCGGGGATGATAGGGGTTGAGCTGCTCCCACCGCCGGACGGCCTCGGCGAGCGCTGGGTTGAGCTTATCAGGTAAGCGCACCACGAGACTCACCAGTTGATCGCCCGCCTCTTGCACGCCTTGGGCAGGCACACCTTTGCCTTTGAGCCTGTAAACATCACCAGAATTGGCGTTTTCAGGGATCGTCATCGTGACAGGACCGTAAAGTGTCGGAACCTTGATCCGGGCGCCCGAGAGCGCCTCCAGCAAAGTCACCGGCAAGTCGAGCCGCACATCGCGTCCCTCGCGGCGGTAAAAGGGATGTGGCTCTATCGAAATTGTGACCAGCGCGTCACCGTTCGGTCCATCGAGCAGCCCCTGCTCGCCCAACCCTTTGAGCCGGATGACCTGACCTTCGCGCACGCCCGCAGGGACCTTGACGTCGAAGCGTTTGCCATTTGGCATCTTGACCCGCCGCAAGCCGCCCAAGACCGCTTCCTCGAAGGTGATACTCAAATCATAGAGAAGATCGAGCCCCTTGCGCGTGCTACTAGGCTTGCTGTCGCGGCGCTCGTCGGCGAAGAACTCCGCAAACAGATCATCGACACGCCGCCGCCGCCGGTTGTCAGGATTGGAATGCAGCCCAAAGGCTTTCTCAAAGGCCCAGCGGATGGCCTTGGAAGCGCTGTTAATGCTCCCCGTGCTCGCGGGTCCGGCGTGGCCATTGGTCGAACCATTTGCATGAGGCTGTGGCGCGACCTGATCCCAGGCATCGGCCCTCGTGCGCGGACCGTCTGCCTTGCGAGGGCGCGCATCGCCGTTCCCGTCGATCTCTCCACGATCGTACTGACCCCGTTTCACAGGGTCGCCCAAAATCTCATAGGCAGACGTGAGAACCTTAAACCTGCGGCCACGATCGGACGCGCCTTCGGGCGTGTCTGGATGCCACCTTTTGGCCCCCGCCCGAAAAGCCTGTTTGATCTCGTCATCCGAGGCCCCGCGGGGGACCCCTAGAACTGAGTAAGGATCATGCATTGATCAAAGGGCTCTACTGGCAATTGGGGCACGGTCCCGCAAACACGCATCCAGGGGTCCCGCATACTGGCGCATGCGAGCCTTGGATGCGCTACCATACTATGCCACACGAACTCAGATCAAATCGTTAAGCGTCAGGGCTTGGGCGTTTGCGCTCCACCCGCGACCAGGGATTCCGCAATCGCGCGCTCGGCGGGACTAAGTTGCGCACTCACCCGCTCCAACGCAGCCGACGCCGCGGCATTCTGCTGACCGGCGCCAAGTTTGTACCAACGAAATGCTTCTATCAGGTCGGTTCCCGTCGCCTGTCCGCGCTCATACATATAGCCAACACGGTATTGCGCCTCTGCCACGCCTTTGACCGCCGGACCGCGCCACAACCGTAATGCGTCCGACTGCTGACCTGCCTGGTAGGCGGTCCAGCCAGCCTGCAAGAGATGGCCGTCCTGAGGCGCCAAAGTCGCAGCCGCTGCCGGATTGAGCGGCTCCATCGGCGGCACGTTGACCCTCCTGGGTTTGGCTGCCGCCTTGGGTTTGGGCGGCACGTCAACCATTGGCGTTTCCCCGGCAGGCTCTCGCTTGCCACGCTTGCGGTCGCCCGCCTCGACAACCGGCTTTCCAATCACCATACCGGATTGCAGGCTCAGCGCTGATATAGATTCGCCTGCCGCGACCGCCGGCTTGGCAAGGGCCGGTGCGGGCGCCGTTGAGGCGGAACCTGCGCTTTGTCCAACCTTGCCCTGCGCGGGGACAAACCCGTTGCGGGCAGCACGTTCGTAAAGGGCGCGTGCACGCTCAGGGTCCTTTGGCACGCCCAAACCTTGTTCGTAGAGTTCTGCCAACTTGACCATCGCAATCGACAGGCCGCCATTGGCTGCCAAAGCGTACCATCGCGCGGCTTCTTCTGGGTCTTTCAGCGTACCTTCGCCGTTGAAGTGCATTTCGGCGACATTGGCCATGGCGAGCACCAAGCCCTTGCGCGCCGCCTCGGTGTAATAATCGAGCGCACGTTCGAAGTCGCGCTCAACCCCTAGGCCTTTGCGCAACATGTGGCCAGCATTGCGCATGGCAGCGAGGTCATTCTCATCCGCAAGCGTACGCCAAATGCGAAAGGCGGTTTCAAAATCGCCCGCATCATAGGCGGCCGTTGCCTGATCAAAGCGCCGTGACTTGTCGGCCATTACGGTCGACGGACCACATGCCGCAAGCAGCGACACCGTGATCAACGCCGCTACGACCCTGATCGACCTTAGGGACAGCGAAACCCGATGCGTCATCTCAAACCGCACTTCCAATCACAGATGCAGGCGCGTCACTCGCGCGCGATGTGAATCGAGGAGATTATGCTTATAGTGCGGGCGATGTCACTTGCCAGAATGAATTGTGACCATACCCGGAGTTTTCTCAAGACCAATGACTGAGCGCCCGCCACACCCTGCCGATGACGATGCTCCTGGCACACAGGATCCGATTGAAATTTTCGAGCGCTGGTTCAAGGAGGCGCACACGAGTGAGCCAAACGACCCAAACGCCATGGCGCTCGCTAGTGTGGATGCGGATGGAATGCCCAACGTCCGCATGGTTCTGCTCAAAGGTTATGACCACAATGGCTTTGTGTTCTACACCAACTATGAAAGCGCCAAGGGGCAAGAACTCCTGGGTCAAGGTAAAGCCGCATTGTGTTTCCACTGGAAGTCGTTGCGCCGTCAGGTCCGCGTGCGGGGCCCAGTTCAGCAGGTGACCGCCGAGGAAGCTGATGCGTATTTCGCCTCCCGGCCAAAAGACAGTCAGATCGGCGCATGGGCCAGTCAGCAGTCGCGCGCGCTCGAAGGGCGATGGGCCCTGGAGGCTGCAGTGGCCCAAGTCGCGGCGCGCTACGCCCTGTCCAAAGTGCCAAGACCACCGCATTGGTCCGGGTTTCGCGTGATGCCCTTTGAGATTGAGTTTTGGCGGGACCGTCCGTTCCGGCTGCATGAGCGGCTCGTTTTCCGGCGCCCCGGCCTGCTCGACCCCTGGACCACACTGCGGCTCTACCCATGAGAAAGGCTGATTTCGAATGACGGCGCCAGCCATCACTCCATCGGTGTCTGCCGCCACATTGGAACAGGTGGAGCGGCTCAAGCGCCAGGCAACCTATGCCGCAGTCGGCGTGGCTGGCACGCTCATCATCATAAAACTTGCGGCATGGGCGATCACAGGTTCGGTCTCGATCCTGGCCAGCTTGGTCGACTCGTCGCTGGACTTGCTCGCTTCCGCCATCAACCTCATGGCTGTCCGTCACGCCCTGGAGCCTGCCGACCACGAACACCGCTTTGGCCATGGCAAGGCCGAGGCCATCGCGGGCATGGGGCAAGCGGCCTTCATCGCAGGCTCGGGGTTTTTCTTGGCGTTTGAATCGCTGACGCGGCTGATACGGCCAGAACCCATCACCACAGGCTGGCTTGGCATCGCTGTCATGATCGTGTCTCTGGCACTCACGCTCGGCTTGGTTTGGTTTCAGCACCGCGTCCTTGTTCAAACACGTTCGCTCGCAATCGCTGCCGACCGATTTCACTATCTGACGGACATCGCCTCCAACAGCGCCGTCCTGTTAGCCCTTGTCTTGACACTTTGGCTTGGTTGGATTTGGGCCGATGCCGCCGGCGGCTTGGCAATTGCCATATTCGTCCTTTGGGGCGCATACAAGATTTTGCGCGGGTCCTATGATGAGCTGATGGACCGGGAAATGGCCGATGCCGAGCGCGCGCGTATCCAGGATATCGTGCGCAGTCACCCCGGCGTGCGGTCCATGCACGATCTGCGTACCCGCCGGGCAGGACACAAGGTTTTCATCCAACTTCATCTCGATTTGCCGCCCGACATGACCTTGCTGGAGGCGCATGTCATTTCAGATGCCGTTGAGGCCAAGTTGATAGCCGCCTTCCCTGGTGCGGAAGTGCTGATCCATCAGGACCCCGAAGGGATCGATGAGGTCAAACTCGATCATGCTGTCGGACAGGGTTAGACCTGCGCGGGCTTGCTGAAAACGTGCACCGTCGACAAGAAGGCCGGGAGGCTTTCCTGCTTCACAAGCCCGCGGGCCACGAACGCTTCTTCGGCAGACCACTCCAAATAGGACGTGTAATACGGCTCGTGGAAAGCTTGGGGAAAGAACTCCATCAGCGCCTCAAATCCACGCCCGTCGCCCGGCTGAATGCTGTCGACGAGGACAAACATTCCGCCCGGTTTCAGCACCCGGACAATCTCATCGGCAACAACAGACCGCGTCTTCGGCGGCAGCTCATGGAACAAATAGATGCAGGTCGCGATGTCCTGCCCCTCATCGGCCAAAGGCATCGCCTCGGCGTTGGCCTCGATCATCTCGACCCCTCGCCAGGGCGCCAAAGTCTTGGCAGCGCGCGCCAGATAATCGGGTGACAAATCGAGGGCGCAGACTTTCAGCCGGGGCCAATTGTGCTTGACCTGCTCCAGAAATCGGCCGGTACCGCATGCCACGTCCAAGAGGGTGAGTTTGCGCTGATCGCGTCCCCGCAATGCGCGCGCGATTGGGGCCAGCGCCTGACGCCGCATGGCATCGGCCGTGCCCGCAAACAGCGCTTCCACTTGAAAGTCATAAAGGCGCGCGGACTCCTCTGAAAGCCAGCCATCCGTTTGATAGTGGAAATTC
>DMER01000029.1:3442-4406 GCA_003451645.1 Alphaproteobacteria bacterium | reverse complement strand
AATAGCGGGGATAACGCTGCCTGCGGTCCTCCGTCAGCACATCCGAGTGACGATGCTCGCGGCGCCGCTCGTCAACGGACGGCACATCCGCCATGAATGCGCGCGCACGTTTGAGCAAATCCAGCGGATCGCTTGCCATGGGCGGCGAGGCATATAGTCCCGCTTGGATGTTCGACCAGTCACGCTCGAACAGGTCGATCATTCCGCTTAAAAAGTCCCGGCCCGATGGGCGTGGCTTCGTAATCTTGAAGGCTGGGCCTTGGCTATCTTTCTGTGGCGCACCAAGACGCCGCGCCGCGATGTGATGGCCCGCGAAAAAAGCAACGCGTGCCGCCTGCCCCGCCGCATAGGTCCATTGTGACAGCATTCCGGCCAAAAGACCCTCCCTGATCGCCTTATTGCTACGGAGGTTAACCCAATCTGGATGACCGGAAAACGGGCAAATCTCCGGCAAACTCGTGAATTGACGCGCATTGAGCAATGCTTGATACTTGCGATCTGTCTCGGGAAATGAAGTCCCGAGTGAAATTGCTAGGGGGGATTATGCGTCAGCTTGTGCTTTGTGGCCTTGTGGCCGCGTTGATATCGTCGTCTGCAGCGCTTGCCACTGATACCGTGCCGACCACTCCGCCTGCGCCACCAGCGCCTGCTGCGCCACCAGCGCCTGCTGCACCGCCAACACCTCCAGCGCCTCCCGCTCCGCCTGCAGCGCCCACGACCGAAGAGACTGGCAAAGCAAGCAAGGACGAGGAAGTGGTTTGCCGGGTTGAAGACGAAACGGGCAGCCGGGTTCGCAAGCGCAAGATCTGCCTGACGCGCGCGCAATGGCGGTCGGTGCAAGAAGGCTCGCAGGATGCGGCTTCAGACATCCAACGGAAGTCGGGGACGATGAGCCCACCGGGCAGCTAAGGCTCTGCTTGATCGGTTACAGGGACTGCGCTGCTAGTGCATCGCGCGGTCAGTT
>DMER01000029.1:271-3116 GCA_003451645.1 Alphaproteobacteria bacterium | reverse complement strand
TGCATCGCGCGGTCAGTTGGAATTAAAACAGTGAACTGTCCGCGATCACGATGCACGGCAGCTCAATAGGCTAGCGGCGCTTGACCCTGCGCTCAAAGATCCCAACGGCCTCAATGTGCGGCGTCCAAAGGAACTGGTCGACCGGCGTGACCGTCTTTAGCTCAAAACCACCATCGACCAGTATCCGGGCATCTCGCGCAAAGCTGGCTGGGCTGCACGAGACATACACCAACGCTGGAACGGCTGATTGCGCCAGCGCTTCGGCCTGCGCCTTCGCGCCCGGACGTGGCGGGTTCAGCACGACGCCATCAAACGCCTTCAACTCGTGGGCTAACAGCGGGCGGCGGAACAGATCGCGCCGCTCTGTCGAAATCGGTTTGAGGCCCTGGGTCCGGCGCGCAGCTGCCGCCAAAGCGTCGAGTGCGGATTGCTCTCCCTCCACGGCGTGAACCTTGGCCGTCCGTGCAAGCGCGAAGGCAAATGTCCCTATCCCGGCGAAAAGATCAGCAACCACCTTGGTGGAAACTAGTGCTTTGCAGGCCAGATCCTGCATGTGAACTTCAGCCTCTCGCACAGCTTGAAGGAACGATTCTGGCGGGGGCACCACAGGCACACCGGCAATGGTCACAACCGGCTCTCGCCGCATGATGATGAGCTCGCCATTCACACTCAGCCGCGCCAAATCGACCGCCGCCGCCATCGCGCTCAGCGCCTGGCGGGAGCGGATGTCGAGAGCAAAGTCTGGAATGCCGAGTGAAACGTCGAGCCCATGCTCGCTATCCAGAACATGCATCGCAACATGAGTGTGCAGCGGCAAGAGGGGTTCAAGCTGCACACCCAGGGCGTCGAGTGCACCCAAAATGGCCGGGGTCAACACATCGCATGCGCTCATGGGCACAATGACGCGGCTGCCGCGTTCCAGAAAACCGATCTTGATCCCCATTTGCGTAACGCGGGCATGGAGTTCAGCGCGCCGTCTGCTTTGCGGCGGCATGACGCGCGTTGGCGCGACTTCGATCCCGGTAAGGCCCCGCTGACCCAGTGCGGTGGCAATCTGTTCACGCTTCCAGTCGCTTAGAAAACCGACACTCAAATGCTGCAAGGCGCAGCCCCCACATGCGCCAAAGTGAGGACAGGTTGCGTCAACCCGATCAGGCCCTGGGGTTACGATCCGCGCTATAGACGCCCGTTCGCCGTCGACTTCGGCGACAATCTGATCACCAGGCGCAGAGAGTGGTACGAAGATGCCATCGTCTGTCTCGCCATCGCCCTTATGGCCCAAACGCGCGATGGTCAGGCGCCTCGCAGCCCCGTGTGACACCGGGGCTTCACCCACGAGAGGCACCAATCAGAAATTCGGTATTACCATCGCCGCCAAGGATAGGGCTCTGCATCAGGCCGATCACCTGCCAGCCCCTGTTTCCCAAAAATGCGCGGATATCAGCGCACACGCGGGCATGAACGCTTGCATCCTTCACAACTCCGCCCTTGCTCAACGCATCGCGGCCCGCCTCAAACTGCGGCTTGATGAGCGCAATGAGTTGCGCTTGCGGCGCACTCAATGCCAGTGCTGGCGGCAGCACCAATTTCAAACTGATGAAGCTAACATCCACAACAATCAGATCAGGCGTGCGATCGAGGCGCTCTGCAGTGAGATCACGCGCATTCATCCCCTCAATCATAGTCACACGGGGATCGCCAGCGAGCGTTGGGTGCAGCTGGCCATGCCCAACGTCGATAGCTGTCACATGCGTGGCTCCGCGCGCCAAAGCTACTTGCGTGAAGCCGCCCGTCGAGGCGCCAATATCCAACACGGTCTTACCTGCGGGCGACACGGCAAAGGTGTCAAAGGCCGAGATCAGCTTTAGCGCCCCGCGCGAGACATAGGGATTGACGGCATCAACACTGAGCAGGGTATCCGGCGCGATGACTTCAGATGGCTTGCGCAACGGGCGCCCATTCGCCGTGACGCGGCCTGCGCGGATTTCCGCCTGCGCGCGAGCCCGGGATTGAACGAGGCCACGCTCAACCAGGAGCTGATCGGCGCGGGCTCTCATGCCTTTAATTGCGCAGCGGCGGATTGGCCCAAGGCCATGAGTGCTTGTTGCACGATCTGCGGCGCATTGAGGCCGGCGAGATCATACTGCTTTGCCGGTGTGTCGTGATCGATGAACACATCAGGCAGAACCATGGGCCGGAACTTCATGCCCCGGTCGAACAGGCCATCATGCGCCATGAACTGGGCCACATGGGACCCAAAACCGCCAACAGAGCCTTCCTCGATGGTGATCAAGACCTCATGCTCGCGCGCGAGGCGGCGGATTAAATCCTCATCAAGCGGTTTGCAAAACCGCGCATCGGCGACCGTTGTTGACAGGCCTCGGGCGGTCAACTCGTCCGCAGCCTTGAGGCATTCGCCCAGCCGCGCTCCAAAGCTAAGCAAGGCAACTTTCGTCCCTTCGCGGACAATCCGGCCACGGCCGATCGCAAGAGGATCGCCCAGCGCAGGCAATTCGAGGCCCACGCCTTCACCGCGCGGATAGCGCAAGGCAGAGGGCCGGTCGCCGATTTGGGCCTGCGTCGCAACCATATGGCGCAGCTCAACCTCGTCCGCCGCCGCCATGATCACGAAGCCTGGCAGACAACCCAAATAGGCAACATCAAACGACCCGGCATGCGTCGCGCCATCGGCGCCGACCAGCCCGGCGCGGTCCATGGCGAAGCGCACCGGCAGGCCCTGGATCGCGACGTCGTGCACGACCTGGTCGTAGCCGCGCTGCAGGAAGGTCGAGTAGATCGCGCAGAACGGCTTGTAGCCCTCGCAGGCCAGGCCGGCGGCGAAGGT
>DMER01000029.1:0-218 GCA_003451645.1 Alphaproteobacteria bacterium | reverse complement strand
GCATGCGTCGCGCCATCGGCGCCCACAAGCCCCGCTCTGTCCATGGCAAAGCGCACCGGCAATTGCTGGATGGCGACATCATGGACCACTTGGTCGTAAGCACGCTGCAGGAACGTTGAATAAATGACGGCGAACGGCTTGAGCCCCTCTGCCGCAAGCCCCGCCGCAAATGTCACCGCATGCTGCTCGGCGATGCCCACATCAAAGCAGCGGTCCGG
>DMER01000107.1:64957-65147 GCA_003451645.1 Alphaproteobacteria bacterium | reverse complement strand
GGTCCGCCGTGGCCAGCAAATGATGCTGGTCCGTGTCGATCTCGATGGATTTGACATAGGTGATCTTGCCCGACTGGCGTTTGCGGAAGTCAAACCCAGTCACCGGCTGACAAGGGTCTGGCTGGCCGGGCGGCATGGCCTCCTTGGGCATGCAAGCGACACGCGACATGCGCGGATCTTCGTCATGCAT
>DMER01000107.1:63818-64793 GCA_003451645.1 Alphaproteobacteria bacterium | reverse complement strand
GGGCATGCAAGCGACACGCGACAGGCGCGGATCATAGGTCAGCGTATGCGCCGTCCAGGGCCCCGCGCCGATCTGGCTTTGCGGAGCAAAGACGTTCTGGTCATAACGGGCTTGGATTGCCTCGATACGATCGGTGATGAGGCTTTTGAGGCCTTCGGTCACGCTCGTTCCGCGGCTGAGCGATTGCCAGATGAGGGTTCTGTAGCGGGCGGAGAGTGTCGTCTCAGGTTCGGGCCCGAGCAGGTCCGCGAGCGCATCGGCGCGATCGGCTTGCCCTTCCGCGATGACGGCTTGGCGCAAATCCTGCGGATCAACAAAGCGCCTCTCCGATGGTGGCGGGGCGCACGGGTCGCGCTCACAGGCGGCTTGCGCGCGTTCAAAGATAATGCCGGCCGCCGGTTCGCGCCCTCCGGTCACAATCCCGATCAGCTTGCCATGCGGGCCGATGAGGGGGCTGCCCCCGGCGCCAGGCCCGATGTGGAGCTTGTGGATCAGCCGCAAATAAAGCGGGGGGCCTTGGCGGACTGGGTTGGGCGTCGGGATGAGATCATCGACGGAGACAATCGCCCCAAGCTCGGTGCGGGCAGGCGCCAAAATCTCGATCAAGCCATCGGCATAGCTGTGCGGCCCCAGGATGAACCCCGTCATGGCCATAGCCATACCGGGACGCACGGTCTCCAACTCCTCTTGCTCTGAGAGCGGCACGGGTTCGACGCCTGCAAGATTGCAGCGGTTCGTGGTCAACAGTGCCACGTCAAACCCATGCGCCACCGGTGCCGGTTTGAACGGGAGGCCAGGAGACAGTGGGTGCGGTCCTGCGCCATCCGGTGCGCCGGCCTTCGCGCCGGAAACGTCGAAGACCGGCCCGTACTTGTCGGCCAGCTCCGCCAATTGTGCATGCCCCGGATGCTCGCGATTTTGGCTCGTATCCACCACGCAGCGATTGGACGGATTGTTTGCCTGCCTCAATTCAAT
>DMER01000107.1:39553-63519 GCA_003451645.1 Alphaproteobacteria bacterium | reverse complement strand
TGTCCACGCTGAACGCGGTCCCGAGCGTTCGCTCGCCATGATCTGCGTGGGGCTGGCGCCGCCCTGGCGCCTTGGCTGGTGTCGCGACCACGACGAAGACCGCGGATTGCACGGCATCCATGTTTGGCGGAATTTGGATGTCCAGAGGCGCGATGTCGCTCGTCAGCGAGGGTGGATGCGCAAAGAGGGGCACTTTGGCCACTTGGCGCACCGCTTCGCGGCGGGCGTCAAAGTAAAAGTTCAGAATAATCCCGATCAGCGCCAAAAGCGCCAACACCAATGCCCAGGCCCGTGCCATCCAGCCCCCCATAAGGCCAATAGACTTCTGAGCGTCGTTTTACTGTGGATCAGCTTCGACAGCAAGGGCGGCCAGGAGCATTACCCCCGCACACTCTCCAGAGGCTCTTCAACCACATCATAGCCAGCCTCCGGCGGCAGCCGCAGATAGCTCTTGCCGTCCTTCTCAATGACAACGGGCTCAACCAAAACGACCGGCTGAGCTTGGGCCATGGCAAAGGCTGCCTCGACCGTTTTGGCGCGGCCCAGTTTCAGCAAATTCATCTTGGTCGGAAAGATGATCGTCCAACGGTCAGTGGCCGACAGGGCTTCTTCAACCGTCACCCAAATACTATCGACTGTTTCGCTGCCGTCATGGCGGCCCAGTTGCCCGTAAGGCGCCAGGGCCAAAAAGAAATGCGTGTCAAAGCGCTTGGGCATGAAGGTGGGCGTGATCCAGCGTGCGAAGGGCACCAACTGGTCGAGAGCGGGGCGGACGTTCAGAGTGGCCGCAAACTCTGCGATCCCGCACTCGCCTTTGTCGAGCTTGCTGCGCCAGGGGGCCGCCGCACTTGCGGTCTCGCCGCCCGCGAGCACCGGGCAGCCCGCAGGCCGGGCGAGCAGGATCCCAGATTCCTCAAACCCCTCCCGTACCGCGCAAACCCTGAGCGCCAGTGCCTCCTCATCGAGGCCATCTGCCCCATCACAATGGCCGCGCACCGCCGGATCACTGTCTCCTTTAGCCAACTTGCCGCCGGGAAACACCAAAGCCCCTGAGGCGAAATCGATCTGGTGATGCCGCTTAACCATAAAGACCTCAAGGCCCCGCGCACTGTCGCGCAGCAACATCAAGGTCGCGGACGGGATGGGTGTCTTCGCAAGGTCAGCGCTCATGGGTGCCCACATCGTTGGAGTTTGTTTTCAATTCGATCATTTCAAATGCGAGCGACGCGGTCGAGCCGCTCTTAAGAGGTTCGTGGTCATGCTCGGTCACGAAGGACAAAGAGCCAGCCGCAGCAAACGGCGCTCCGCCCTTGTCGCGCGCACCCCATTTCGGAGTTCTGAGCATGGCTGCAATACAAAACCCCCGATTGCGCTTTTCGGATGCTGATATCTCTGCAGCCTTTGATCGTGATCAGTTCCGGCTGGTTTATCAACCCTGCGTCGATCTAGCGACCCGCCAGGTCACGGGCGTTGAGGTCTTCGTGCGCTGGGAGCACCCGCAATATGGTCTCTTACCACCTGGCCTATTCCTGGATGTCATTGAGGACCTCGGGCGGGCGGGGGACCTGACCTTCTTTGTCTTGTCGACTGGTTTGGCCAGTGCTGCCCGTTGGCGTCAGGCTGGCCACCGCTGGACGCTCTCGGTCAACATCTCGCCAAGCGACCTGGCGGAGGAGGATTTCTGTGCCGCCTTGCGCGATTTGGCCTCGCAATATGGCGTCCCGCCCGAAGCTGTCTGCATCGAGACGCCGGAGCGCGCCTTGATCGCGGATGCTGATACGTTGATCGCGACCTTGGACGATTTGCGAGCTGCCCGCTTTCAGGTCGCCCTTGATGGTGGTGGCGTCGTCCCGGTCGACTTGCGCAATTATGTGCCAACGCCTTTCACCTCGATCAAGGTCGGCGGGCAGTCGCTCCTGCGCCTGGCTGAACGGATGGGACCCAATGGCACGGGCGCGATCTCGCAGCGCTTGCGCTTTGCCCGCGCTAATGGGCTTGAGGCCATTGCGGTCGGTGCCGAGTCGGACGAGACGTTGCAGCGCTTGCGGGCCTGTGGCTTCAGCGGCGCTCAAGGCATCTGGATCCAAAGACCTTTGCCCTTGGAAGACTTGCTGACCTGGGATGGCACTTGGGTCAAAGGCAGTATGGACTTCTCTTGGGCCGTTGCCGCAACCGCGCAAATCGAGCCGCCTGCGGCACCGGCGCCGCAAGCTACCGCACCCGAGGCTCAGGCAGTTGCAAGCCCGGAGAAGCCCGCCGCGCGTCCGTCCCGCTTGTCGCACGAACATCGCGAACGCATTCGCCAGAAGGCGCTGGCCTCGCCGCCCGTCCTTGAAGATACCGTAGAGGACTTCGAGCCTGAGACCGACCGGCGCGCACTTCCGGGTCAGGACAAGGAAGCCTGCCCGCCCATGGCCCATTTGGTCCAACGGCGGGCGCCCAAGCCTCCTGCTGCCCCGGCTGAAGCGGCACCGGCACCCCGCAGTGATGGCCAGCGGCGCTTGTCCATCCTGGATTCCATGCTTGGCAGCTAGCGCGTGTCCAGGAAAAGTGGACGCCGGGTTTCCGTCAGGACACGCGTAAGAACAACAAGTTAGAGCGGGATTGCGATTGCCAAGAAAACGCATCCTGCTCTAACTGCACCCTGTTGCCATCCGGCTAGAATATGCTGCAGGCTGTGCGCCTTCGACTTGACGCGGGTGCGCAGAACCATGGGCCTTTACCAACGCTACGTGCTGCCTTACGTGCTGGACATGGCCATGAGCGCCAAGCCCATCACCTATCAGCGCCGCAAGGTTGTGCCGCTGGCAGAGGGCCGGGTGCTAGAAATCGGCTTTGGCGCCGGCCACAATGCCGAACACTACGACCCCGCCAAAGTTACCCATCTTTGGGGCCTGGAGCCCGATCCGGGCATGCGCAAACGCGCGGCCAAGCGGATCGGCCACTTGCCCTTTAGCTTCGAATTTTTGGGCCTTGAGGCTGAGCGCATTCCTCTCCCAGACCACAGTGCTGACACCGTTCTGGTCACTTACACCTTGTGTTCAATCCCGCAAGTCCAGATGGCGTTGGAGGGGATGCGCCGGGTTCTCAAACCCTCTGGCCGCCTCATTTTCTGCGAGCATGGCGAGGCACCCGATGCGTCGGTCCGCAAATGGCAGGACCGGCTGCAACCCCTTTGGGGCTGGTGCGGGGGCGGCTGTCACCTTGGGCGGCCCATCCCAAAGCTGATCACCGGTTCGGGCTTTCGCATCGATAACCTTGATTCCATGTATCTGCCGTCGACCCCGCGTTTTGCGGGCTATAATTATTGGGGAACGGCCCAGGCCGCGTAAGGGGGAAGTATGGGTGAGCTCTTGGTGCTGCTGGGTAAGGCCTTTGTGACGGCAGCGTTCATTGTTGTGCTGTCCGAATTGGGTAAGCGCAACCCCAGTCTCGCGGGCCTCGTGGTCGCCTTGCCGCTCGCAACCGCAGCCACCATGACCCTCATGTTCCTGGACGGTGAGCCGACCGCGCGCATTCAGTCCTTTGCCTTCGCCGCCCTCTTTTATGTGCCGCCCACGACCATTTTTGTGGGGCTCGTATGGCTGGGCCTTTGGATGGGGTGGGGGTTCTGGCCGTCGATGGGCATCGCAGTCACTGCGACCGGGATCGCCTTTTGGGCCTATGTCGAGGGCATGGCGCGTTTGGGGATCACTGTCAGCTAACGTGTTCCCCTTCTGATTGTGCACTGTAATAGGCAATTCACTTGACTTGAATGGGGTTTGGAACAAACGATCACGGTCATGTGACGTTTGGGGGCGGGGCCGTCGGTCCGCTGATATGGGGTTCAGGGAGGGTTAGCTCATGCGTGCTTGGGGCCAGACTTGGCGTAGTATTGCGTCGGTGTTTATCGCTTATGCCTTGGTGGTGGCGCTGTTTTTCTATGGGCCGGGGCTGTTGAACCAATTGTTTGACGTTTCCGAAGGCGCACGCGTGTGGCTCAAGGATGCCATCGGCGCAGTCGTGGGCGATCAGGCGGAGACTTTGTTCCGCGGCTTCGTCTCAGAGGGCACCGTGTTCATTACGCTGATGATCCTGCTCGCCCGCGTGGTCGTTCTGTCCTTCGCTTTGTGGATCGGTTCGGTTGTCGTTCACACGCTCTTTGGGCGTGAAGCCGGACACTAAACACGCTCCAGCCGGATCGCTTTTTCGGGGCAAGCGGCGATACAGGCGCCACAGGCTTGGCATGCGTCGGCGTTGATCGCGAATGCCTGCCTTCCGCCATGCGCAAGAACTTTGAGCCAGGGGAGGAGCGGCAAAGCCGTTTGCTCTGCTCGTGTAATCTTGCGGACTTCAAAGACATCATGAGGGCATACGGCTGCGCATGCGGCCGCACCTTCACAGCGGCGGTGATCGATAAGCGGGCGCACGGTGCCGGATGGCTGCTTGCACTCCTCAGGGGTCGCACGGGTCTGGACTCGAGACATGGTCAGCTCCTTACTTCGCTTGCGCCCAAATAGACAGAAAACTCCAGACCATCGCCCAGCGGTAACAGCTGACTGACATAGGGCCCGCCATCTTCACGCACATAAGCCAGATATGGCGCCAGGGTCTTGGCAAAGGCCTTGATATCGTCGCACAGCACGACCGCGCCTGGGCGCAACTGTGGTTCAAGCTGCTTCAAGATGGGCAGGCACATCTCCTTCCAGCCGTCGAGCAACACAAAGTCGATAGGGCCTGCGATCTCTTTGAGGGTCTCGCGTGCATCGCCCGCGAGCACCGTGGCAACCGCATCAAGCCCTGCCGTGGCCAAATTCTCCCGTGCTGTCTTGACCTTGTTCGGCTCCAATTCAGTGCCCGTGAAGCGGCCCCCGCAATCGCGCGCCGCTGCGGCCAGATAGATCGCGGAGATACCAAACGAGGTCCCGAACTCGACGATCGTCTTGGCCTGGGCCGCGCGTGCCAAGGCATAGAGCACCTGGCCTTGCTCCGCATTGATGGGGATATAGGCATTCTTCAAATAGGGGATGGCGCTCTCCATAGCACTGCGCCCCCGCAGCCAGCCCCACAGGACGGCGGGCAGAGCCCGCAAAAACACCAGCCAGTCCGCAGTTGCGCGCGCATGCAGGCGCTTCAATGTCGCTGCGACTTTGGGATCACGAAGAGAATTGGTCATTGCGGCTCTGCGCCTTTCGATGACAATGTGAGCAATGCTTCGCAGGATATGAGCAATTGCTCATATCACCAACTCGCATCCGGATATGATCATGCGCCAGACCCGAAGACGCGCCGTTTCTCCCAGAAAGACGCCGGTTCAGCCGCGCGCGGCGCAAACGGTCGAGGCGATTTTGACCGCGGCTACTCGCATTCTGGTCCGCCATGGCGTCAAAGGTTTCACGACCAACACGGTGGCCGAGAGGGCTGGTGTCTCGATTGGCTCGCTTTACCAGTATTTCCCAAACAAGGACGCGATCCTCTCCGAACTGATGCGGCGGCACTTGATCGATTTGGAACGCGGTATCAATCAAATCACCGCGACGGCGCTGACTGCGCCGCTTCCCGTGGCGATCCGCGCGCTGATCGATGACAATGTTGCGGCGCATATGATTGATCCGAAACTGCATGGCGTCCTGACGGAGCAGGTGCCGCAGCTTGGCCGCTTCCGCTGGCAGGAGGAGTTTGCCGCCCGGGTTTCGGCCCGTGTGCGCGGCTTCCTGGAGGCGCGCAAGGCCGAGCTTGCCGTGACCGATTTGGACCTGGCGACTTATCTCCTCACCCGCACAGTTGAGGCATGCGTGCACAATGGCGCGACAGAGCGCCCTGGCGACATGACCTCAGGGCGCATGTCAGAGGAATTAACGGCGATGATTGTGAAGTATTTGGCTGGCGGGCCGCCGCCAGCGCTCGCAAACGAAACGGCGAGAGCGGTCTTCTCAAATCACTGATTGCTTTGTACGGCCATATGCCGTACGTTTGTGACCATGACTATGTCCGCTGCCAAACAAGCAAGAGTGTCAAGGCCTCGAACCAAGGCCAGCAAAGCTGTCACTGTTGCCAAGCGCGGCGATGGTGCGTCTCTCGCGCGCCTGGAGGCGAGGCTGCCCGCTGACGCGCTCGATCTCTTGAAGCGAGCTGCGGAACTGCAAGGGCGGACACTGACGGATTTTGTGGTGTCGGCGGCACGCGCAGCCGCAATTCAGGCCCTGAAGGATGAGATTGTGGTGCGGCTTGACACCGAGAGTTCCCGTTTCGTTGCGTCGCTCCTTGACAATCCACCTGCGCCAAAGCCTGCCCTAAAGCGCGCATTTACGCAGCATAAGCGGCTCATTGGCTCGCATTGATGGCTACGCCTTTTGTTATGGAGGCGCTGGGCGCGCAGCCGCGCGATGAATTTGATTGTGGTGTGGATGCGCTGAACCGCTATCTCAAGTCTCAGGCCGGGCAGGATATCCGGCGCGGGGTTGCTCGTTGTTTTGTGGCTATTGATGCCGGATCGCTGGCCATTGCCGGGTACTACACGCTCTCAGCTTGCCATTTGTTGCTCGACGAGATCCCGAGTACGTTGGCCAAGAAATTGCCGCATTACCCAGAAGTCCCGGCGGCCCGGCTTGGCCGTTTGGCAATCGATGTTCGATTCCAAGGCCGGAAATTGGGAGCCTCGTTATTGGCTGACGCCGCCTTGCGCGCATTGCGGTCCGAGGTTGCCGTCGTCTTTCTTCTGGCGGATGCCAAAACTGAGGCCGCTGCTGCCTTCTATCGTCATCATGGTTTTGCGCCGGACCCTCAGACGCCGCTGCGGCACTTCATTCCGCTCGCGACCTTTGCGAAGGCGGCAGGCGGCGGTTGATACCTACCGCCCCAATTCCTTCATCGCCCGGTCGAGGCCTTCGAGCGTCAAGGGATACATCCGGTTACTGATGATCTGCTGAATGATCTGGATCGAGGGCGTGTATTCCCAATGCCGCTCGGGCACCGGGTTCAGCCAGATCGCGCTCTCATAGATCCGCATGGTGCGCTCCATCCAGATCGCACCCGCCTCCTCATTCCAATGTTCGACTGACCCGCCGGGATAGGTGATCTCATAGGGGCTCATGGTCGCGTCGCCGACAAAGATCACCTTATAGTCGTGCGGGTATTTGTGCAGGACGTCCCAGGTGTTGATGCGCTCATTGTGGCGGCGGCGGTTGTCCTTCCACACAAACTCATAAAGGCAATTGTGGAAGTAATAGAAATCCATGTGCTTGAATTCGGAGCGCGCGGCCGAGAACAACTCCTCGCACAATTTGATATGCGCATCCATCGAGCCGCCAATGTCGAAAAAGATCAAAACCTTGACCTTGTTGCGCCGTTCGGGCTTCAGCACGATGTCGATATAGCCGTGATTGGCGGATTGGTGGATCGTCTCCGGCAGGTCAAGCTCCGTGGGCTGACCATCGCGCGCCCACTCACGCAAGCGCCGCAGTGCGACCTTGATGTTCCGTGTCCCCAGCTCCACCTGATCATCCAGGTTCTTGTATTCGCGCTTGTCCCACACCTTGACCGCCTTGCCATGGCGGCCCTCCTTTTGGCCGATGCGCACGCCCTCGGGGTTATAGCCATAGGCACCAAAAGGGGAGGTGCCGCCCGTGCCGATCATCTTGTTGCCGCCCTCGTGGCGCTTCTTTTGCTCCTCCAGGCGCTTTTTCAACTCCTCCATCAGCTTGTCCCAGCCGCCGAGGCTCTCAATCATTTTCTTCTCTTCCTCGGTGAGGAATTTTTCGTTGAGCGCCTTCAGCCATTCTTCCGGGATCTGCGCGATGTCTGCCTGTTCCAGATTTTCAATGCCCTTAAAGGCATGGGCGAATACGCGGTCGAACTTGTCGAGGTTGCGCTCATCCTTCACCAAGGCGGTGCGCGAGAGGTAATAGAAATCATCCACCCGCATCTCGATCACGCGCTTGTCCAGCCCCTCGATCAGGGCCAGATACTCTTTCAGCGTGACGGGGATCTTGGCATCGCGCAATTCATGGAAGAAATTGAGGAACATGGGTTGGCACTCCAATGGCGGTCCGGCAACCCTAGCGCAGGATGGCCGGACGCGCTAGCCGCTCACCAAAGCCGGTCGATGCCATGCATGTCGAAAAGCGCTTCATTTGAAATCAGAGTCAGCCCTTCCAACCGCGCTTGCGCAATTAGCATCCGGTCAAAAGGATCAGCTGGCGCCCCGTGCAATTCGCCAGCTAACTGACCATGGGCTACAGTCACCGCCAATTCGTTAAAACCAACCGCTTCAATGCGCGCTGGCAACTCGTGGGCAAAGGCTGCGGCCTCCGGCAACTTGCCGAGCCTGAATTTCGTAGCAATCTCCCATGCCGTTGCCGCGCTTACAAAGGTGGCCTCCGCGGCAATGATCTGAAAGCGCACTGTGTCTGAGAGGCGCTTGTTGTCGTTCATCCACCAAAGAAAAGCATGGGTATCGAGAAGAAACCTCACTCAATACCCCATGCTTCCAGTTCCTCTTTGGGCAAGGGTTCAAAGAATTCTGGTCCCAGTTCAAATTTCCCCTTCATCGACCCATTGCTGCGCCTGCGCCGCTCCCGCATGAGGATGTCGAGCTCCTTCATCGTCTGCACTGGCACCAATTTCGCCACTGGCTCCTGGCCGCGCGCGACCACGATCTCCGACACGCGGCCCGCTTCGAGCTCTGCGATCAGTTGGGTGAGCGTCGTTCCGGCCTCATCGATGGTCACGGTTTTGGTCGTCATGGGCACCGCCTTTGGTCACCTTAGTGTATGCGCCAGCCGGAGGTCAGGCAACCGGCCCTATTGCTCCACCATCTCCACACGGCGGTTCTTGGCCCGGCCCGCCTCATCGCGGTTTGAAGCCAGCGGGGCCAGGGGCCCTGCGCCCTTGGCCGTCATACGGGCAGCCGGAATGCCATGTTGCGTGGCGAGGGTCTTGGCAACCGCTTCCGCCCGGCGCTGGCTCAAACCCAGATTGTAATCAAGCTTACCCTGATTATCCGTGTGCCCCACGATGAAGACCTTCAGGCCCGGGTTCGCCTTCATGGCCTTGGCCATTTCCGCCAATTGCGGGGCCGATTCCGGCTTGATGTCGGCCTTATCGAAGTCGAAGAAAATGCCATAGAACACTGCGCGGCCCTGCGCGGTCAGGTCATCGGTGATCTTCTGCGCCGGCACGGTCTCCATCCGGGTTTCCATGCCCTTGGGTTCGACCGCCTCAACCAAAATGCTCACCCGGTCGCGCACCACATCGCTAAACGAGCCATGCCCGCCGCCAGTATTCACGCCCGCATAGAGCGCCACATAGGTGTCGCCCTCCGGCCCGCTCTTCTTCATCAGCGCATAGCGCAGATCGAGCACCTGGTCGAACACGGCCTTAATCAAATGCTCGCGGATTTGCGGATATTTGGGTCCGATCGGATGCGCGGCCTTGTTGTCCCAGCGGTATTTGAGCACCGCAAAGCTCTCGCCACAGGCCTCCTTGGCGCACTCATAGTCGACAGCGAACCCTTTGCCAGCCAGCTCATTCTTATAGTTCTGAAACACCTCCAGCGACGACCGGTTGACCGGCGACAGATAGACGGTGCGCGTTACCTTGCCTTGTGCGGTGATCAGCTTGGTGAATTTCTTGTCGTTCGCGTAAGATTTGCCCACTGCTGGCCCAGCGACGAGGACCAACTCATCGAACTCCTTGACCGTCTGACCCAGGATGAATGAGCCCTGATAGCGGCGGCTCAGTTTCAAATCCTCCGCCCCCGGCGCATCCTTCTCCGCTTCGGCCACATAGCGCGGCTCGAGTGCAGCCTGCGCAGCCGGAACGAGCAGCAGTGACAGAAGTGTTGTGGCAATCACGACGGCTATGTTCATGGCGGACCCCTGGGCGCAGGGAACGACAGATGCCGTGGTTAAACTACGTCTGCTGCAAGAGCAAGGTCACGCCCGCGACGTTTCGTGAGGACGGTCACGCGGTGTCCAATAATACTGGCCGCAAAGGCAAGGAATAACAGCGCGATGCTTTTGCCGTCACGGGATTTGGGTGCCGGCCAATGCGCTCAGTACGCCCTTGAGACATGATTTC
Organism: Alphaproteobacteria bacterium; assembly: GCA_003451645.1. Lineage (GTDB taxonomy): Bacteria > Pseudomonadota > Alphaproteobacteria > Micropepsales > Micropepsaceae > DMER01. The sequence continues at coordinate 53,460 of DMER01000107.1, read as the reverse complement.
AGCAGGTGGAAACAAGCCCAATCGAGCGCCTCTCTGCCAAAACCATCGGCGCCGTTTAAGTCAACCTTTACTGGATTGTTCGAGATTGAAGTTCGGCCCATATTGGTCAGTGCAGAATTGTGAGCATATTGTCATGAGTGTATTGGAACACATGCTCACCCCGGCGATGAAACTGGCCGATGCTGGGCGTGCAAAGATTGACGCGCGGACGACCGAAACCCTCACGCACCCTCAGGCGCGCGCCTATGCGGACCTTTATTTCGCGCGCGTGGACTCAGGAAAGCCGCTCGCGCGCGCCGATTTCCCCTCCCGGCCCTTGCTGCCCTTCATGCCGCATATTTGTTTGTTCGAGCCGATCGATGAGGGCGCGGATTGGCGCTTGCGCTTGGTTGGCACAGCCATTTGCCGCCGTTATGGGGTCGATGCGACGGGCTTCACGGTGTCGCAACTTTATCCCCCTGAGGTCGCTCAGAAGCAAATTGCCGGCTACCGCGAGACGGCCGCCACGCGCGGCATGCATGTGACCAAGGGCCGGATTGCGGCGGCGGGGAACGACTTCTGGGACGTCGAGTTCTGCAACCTCGCGATCGAACCGCCGCAAGGGTCCATCCGGTGGATCGCGACGGGCGTGTTCGTCTTGGATGGAACCTAAACTCAGCCTCCCTTCAACACCCCCGCCAGATGATCCGACACCGCGTTGCGGATGTCGATGGCTGGGGAGGTGAGTTGCTCAGCGCCGTCAATGGTTTTGAGGCTCATCCGGTAGGTCAGGTCGAGCCGCACAATCCAGCCATTGATGACCGCATAGCTAAAGGTGCTGATCTTGGGTTCCTTCGCCGCCCCTTTGGAAGGGTCAAAGGCCGTACCAATCCAGAAGGTCTTGGCAGCACCGGACTCCAACGCGATCTCGCCCCACGGCTGCAGGCCTGTGGCCTTGATCTCCGCCGCGCGGCGCGTGCTCAATAGCGGATTGAGGTTCTGTTCCGCATGTGTGGCGCGCTCAAGAACATAGAGTGTGACGGCGGCATCGCCTGCCTGAAACGTGCAATAAGGTTTGCCCGCCTCCTCAGTTTTGCTGGCACCAAAACTCGCCAACGCCATGGTGTCCTTCATGAAGTCGCGCGGGCAGGCGAGGCCGGTGCCCAAATGCCGCGGGCCGCCCGGTTCTTGCGACCACCCTTCGGGCATTGGCTCAGCCCCGCAGGCGCTGAGCACGGACACGGCCAAGACCAAGAGTGCAAAAGGCATCACCAAACGGGGCATCCCAGTTACTCCCTATTCCTAAGCGCAAAGCATGCAATGACAGTGTAATCGCGCGCAAGGCGGCATTCGTTACATTAAGGGATCATTTAGCCTAACCGCAAAACCCCTCCAAGCGTGAAGATCGCCTTTACTCTCATGCGCCAAAGCTGAGCGCGCACGCGCAAAGATGGGGAGGGTGCACAATGCAAATCCGCCAATTCCTGAAGGCCACGGCTGGCAACATCGCGATCACCTATGCGATTGCGCTGGCGCCGTCGATTCTGGCGGTTGGGGCGGCCGTTGACATGACGTCTGCGGTCGCGTTCCGCGGAGAGATGCAAAGTGCGGCCGACGCCGCCGTCCTGGCGGGTGCTGCGGCCACCGGCAAGTCACTAAGTGAGCGCCAGAAAATAGCCAGCGATGTCTTTCAGGCCAATATTGAGCAAGGCTGGTCGGGAAATTTTTCCGCCTCCGGTATGTTGACCGAGATCGGCGGCGGCTATCGCTATGTGGCGAGCGGGGAGATCGAGACCGCCTTTGCGGGCATCGCCGGCATTGAAACCGTGTCACTTGGGGCCGTTGCGGAGGCGATGGCGGCATCCTCTCAGCCTACGGAATTTGTGATCGCGTTCGACGTCACCAACTCGATGGTCTTTAGCGGCTCGGACTGGGACGCAGCCAAGCAGGCGGTCCAGGATTTCATAGCCAAGATTTACATGGGTGCCAATGCTGGCGATGTGACGGGCACGCTGCTGCCTTATTCCGACCGGGTGCGCCTGGGCGATTATGCGACCAGCTTCACCACAGGCCCCAAGCCGTCCGGGTGGGGCGGCTGTATTGAGGTGCGTGAGCAGCCCGCGGGCGCTGATTTGCATCGCTTAACCGATGATCCTCCGACGGCGAACAAATTCACTTACTACACGCCGCAAACGCTGGTCGAAAATCCCGCGCGCGGCAACAGTAGCTATAACACCGGCTGCCATGGCCCAGAAATCACCGGTCCCATCAATGAAGGTCCTGCGGAACTCATTCAGGCGGTGGCGGATCTCTATATTGGCGGCACAGGCCGCTATGATGAGGGGATGGCGTGGGCATGGCGGCTCCTGTCGCCGCGCTGGAAAGGTCATTGGAAGCTCCGCAACTACCCTAAAAAGGCTGATGAGGTGGCAAAGCTCGCCATTCTGGTCTCGGACGGCCGGACTGAAATCTATCGCTACGAGGTCTTGCCCGCAAACGGCCTCCACAATGTGTACGGATGGAATATGGGGTCTCCGGAGGGCTTCAAGAACCTCGTGTCACTGTGCAACAAGATGAAGGACGACGGCATTGAGGTGCATGTGGTGGCCCTGCCCGGCAATCCAGAAGCAACGCAGCACTTCAAGGATTGCGCTTCACCCAAAGGCTATCATTCGGTGACGGACATCGCGTCCTTCAAATCAGCCTTCCTCAAGATTGGGGAGAATGCGGGCAATTTGCGCCTGACCAAGTAAGGCTCATTTGCAGCCACGATCACACCCATTGTTGAACTTGGGCGATTGCCAAGTTTGTTGAAATCGGCACAGTTGCAGCTCAAGTTTCAACAGGGGATAGACCTATGACCGTGCGCCGCTCAACCGCCTTCGTGACCCACTTAGCAATCCCTTTAATGGCCGCCGTGTTAACCGCAGTATCGGCCGCGGCCGGGCCCAAGCCCGCAACGATCACGGATATCCGCGCTCAGCTTTTCTATGAGAGCGAGGGCACCTTGTCCGACAATCTCTTCAAGCAGAAAGACTTGGCGCTTTGGAACACCATCATCGGCGAAGGGACGGGCGGCGGGCGGTCGTCCTCCACGCTCGTGACGGTTGAGGTCACTGGCAAGGACGTGCCAATGGGCGACGTCAAGATCGAGGTCGTGGCCACTGGGGACAAGGGCAAGGTGCTCGGCAAAACCGTCACCGATGTCATGATCTATGACAATTCGACCAAGTTCTTCGCGCCACTTTGGCTTGGCAATACGGGCTGCGAGGCGATCAAGGTTTCAGCCAAAATCACGGGCAAGAACTACAAAGCGGCACCGGTGACCAAAACGATCCCCTTTGCCTGCGGGGAATAGCGCGCCTTATACCTTTCGGATCACTACGGTGCCGGCGGAATAGCCGGCTCCAAAGGAGCAGATGACACCCAGATCGCCAGACGCCAGATCTTGCGAGTGCTGATGAAAGGCGATGATCGATCCGGCTGAGGACGTGTTGGCATAAGTGTCCAGAATGGTGGGCGATTCCTGGCCCACCGGGTCGCGGCCGAGGACGCGCCGCGCGATAAAGTCATTCATGTTGATATTCGCCTGATGCAGCCACATGCGGCGCAGCTGCGCGGGCGGCAGCGTCATGGCATCGAGATGCTCGAGGATCATCTCGGCCACCATCGGCACGACCTCTTTGAATACCTTGCGGCCTTCTTGCACGAACAGCTTGTCGGGCTTGCCAACGCCCTCGGGCGCGCACCGGTTCAGGAAGCCAAAGTTATTACGGATATTGTTGGAGAATTGGGTCTTGAGCCGCGTACCTAAGATCTCCCAGCGCTGTGCGCTGGTGGCTTCATCGGCGCGCTCCAAAAGGACGGCGGTGGCCACATCGCCAAAGATGAAATGGCTATCCCGGTCGCGCCAATTCAGATGCGCGGAGCAAATCTCAGGGTTGATCACCAGCGCGCGCCGCGCATTGCCTGCTTTGATCATATCGGCCGCCGCCTGGATGCCAAAGGTGGCGGAGGAGCAGGCAACGTTCATGTCAAAGCCAAAGCCGCGGGTGCCCAGATAATGCTGCACCTCGACCGCGATCGCGGGGTAGGCGCGCTGCAGATTGGAACAGGCCACAAGCACGCAATCGACATCCTCCGCCGCCCGGCCGGCATTGGCCAGCGCTTGGCGCGCCGCATCGACGCCAATTTCCGCCAATACCGAGATTTGGTCATTGGACCGCTCTGGAATATTGGGGCACATCCGCTCCGGGTCCAGGACGCCGTCCTTGTCCATGACATAGCGCGCCTTGATCCCGGAGGCCTTAACCACAAAATCAACAGAGGATGGCTGCAGCGCCGTGACCGTGCCCGCCGCAATATCGGTTGCATGGCGCGCGTTGAACCGCTCGACATAGGTGTTAAAGGAGGCCACCAATTCCTCGTTTGAGATGGATTGGCTGGGCGTGAAAAGGCCGGTGCCGCTGATCGCGATCTGGGTCATGCTCGTCAGTGCCTTGAATTTGGGCGAAGCTTTGGTCTTTGTCATAGCTGATGCGGGGCGCCTGTGAATAGGCTCTACCCGCTGGTATGTTCAACAGGTAAACGGACCTTATGGCGTTACACACGCAACCCGCTCTCGTTTTGTTCTCTGGCGGCCAGGACAGCGCAACCTGTCTTGCCTGGGCGCTGAAGACCTTTGCGCGAGTGGAGACGCTCGGGTTCGATTATGGCCAGCGGCATAGGGTGGAACTGGAGGTCCGCCACGATTTCCGCGCGGCCCTCTTGCACACGATGCCTGAGGCACGCACGCGGCTGGGGGAGGATCATTTGGTGGACCTCTCCATGCTCAAGGCCTTGGGCGAGACGGCAATGACGGCGGAGCGCACAATCGAGATGGCCGAGAATGGTCTGCCGACAACTTTTGTGCCTGGGCGCAACTTGATGTTCTTCACGGCTGCGGCTGCCCTCGCATACCGGCGCACCATCCGCCATTTGGTGGGCGGCATGTGTGAGACAGATTATTCGGGCTATCCTGATTGCCGCGACGATACGCTCAAGGCCCTCCAAGTGGCGCTATCTCTGGGGCTGGCATCGCCTGTGACGATCCACACGCCACTTATGTGGAGAGACAAGGCCGAGACCTGGGCCTGGGCGCGTGAACTGGGCGGGCAGGGGCTTGTGAGCCTCATGATCGACCACACGCATAGCTGTTATCTGGGCGACAGATCGCGCAAATGGGCGTGGGGGTATGGCTGTGGCACATGCCCGGCCTGTCAGTTGCGCGCCAAGGGCTGGGACACGTTCACCCATGACCTATAGCGTCAAGGAGATGTTCTATACTTTGCAAGGTGAGGGGATGCGTGCCGGGCGCGCAGCTGTCTTTTGCCGCTTCGCGGGGTGCAATCTGTGGAGCGGGCGGGAGGAGGATCGCGCTCAGGCGATCTGCCAATTCTGCGACACTGCTTTTGTGGGCACGGATGGTCAGGGCGGCGGCCGCTTTGCCAATGCCAGCGCGCTCGCTTCCGCGATCGCTGAACTATGGCCCCATGGCCAAGGCGGCGTGCGCTATGTGGTGTTCACCGGCGGCGAGCCGCTGCTCCAACTCGATGAGGCGCTGATCATCGCTGTTCATGCAGCGGGTTTTGAGATCGCGGTTGAGACCAATGGCACGCTCAAGGCACCGGACGGGATCGACTGGATCTGCGTAAGCCCAAAGGCCGGTTCCACGCTGGTCCAGAAAAGCGGCCATGAGCTCAAACTTGTCTATCCGCAAGCGGGGGCCGCACCGGCGCAGTTCGAGACGCTCGCCTTCCATCACTTCTTGCTGCAGCCGATGTGGGGGCCAAAAACGGCGGAGAACATGGCCGCTGCGGCTGCCTATTGCATGGCGCACCCGCAATGGCGATTGTCCGTCCAGACTCATAAATGGATCGGCATTCCGTGATCGAGATTTCCAAGACGTTTCTGTTTGATGCAGCCCACTTCCTGCCTCATGCGCCGGCGGGCCATCCCAATGCGCGCATGCATGGCCATTCCTTCCAAGTGACTGTGACGCTGGCGGGGGAGCCCGACCCGGCGCGCGGCTGGCTGCGCGATCTGGGGGAGGTGGCCCATGCGGTCGAGGGCGTGCGCGACGCGCTCGACCACCGCACCTTGAATGAGATCGACGGCCTGGCGATCCCGACCTTGGAGCGGCTGAGCGCTTGGATCTTTGCGCGGCTCAAACCCGCCTTGCCGGAGCTTGTCAGCGTCACCGTGCGCCGCGACAGTCTGGGCGAAAGCTGCACCTTCCGGGAGACCCGGCCATGACGGCAAAGTCACGCAAGCCCGCTCAAGACCTCAAACTTGGCCGCCAGGTTTCGCTGCCGCAATCTCCTGAGGCGGCGGAGCTTGACGCGGTGCCCAATCCGCATCCGGACACGGATTATCTGATCCGCTTTACAGCGCCAGAATTCACCAGCCTATGCCCGGTGACCGGCCAGCCCGATTTCGCGCATCTGGTCCTCGACTATGCGCCGGCCAAGCTGATTGTGGAGTCCAAATCGCTGAAACTTTATCTGGGCGCCTTCCGCAACCATGCGGCCTTTCGTGAGGCGTGCACGGTCGGGATCGGCAAGCGCCTGGTCGCCACCCTGAAGCCCAAATGGCTCAGGATTGGCGGCTATTGGTATCCGCGCGGCGGCATACCGATTGACGTCTTTTGGCAGACAGGGACTTGCCCAAAGGGCCTTTGGGTGCCGGAGCAAGGTGTCGCCCCTTACCGGGGCCGGGGGTAATCGCACATGGACGCACTGCCCAATTATGGCCTCGCCAACACGGTCACCGGGTTTTGCACTCTGTTCGCAGGGCTGATGCCGCTCTTGTTCAGCACACTGACCACCCCCCATCCGCCGCGCTGGATGCTGGTCTATTGGCTGATCCTGATCACCGGGATTTTCACCGTCACCTTGCATGGGTTTGGCGAGACCAACCCGATCCTGGGCGAGCGCTGGATGTGGGCTTTCCTAGATACTGGCAGCAACATCGTCGTGGTCTGGGGCATCGCGCGCGCGGTGCTGATCGACTATTACCGGCCAGAGACCCAGCGCTGGGCGCTGCCCGTGGTCACGCTCCTCATGATCTTAGGGGTCGCCTGGCACTTTGTGGACAAATGGAACGCCACCCATGGCGCCTATGTAATCGGCTTTGGCGATTGGGGCGGGTTCAGACCAGGCCAGACCTGGCTCATCGGCTTTTCGGTTTTGGCCACAGTCCTCTTCTTCGTCCAGCGGGCCCAGATCGCAGCCGCCCCCATGCGCATCTTGCTGCTCATGACGGGGATGTTCCTCTGCGGGCTCTTGCTGGCCACCGCCAAGAACAGCCAGATCGTCTACCCCTTCATCCCCATGCACGCCCTTTGGCATGTGGTGGGCGCCTTTGGCTTTATCGCGCTGTGGTTCTTCAACGAGCTCAGATTTCCTCAGCGCTCTTGATCTGCGTCATGGGGCTAAGCGCTCGCGCGCTCCATGTTTGTCCCCGATGACAGATTGCAGGAGGCCGCCATGCGAAAGGTTCTGATATTCCTTGCCGTCCTTGCGCTCGGGGCTTGCGAAACGCTTTCCGTACCGGACGAGCCCGTTGGGGGACCGGGCGATGCGGCCCGGGGCCTGCGCCTGGTTCAGGCCCATTGCGCGAGCTGTCATGGGCTAGGGACTGCCGCTACAAGCCCCTATGCGGGCGCGCCCACCTTTCGCAGCATCGCCGCCAAGGGCGGCATCGAGGATATGGCGGAGGCTTTTGCCGAGGGGATCATCGTGCCGCATAAGGGCCAGACGGTCATGCCCGAATTCGTCCTGAACCCTCAGGACATCGAAGATCTGATCGCTTACATCAATTCGTTAAAGTAACCCGATTGTGTTCTTGAGCACTGCTCGAATTGTGTTATAACGTAACACTTCGAGGAGTGGGGCACGGTTGTGACGGGTCGGGAGAGGGCATTGGCGAGGGGGAGGGGACATGCGGTGATCCGCTGGGCCCTGGCATTCTTGCTTGCCTTTTATGGCTGGGCGCTGGCTGCACATGCCCACCCAGACGCATCACCTTTGAGCCATCACGCCGAAGTGGGCGGCGAGCTCGATCTGGCCCCTCCTTGCGGCGATCACGACCACGCCCCCGTCGATCATCAGGACACTGACGGCGCCACGTGTCTCACCTGCTGGGCCAAGCAAGCCGCTGGCTCTGCGGCCCTTCCGTCCCTCTGCGCCCTCGCTGTGCCAGTGCGCCAGGGCCATGCCGCTGCCGAAAGGCCGCAAACGCGCCGCTCGCCGCACAATCCCGCCGGCTGGACCAGCCGCGCCCCACCTCACGCCTGACAGCCAATTTCGGGCCACAGGGCCCGCAAGGTCAGACGCGTTGGCGCCTCAACCGCCGGAGCGGCACTTCAAAGCAATGAATGGGCAGTGATGGAAGCGGGTACGGCTTCCCGGGGGACTAATATGACGACGGGTATGAACACACGGCAATGGGCGCTGCTCGCGGTGAGCGCGCTGGCCTTACAAGGCACCGGATTGGCGCAGGCACAAGACACAGCGCCTCAGGCCGATCCATCGCTCGACGAAAAAGTCGTGGTAACCGGCTCGCCCATCGCGCGCCGCGCGGATGAGCTGTCGCGGATCGTGTCCACAACCGGCCGCAGCGACCTCTTGAAGAATGGCGGGGCCGACATCGGGGATGCGCTGGCGACGATCCCGGGGATCAGCGGTGCGGGCTTCGCCCAAGGCGCCAACCGCCCTGTCGTGCGTGGCTTTGACGCCAGCCGCGTGCTGGTGACCGAGAACGGCCTTAGTGCGCAGGATGTGGCTGATATCGGCCCCGATCACGGCACGCCGATCGACATGCTCTCATCTGCCAAGATCGAGGTGCTGCGCGGGGCCGCCACCTTGCGCTATGGCAGCCAAGCGATCGGCGGCGTGGTCAACGTGCTCAACACGCGCATTCCCGATACCGCCCCAGAGATCCTGACGGGCGAGGCGGTTGGCATCTACAGTTCCGTGTCCGACGGCCTCCAAGGGGCTGCGGCCATTCGCGGCGGCAAGGCGGTCAAGTTCCACGCCGATGTTTATTCCCGCCGTCAGGACGATTACGAGACGCCTGATGGCAAACAGATCAACTCCTTTGCCGATGCGTCAGGTTATGCCTTTGGTCTGGCCACCGGTGACAGTGTCGGGACCATCGGTCTTGCGATCAGCAACCACTCGGCCAGTTACGGCCTGCCATCCAGCGACACCTTCATCGAGATGGATAATGTCCGCTTGCAAGGCCGCGGCAAATGGAACGTCAATGTGGGCGCGCTGCAGACCCTCTCGGTCGAAGCGGCGGGCTCCGATTACGAGCATTCCGAGATTGAGCCCGACGGCTCGATTGGTGCGACGTTCCTCAATGACGAGCGCGAGGTGCGTGCCGAGGCTGTGTTCGGCAAGGTCGGCCCTTTGAGCGATCTGGCCATCGGCCTGCACTATAATCACCGCGATTTCTCGGCCCTCGGCGAGGCAGAGGAATTCCTCCTCCCCGCCACGGGCGAGGCCTTTGCGGCCTATGTCTTTGGGCAAAGCGAATTGTCGGACAAGCTTCTGCTCGAAGGCTCCCTGCGGGTTGAAATGGCCCGCCGCGAAGGCACGCCCGTCAGCGACATCCCAACATCGGTGGACTTCACACCAGTCAGCGGCGCTTTGGGTCTTGTCTATGCCGTCAACGAGACGACGACCCTGGGGCTCACCGCCGCCAGCGCCGCGCGTGCGCCTGGTTTGACTGAGTTGTTCGCGCGTGGGCCGCATGACGGTCCTGCCACTTTTGAGATTGGCGACCCGACGCTGGGCGTCGAGCGTGCCAATTCGCTGGAGGCAACCGCGCGGATTGAGGATGCACGCGTGTCGATCAAGGCCGCCATGTGGGTCAGTCTTTTTGACGGGTTCATCTATCCGCAACTCACTGGCAACACTTGCGATGACATGGGCGTTTGCATTGTAGGTCCTGGGTTGGACTTCTTCGAGGTCCTTTGGGAGCAGGATGACGCCACCTTCTGGGGCTTTGAGGTTGAGGCGCGGCTCAATCTGGGTGACGCGGCTGGCGGCACGTGGGGTGTCTTGGCCCAGGCCGATTATGTGGATGGCGAGCTGGATGGTGGCGAGCCGCTCCCACGGATCACGCCGATGCGCTATGGTGCGGGGCTGTTCCTGGCGGGCGAGACGATTGGGGCTGAGTTGCGCGTCTTGCGCGTTGAGGAGCGCGATGAGACCGCTCTCTTCGAAACGCCGACCAAGGGCTATATCGACCTTGGCGCCAATGCGACCTGGCGGGCCTATCAAGGCGAAACGACCGCTTTTGACGTGAGCCTCGTCGGCCGTAACCTGACCGATGCGCGTCAGCGCAATGCGGTGTCATTCGTGAAGGATGCCGTGCAGCAACCTGGCCGCGATCTGCGTATTGTCGGGCGGTTTACGTTCTAAGGTGTGTGTCATCCCGGCCAAGGCCCGCTTAGGGCCCGAGCCGGGCACGAAGGCATGGGCGCGTGTCCTTCATCTTCCCCCCATGCGCCAGCATGTGGGGAAGTCCCGGCCCGGATTTGATCCGGGGCGGGGATGGGGGCATTTCGCTGACATGACGCACAACATTTCGCGCCAATCCGTCGAAAGGAAACTCTTGGCGCCTGGCGTGAAATCCCGCTTTGCACCCCCTCACGTCCCGTCTCCTATTGCAACAAACGCATGCCAGGCGATGAGGCTGCAGATCGGTCAAAGGTGACCGTGTTCTCAGCACCAGCCAATGCCGCAATCTGAGCAATGAGGGCGTCGGCGAAGTCGAGCGACCGCGACGCTCTATAGTGGCCAAGGGCACGGTAGGCCGCCGGGGCATTTTCGACCACCAATTCGGCGGATCGCAACAATCCCTCAACCGTTTTGGCGATGTCTGCGCGGGGCGATTTGTAGGCGCGGGCGAGGACCCAGGTGACCTCGGCCAGGACGACGGTGCTGACGAAACCCGGCTGTTCACGGCTGAGGCTGGAGAAAAAGCGCGTGGCAGCCGGTGACTGGACCCTGTCATCTTGCACAAGAAAGCGGACAATGACGTTGGTATCGAGACCGATCACCGGCCCTTAGCTCCGCGAGCGACGGCCTTTTCCATGGCGGACAGGCTTACGGGCTTCTTGGGCGCTGGAATGAGTCCTTTCAGGGCCTTCACCGGCTGGGTCGCTTGCAGGATGGCATAAGTCCCATCCTCCATGCGCACGAAATCAATCCGGTCGCCGGGTCCCACGCCAAGCGCGTCGCGAACATCCTTTGGCAAAGTCAGTTGCCCCTTCGAGGTGAGTGTTGCGGTTGACATGAGCGCTCCTTACCTTGGGTAAGGCGCAACGTAAGGCGCCGAGGCGGTCCGGTCAAGTCAGCGGCCGCGAGAGGTCCGCAAAAATCTCGTCATCCCGGCCAAGCGATCTCGCGCGTTGCTACACTTTGAGCGCCAAAACCTTCGCGTCTTCCCTCACTTTGCACCTTTACTTGAAACTAATGGTCAAACCATAGCAACCGACGAACAGCCTCTCGGTACTGATGGATCATCAGCCCAAATTTAGCCGCTCAACAGCATCATGGAACTCATTCTCAACCGAGATGAGAATGTCCGCCCGCCAGCGCGACGCACATAGTCTTCGATCATCGTAATCGAAGTGAGGATGTCCTCAACGCGGCGCAGGGGATCACTCGAAGGCAATGAGCGCGTCCTTGGCGATCGCCGCTTCGAGGCCGGCTTTCTTGTGCGGCAAGACAACAACATCGATCAATGTGTCATGACCAAAGGCGGCTCCAAACAGCCCATAAATGTCCAACACCTTCAAGGTCATCAAGTTTCGCTCCTCCTCCGGTTCGATGGCGATATCAATGTCGGAGTCATCTCGTGCTTCACCGCGTGCCAAGGACCCGAACACCAGTGCGCGCGCAACTCTGTCATCACGCAATTGTGGCTCAAGCGCCTTAATCTTGGTAATGACAAGGTCGGTTTGCATGGAGTTAATATACACCAATATCGAACGCGGTGCACCCATGTGTTATTGCGAAGGGGCAAATTGCGATGACGCATTGCCGGACCTCTGGAAGTCAGGAATGGAAAGGCGGTGAATTCAGAGACACAGATGCTAATAATGTTATGATCCTATACTGTTCGGGGATCGCTGGTCGAATTGGTTCGTCATGGCAAGGGTATAATTCTATAAATTAGGGCAGAGGCTATATTCCAGAAATTGTGTGACCATCTACTTGAGGATGAGGTGCTCGGTAGCTGGAGGCTCAAGGAGAGGAATTGATTCGCCAATGAATTCTTGAGCGCCTGTCGGGCGTGTGTTATTCCGATCCGCAAAAGTCGGTTTTTGCTTTCATGGAGGGCACATTATGACCTCGATTGACGCACAGGTGAATGAAAGCGAACATCAGGAAAATGACAATGCCAACCATCCGCCGTCATCGCCTCAGGTGCTGTTGACTGATCTGCAGAAGGAGGGCCTCGGCCCTGAAGTCACGGCGGTCAATGTTCTTGAACGGCACATGAGTTTCCCGATTTTCGGGGCGGCATTGGCACGAAAGTATGGAGCGCAAAGATCCGTTGTATTGCAGAAAGTGCCAGCTGGTGACGCAGTCTCCGTTGACAGTTCTTTCGCCCTAGAACGACGCCTTTCTGAACTTACTGCAATGGTGTCCAAGCTCCAGAGAGACAACGAACTATTTCAGTCTCAGGTGAATGACGTCAGAAGTTCGGTCAGTCAGCCCACCCTCAATGCTCTTGAGCAAGTGCTACAGTCCAGAGTGAGCGTGCTCACTGAAAGTACCAAGGAGATAAGTCGTGTTACCGCTCAATCTGCGTTCAAAGAGCTTCAAGAACGAGTCTATACGGACATTGATCGTGTGACTTCTTTTGAAGTTGCCAAGGCCGCGCGCGACTTGTCTGATCATCAAAGAGGGCAAATGTCAGATGTGGCTAGGCAGATGTTCCTTGAGCGCGAAGCTGTCATCCTTAAAGCTGCAACCGATGCCGCAAGTTTGGCGGTGGCGCGGCAAGGAATAAATCATTGGGTCAAGTATAAAAATTTTAGCCTGTGGACAATGTTTATATCCGGTGTCTTGACGCTGTTAGCTGTAGGCGGCGCGGTGTTCTTGTGGGCCGGCAATGAAGGAAAGGCGGTGGCGATCAACGTAATAAACGATAAAAAGAAAGAAATTGAAGAGCAGTATAAAGGATCAATAGAGTCTGCCACGCAGCAAATGCTCAGCAATGACATTAAAATTCAAACTGCTAAAGATGATATAGAAAAGCTCCGAGAAGAATTAAAAGAATTTGTAAATCAGGCAAATAAAATTGGCCCAAGCGGCTTGTCAAATATTGTTGCTGCAATAGAACAGTTTCGCGAATTGAAGCCATTATTGACAATCTTGCAAGATACTAAGAATAAAGTCAATACCCTTCAACAAAATAATTCGAAACTTGATCTAGAGGTAAGGAAGATTTGGAGGGATATTGCGAGGCTCGACGCGATTATCAAGAAGCGCTCCCCCGGTTCCAGTCCGGCACAAGCCGGACCTAATTCTCAATCAAGTCCATCACGGCTTCCAGAGCCGCAAGGAAATTAGCTCTTTCTGAATGATCGCATTTGTGCAGGTTCGACCCGCAAAACTTATCAGACACCTCAGCGCCTCATGTGAGACTGAGCACGCCGCGCGGGGTCTGGCCGGAGCCGCGGCGCCATAGGGGCCTTGCGCGTCCGCCTCCTGACCAGACGCCTCACAAACAAGTCGACCTCGCTGTTACGTTTTGTCTGAATCGCGTTTTCCGGCCCGCGCGGCGCAAAAAACGGCTCACTTCCGACAAAAAACTCCGCGAAACCTGTTACGTTTTGTTACGTTCTGTTTCGTTTTGTGACGTTG
>DMER01000107.1:39016-39333 GCA_003451645.1 Alphaproteobacteria bacterium | reverse complement strand
TTCTGTTTCGTTTTGTGACGTTGGAGAGCCCCCAAACAGGGGTCAAGAGCGCCTCAAACCTTGCCCAATTTAGCGCAAGCCCCGTGGCGGTCGCAGTCGGTCATATGGTCATTGACCATGCCGATGGCCTGGGCAAAGGCGTAAATGATCACCGGGCCGCAAAAGGTGAAGCCACGTTTCTTCAGGTCCTTGGACAAGGCCTGGCTCATCGGCGTTTGGGCGGGCACCTCCCGCATGGCGCGGAAGCAGTTTTGCACCGGAACACCATCGACAAAGTCCCAAATGTAAGTGGCAAAGCTGCCCGGGCCGCTTTCCAT
>DMER01000107.1:22905-38792 GCA_003451645.1 Alphaproteobacteria bacterium | reverse complement strand
CTCCAGGAAGCCTTGTGCGTTACGGATGGCGCCGGCGATCTTGAGGCGGGAGCGCACAATGCCGGTGTTTGTGAGCAGTTTTTCGACCTTTTTGTCCGAGTACCGGGCGATCTTGTGCGGATCGAAGCCGTCAAAGGCGTCCCTGAAGGCCTCCCTCTTGCGCAAGATGGTGATCCAGGACAGGCCCGCTTGGAACCCGTCCAGGACCAATTTCTCGAACAAGGCACGGTCGTCGCGCTCTGGCACGCCCCATTCGGTGTCGTGATAATCGAGATAAAGCGGATCGGTACCCGGCCAAATGCAGCCGCCGCGATTGATGGTCACGCTGAAGCCTCCTCCTCGGGCAAGGCGAGTGGATAGGCGGGCAGGGAGAGCGTGACGGCCCGCCCGTCGCAGGCCAGGGGCCGCCCTTGCGCCTCCCGCCAGCGGTCGAGGCGGACCATGGCCAAGGCGGCGGTGCCAAGGCCCGTGAGCAGCTCGCCCACGGGCTTGGCGCCATCGTTGATGGGCGTGCCCGGCGGTGGCAGGGGGGCGGTCGAGACCTCGGCCCGCAGGATGCGCTTGCGCGCCGTACCGCGGTGCTTCATCCGTGCACTGAGCTCCTGACCGACATAGCAGCCTTTGCGGAAGTCGACGCCGTGGAGTTCCTCGGCATTGCACTCCAGCAGGAAGGTCTGCTCCGTTCCGAAGTCCGCGCTGTCCGGCACGCCCAAGGCCAGGCACTGGGCGCGATAGCGCTCCGGCGCCATCGCGCCCGCGGGCACCGTGCCGGGCTGGTAAAGGCGCCGGCACAAAGCGGGGTGGCGCGGATCGGTAAGCCCCTGCCTGCTATCCACCGCGATCGCGAAGACACGGACCTGGGCGGAAACATCCTCGACCGCAACCTTGGCCCGCAATTTGTAGCGATTGAGGCGTCCCGCCAGATCGGCAGCGGCAGCGGGCGCGCAGTCGAGCCAGAAACCTCCCGAAATGGGCACGATCAGAAAGTCCGCGATGACCTTTCCCTGCGGCGTCAGCAGGAACGCATAGACCAAGCGGCCGTCTTCGGCCTTGGCGATATCGTTGCTGATCAGGCCCTGCAAAAAGCCGCCCGCATCGGCGCCGGTCACGCTGACAATGCCGCGTGGCAGAGACGCTACCGGACTGGAAGGGAGATGCTGGTCCATGATGCCCGTGATCAAGACCAAAATCCTGCCCCTTGGCAAGGGGCGTGCGCCATGCGATGACCGGGTGGACGCGATCCAAAACTTGAGGACAGCCGTTGCGATGCCTGACACCTATGATTTGGCGCTCACCGGCGCGGACGTGGTCACGCCTTGGGGGCGTCATGCCCTCGACATTGGTATTGCGCAAGGCCGCATCGCGCATCTGGGGACCTTGGCTCCAGGTGCTGCGCGGGAGACGATCGCCTGCCATGGCTTGACCATTCTGCCCGGAGTGATCGACAGCCAGGTGCACTTCCGGGAACCTGGTCCAACGCACAAGGAGGATCTGGAAACGGGCAGCCGCGCCGCCGTGCTGGGCGGTGTCACGGCCGTCTTCGAAATGCCCAACACCAATCCGCCTACGACGACCGCGGCCGCTCTGGACGAAAAGCTCGCGCTTGCCCGCGGCCGCATGTGGTGCGACCATGCCTTCTACGTCGGCGCCGAGAAGGGCAATGCGGCGGCCCTGCGAGATCTGGAAGTGCGGCCCGGTGCTGCGGGCGTGAAGGTCTTCATGGGCTCTTCAACCGGCAACCTGCTCGTTGACGACGATGCCCACGTGCGCGAGGTGCTGCGCAATGGCCGACGGCGCGTAGCAGTCCACGCCGAGGATGAAGCGCGCCTCATTGCACGTAAAGCCCTGGCCCTTGCTGGACAGCCTCAGACCCATCCCGTGTGGCGCGATGCGGAGGCGGCGCGTCTGTGCACGGAGCGTCTGCTCAAGCTTGCGCGCGAGACCCGCCGGCGTGTCCATGTCTTACATGTTTCGACCGGCGACGAATTGCCATTGCTCGCGAATGCCAAGGACATCGCAACCGCCGAGACAACACCCCATCACCTCACATTGACGGCGCCGGACTGCTATGAGCGCCTCGGCACCTATGCGCAGATGAACCCGCCGGTGCGCGACAAGGCGCATCAAGACGCCCTTTGGGTGGGCGTTCGTCAGGGCGTCATCGACGTGCTGGGGTCCGACCACGCGCCGCACACGCACGAAGAAAAGGACAAGGGCTATCCCAACACGCCGTCCGGCATGCCGGGGGTGCAGACTTTGGTGCCGGTGATGCTCACCCATGTCGCGGCAGGGCGTTTGAGCCTGGAGCGCTTTGCGGATTTGGTCGCGCATGGGCCGCAGCGCATCTTCGGCTTGGCGGGCAAGGGGCGCATTGCTCTTGGGTACGATGCAGACTTCACGATCGTTGACTTGAAAGCCAGGCGGCGCATTGAGAACAGATGGATCGCGAGCCGCTGCGGCTGGAGCCCCTATGACGGGTTTGAGGCAACAGGCTGGCCCATTATGACGATGATCCGAGGCCGGATCGTCATGCGCGACGATCAAGTGCTGGGCACCGCTCATGGCCAACCTTTACGCTTCTTGGAGGCGTTGTAGCCATGGAATGGCTTTATTGGATTGGTGGCGGGGTCGCGTTGACCGCCTTGGTGCTCTTTGTGCTGAACATCATCGTCCGCAGCATGCGGCATGCTGTACTTTTGGCGAAATATGGCAGTGACACCGTCGTTGAAAAGCTGCTTGCCCACACAATCTGGCAAGGCATGAGCCGTGAGCAGCTTGTGGATGCCTTGGGCCAGCCCCATGTGAAGGAGGCCCGCACCGTACGCGGCAAATCGGTTGAGGTCTATAAATATGGGCCCTTGCCGCGCAACAGTTTCCGTTGGCGGATCACTTTGTCTTCGGGCAAGGTCACCGGTTGGGAAGAGAAGGCAGGTTAGGAAAGTCATGCCTGATAGTCGGTTCGTTTTATCGCCACGCGGCACAAATGAGATTGTGGGAACGAGAATGTTCCCAGCATCTCGCGAGACGATGTTCGCGGCACTCGTTGAGCCCGCCACTCTCTTTCGATGGATGTGGGGTTCGGACGAATGGCGCCTGACTGAATGTGTGAGCCAGACGCATGAGGGTGGCCAAATTCGCTTCGTATGGAGCCATGCCGATGGGCGGGCTATGGGACTGCGTGGTCTGTATACGGTCTTCTCTCCCCCGGTCCGCATGGTGCACACAGAGCTTTTTGACGAAGACTGGACCGGCGGGGAAACTAAGATCACCACGGACCTGGCCGAGCACGGACCGTGGACACAGATGGTGATGACCATCGAATACACATCGCAACCGGTGCGCGACCGTATCTTGAAGTCGAACATGGGGGCAGGGATGGAGCTCTCTTATGCCCGTTTAGAGGCGCTGCTGCGCCAAGGGCCAGCGCCGCTGTGAACCCCATTGTTTCGATCCGCGCACTGACCAAAACCTATGCCTCGGGTTTGCAAGCGCTGAAACCCATCAGTCTTGACATTCACCGTGGCGAGATTTTCGCAATGCTCGGCCCCAATGGTGCCGGCAAGACAACATTGATTGGCATCATTTGCGGGTTGGTGCGTGCAAGCGGCGGCACGGTCCAAGTGGATGGTTTCGATACGATCAAGGACTATCGCAAGACCCGCAGCCTGATCGGCCTGGTTCCGCAGGAACTTCATACCGACACATTCGAGAAAGTGATTTCCACATTGCGGTTCAGCCGGGGCCTCTTTGGCCTTGCGCCGAACGATGCGCATTTGGACGCTGTGCTGAAGGAGCTATCGCTTTTCGATAAGCGCAATGAGCAGATCAAGACTTTATCCGGCGGCATGAAACGCCGTGTACTGATCGCCAAGGCACTGTCGCACGAGCCTCGCATCTTGTTTCTCGATGAGCCGACGGCGGGCGTGGACGTCGAGCTGCGGCACGACATGTGGGCGATGGTGCGGCGGCTGCGCGATGCGGGCATGACGATTTTCCTAACCACACACTATATTCAAGAGGCCGAGGAGATGGCCGACCGCATAGGCATCATGAACAAGGGCGAATTGATCATGGTGGAGGACAAGGCGGTCCTCATGCAGAAACTCGGCAAGAAGCAAGTGACGCTTGAATTGGCACAGAGTCTTAGCACCATTCCGGCGTCTTTGGACGATTTGAAGCTTGAATTGTCCGGTGGCGGGCACGCCGTCACCTACCGCTACGAGGCACAGAGCGCAAATGGCATCGCTTATCTGCTGCGCCGGTTTGATGAGGCTGGGATCGCGTTCACAGATCTGCATACTGAGCAAACTTCGTTGGAAGAGATTTTTGTCAATTTGGTCAGGGCCAATCCATGAACGTCCATGCCGTGCGTGCCATCTATTGGTTTGAGCTCTCACGCTGGTTCCGTACCTTGGGCCAAAGTCTTGTCACACCGGTGCTGACAACCTCGCTCTATTTCATCGTGTTTGGAGCGGCGATCGGCGGCCAGATGGGCAAGATTGATGGTGTTGATTACGCAGCCTTTATCGTGCCGGGCTTGGTCATGCTTGCGGTCCTAACCGAGACGGTGTCCAACGCCTCCATCGGCATTTACATGCCCAAATGGTCCGGCACGATCTATGAGCTGCTGTCGGCGCCGGTGTCCTTTGCCGAAGTGATCTTGGGGTATGTGGGAGCTGCCGCGACAAAGAGCTTCCTGATTGCGGGCGTGATCCTTCTGACCGCGCGCCTATTTGTATCCTACGACATCGCCTATCCGATCGCGATGATTGGCATCCTGATTTTGATCACCATCACTTTCGCCCTTGTGGGGTTCATCATTGGGCTATGGGCCAGCAGCTGGGAGCAGATCGGCATCGCGCCCTCATTGATCCTGACACCCCTGACTTTCTTGGGCGGGACATTCTACGCCATTTCCATGCTGCCCAGCTTTTGGCAGACCGTGGCCTTGTTCAATCCGGTCGTGTACCTGATCAGTGCTTTCCGGTGGAGCTTTTTTGGCATTGCCGACGTGCCGGTCGGGGTCAGTTTGGCAGCGACGGCAGGCTTCATGGCGCTGTGCGTGGCGGCGATCGCCTATGTCTTTCTAACCGGCTACAAGATCAGGGCCTAATCGAGACGATAACACCAAGAGGGACAAACGGCGATGAAGGACTTCGCAGGCAAGATTGCGGTGATCACAGGTGGCGGCACGGGCACGGGCCGCGAACTCGCCCGGCAACTGACAGCGGAGGGGTGCTCGGTGGCGATGTGCGACATCTCGCTGGAGGCCATGGCCGAGACCAAGCGTTTGGCGCTGGCTGACGCGCCCCAGGGCACGCAGATCCATACACATCAGGCGGACGTTTCACTGGAGGCGCAAATCCAAGGCTGGGCCGCAAAGGTGCAAACCGATCTGCAGACAGACAAAATTCACTTGCTGTTCAACAATGCAGGGATCGCAGGCGGCGGCAGCATGATCACCTCGCCGCGTGGCGATTGGGAGCGAACCTTCAATGTATGCTGGGGCGGCGTGTACTATTGCACGCGGGCGTTTCTGCCGATGCTCATGAAGGCGCCGGAAGGCCACATCGTAAACACGTCGAGCATCAATGGGTTTTGGGCCTCCGTCGGTCCCGGCCGTCCGCACACGGCGTATTCCGCCGCGAAGTTTGCTGTCAAAGGCTTTAGCGAGGCCCTTATGAACGACCTCGCGGTGAATGCGCCGCATATCAAGTGCTCAGTAGTGATGCCAGGCCATATCGGGACCGAAATCGTCGCGAACACGATGAAGCTCAACAACTCCAATCCCGGCGACGCGCGCTCATTGTTGAAGGCGAGAGGGCTTGATACCTCGGCATTCACCGATGAACAGGTTGCGGAGTTGATGGGCGCGGGCTTCCGGGACAGCGCGCCCATGTCGGCTGCTGAGGCGGCGCGTGTGATCCTCGACGGGGTCAAGGCCGGCACCTGGCGCATCCTTGTGGGCAAGGATGCGGAGTATCTGGATAAGGCCGTGCGGGCCAACCCTGAAGAGGTCTATTCTCAGGGCTTCTTCGATCACCTGACGGCCCAACAAGGGTGGCGGATTTAGGCCAACCTAGTGCAGCGTCAGTTCCGCGTCGATATGGGGTATCTCGACCGGCGTGATGATGCCGCACACAGCGACCCGCACCGAGTGCAGGCGGCCGTCAAGATTGCGCGACCAGAATTTGAGAAACTTGTGCAAGACGGGATAGCGCGGCGCCAGATCGAGGTCCTGCCAAACGAATTGCTGCAGCAATTTGGGATGGTCCGGCATGTGATACATGATTTCAGCAGTCGTCAGGCGGTAGCCCTTCATTTGCAGATCAAGCGCGCTCATCTCGTCCCCTCACTACGCAAGAGAGAAACGGCGCAAGTGACGCGTGCCCAATGCCCGACGCCTTTTGCGCCGCACCAACCCAGCTGGCGATGCAGCTGAGATCATCAGCCTACGCCCTAATCTATGAACGAATCATGATGCGCAAATGCCAGGTCTGTCGATGCGAAAATCGAGCCACGGTAAATTGCCGCGGCAAACACGACTTCAGTGCTTGACGGCGCTGTATTTTTGGGCTGGCCTCTGGCGGAAACGACAGCAAGTGCCCAAGAGCTAAGCGGGCACATGAAACTTCTCAATTAATCAGCAGCCAAGGACTGTGAGTGCTAATGGATCAAAGCTTTCGCGCGCTCCTGCTGGAGAAGTCTGAGACCGGGCAGACCGCAACCTTCCGTACGCTGACGCTCGGCGATCTTATGGAGGGTGACACCGTTGTGCGGGTCACACACTCCACGCTAAACTACAAAGACGGGCTAGCGGTCACGGGCAAGGCGCCGATCGCGCGCAAGTACCCGATGATTGCGGGGATTGATTTGGCAGGCGCCGTCGAGACCTCGACAGACCCTCGCTACAAACCGGGTGACGCGGTGGTCCTCAACGGCTGGGGGTTGTCGGAGAGCCATTACGGTGGCTATGCGGGTGTGGCGCGGGTGAAGGGTGAGTGGCTCGTGCCCTTGCAGGCACCCTTTAGTGCGGCGGAAGCAATGGCGATCGGCACGGCTGGGTACACCGCCATGCTCGCTGTCATGGCGCTAGAGGATCAGAAGGTGCATCCGGGCGGTGGTCCTGTTCTGGTCACCGGTGCCGCGGGCGGTGTGGGGTCGGTCGCAATTGCTCTGCTAGCCAAATTGGGTTTCACGGTCATTGCCTCAACCGGCAGGCCGGAGGAGGCGGACTATCTCAAAGGCCTCGGCGCCCAGGAAATTATTCCGCGTGCGGAGTTGTCCGGCGATCCCCGGCCGATCGCAAAGGAGCGCTGGCAGGGCGCGGTTGACAGTGTGGGGTCCAAGACCTTGGCGAATGTTTTGGCAATGACGCGCTATGGCGGAGCGGTGGCGGCGTGCGGGCTGGCACAAGGTATGGATTTGCCGGGCTCGGTTGCGCCATTCATTCTGCGCGGTGTCACCCTTACGGGTATCGACAGCGTGATGTGCCCGCGTCCACGCAGGCTTGAAGCTTGGACCCGGCTCGCCCGCGATCTGGATCGTGAAAGGCTCGCCGCCATGACTGCGCACCATGGATTGAGCGAGATACCAGACCTCGCCAATCGGATATTGGCAGGCCAGGTGCGGGGCCGGGTGGTTATTGACGTCGCGCGCTGACAGGTGAGCCACAGGCGTGCGGCCCCGGTGCAACAGACCGACTTCTGCGGCATGATCGCAGAACGCTGCCATTTTTCTAGGAATTTGGCCGTTTTTGCGGTGCGGCAGGAAAGATTACTGTTGCATAGACTCAAACTGTGTGTTGGCTAGCCACCCAGACAGCGCATGTACACGCTTGTGGGAAAGTCGAAGCGGATCGGATGGACTGGCTGGCGCTCATTGGCGGCGGACTCATCATTGGGATCATGGTGGCAGCACCAATTGGCCCAGTGAACCTGATCTGCATCCGCAGAACCCTGGCCTATGGGCCGTTGAACGGATTTCTTGCAGGGCTCGGTGCTGCGCTCGGAGACGGTGTATTCGCGGTCATCGCGGGCTTTGGCCTGACGGCGGCGGGCGGCCTGATTACCGGCATGAGTTTCTGGCTTCAATTGTGCAGCGCCATTCTGCTGATTGTGTACGGCGTCGCCATTATGCGCGCGATCCCACGCGTCATTCACAACCCAGATGGAACCTTGGTCTCAGCAGCAGGATCCAATTTGTACACGGCAATCGGGTCGACCTTTGCACTGACTATTACCAACCCGGCAACGATGGTGGGCTTCGCAGCCTTCTTTGCAGGCATGAAGGAGATCGTCGATTACCAGGTTAGCCTGCTCTACACTTTCGTCTTGGTGATGAGCGTGCTGCTGGGGTCAGCGGCCTGGTGGGGGATCGTGACAGGCGTCACCTCGATCTTCCGCAAGGGGATCGCGACCCACACACTGCGTGTAATGAATCTGGGTTCGGGCGCTCTGATCTTGATTTCGGGCGTGGTCTTCGCCGTTTATGCGATCTGGCAGGCGGTTGCGGGATAGGTAGGCAACCCAATGGCGAGCGGCGCGACCTTAAAAGCAGGGCGGATATTCTTGCGGCCTCTCAGGGATACTGACACGCCCGCCTTGTATCCCCTATTGAGCGATCCCAGCACGATGCTCTATTGGGCCTATAGTCCAGTGACATCGATGGAGGAGGCCCGCGCCCGTGTGGCGGCCAATATGGGGCCTGAAGACAAGGTTCGCACCTTCGTCGTTGTCGAGGCGCCGGACGGCACTGCGCAAGGCTGGGTGACGCTCTATGGCATCGAGAACCGCATGGCGGGCGCAGGTTACATTATTGCGCCTGCTTTGCGTGGGCGGGGCCTTGTGAGCGAGGCCGTTACCGGCTTATTGGACCATGCCTTTGGTGCTATGGACCTGCATAGGGTCTATCTGGACATTGATCCTGAGAACTCCCCGTCCATCAGGCTTGCGCAGCGCTTGGGCTTCCGGTGGGAAGGCCATTTCCGCCAGAGCTTCTTTAAGGACGGGCTTTATTACGACAGCGTTTTCTACGCGATGCTGGCAGCTGAGTGGCGGGCGCAGCGCGCGGGCTCTGCTTAGCGCTGGGTTCTCGTTATGTCGGCCATGAGTTGGTGCATGATCAACACCACAAGGATCACGGTAGCAGCCCGAGCGATTGCCCAAACAGCTTAAAACGTGATGGAGTTGCCAGTGGCCAGGGTGACATTCGGGTACCAGCCCGCAAACGCGGACTGCGAAGAGCCGCCCAGCATGCCAGCGCGAACACACCGGAAATAAGCGATCCGGTCACGTCCGGATGCCAAAACATCAACATCGCGATAGACGACGACGGCGCCGCGAGTAACCTGCGCCATACAATGATCGGCCAAAGTCCGCCCCTCAGCCATTGCGGGCATACATGCACTCAAGGCAATGAAAGCTATCAGTGTACGTCCCATCTCGGTCCCTCCCAGCGGTTAATCGTTAACAAGGGTTAACGCGGGCGTGAGCACTTGTAAAGCGCTCCGTAGACGGACAGGATGGTTAACGCGCGCCAACCGACGCCATCCGCGCGATTGCTTCTTTGGCCTGCACGACGACGCGGCGGATAATCTCCGCACTCGGAAGAATTTCGTGGATGGCGCCAGCACCCTGGCCGATGGCAAAGGCTGAGCGCGCGCGTTCAAGGCCTTCGGTCTGGCCGCCAATGCCGCCCATCACGCCCGCTTGTACCGAGATCATCGCTTGCTGAGGGAAGGGCTTGATCTCATTGGGGCGGCGCTCCCAATCCTCAACATATGGGTTCTTGTAGACCCGCATCGGCTTGCCCGAATAAGCACGGGTTATCAGCGTATCTTCATCGCCCGCCTCGACCACGACTTGCTTGTAGAGATCGCCCGCATGCGCCTCGGTGGAGGCGATGAAGCGGGTGCCCATCCAGACGCCTTCGGCACCGAGCGCCAAGGCAGCGGCAAGGCCGCGCCCGTCATAAAGACCACCGGCCGCCACGACAGGGATCTTCACCGCTTCGACGGCCTGGGCGACCAGCGGCATCGTGCCGACGAGGCCGGTGTGCCCACCGCCCTCTCCGCCCTGAAGGATGACGGCATCGCAGCCGGCTTCCTCGGCCTTGACTGCGTGCTTCACGGCGCCGCCGACCACCATGACCTTCACACCCGCCGNNCAGAAAGGCGGCGTCGGCAAGACCACGACCGCCGTCAACCTCGCCGCCTCCTTGGGCGCCGAGGGCAAGCGCTGCAACAAGTCCGCGCCCATCGACAATCGCGCCAGCGGCGACTACAGGGATCTTGACCGCATCGACTACTTGCGGGATCAGCGCCATGCCTGCGATCCGGCCGGTATGCCCGCCGGCTTCGGTGCCCTGCGCAATCACGGCATCCAAACCGCCAGCCTGGCCCAACAAAGCGTGGCGCACCGTGCCACAGACATTCATGACCTTGAGGCCCGCGTCGTGGAACTTTTTCACCAGATGCGGAGGCGGCACGCCGAGGCCTGAAATGAAGGCGGATGCGCCTTCCTCGATGATGATGTCAGCGGTGCGCTCCAGCGATTCCGGGACTGCCGATAGCAGATCCACCCCAAATGGTTTGCGGGTTAGGCTGCGGACTTTGCGCATCTCCGCGCGGATTTCGTCAGGGCTGCGGCCCGCCATCCCCAGCGTGCCAAAGCCGCCAGCCTCTGAGACAGCGGCACAAACGCCGGCATAGGACACCCCACCCATACCCGCGAGCATAATCGGTACCTCGATATTGAGGAGGTCGCAAAGGGGCGTGCGCAAGTTCATGGGGCGATCATCCTTATGGCCAGTGTGATTAACGTCGTCAAAGACTGCAACCGCATCGGGTAGCAGCGCAAGAGGCCGTGGGGTATTCACCTTGGCTTATGAGAGTGCCGCTGATACTATACACCCGAACGTTTTGGGGGAGCGTGATGGGCAGAGCTTGGGTTTGCATCGCGTTGCTGGCGGCGGGGTTGGGCCTGCCGGTGCTCGCGGAACCGGTGAGCGATCCTGGTCCTCCCTATACGGATGAGCAGTTTCTGGCCATCTCCAAGCAGCGCATTTCCAATGAGCAATTTGTGGAGATGTTGCCCGATTGGTGGGGCAGGGCGCCGAAATACCTGAAGGACCGGATCAAGAGCATCCCCTCTGAACGCTGGTGGGCGGTAATTGTCTGCAACATCCAGGGCTATTCGAAGCTGGAGGATGGCGGTTACGCGCCGCGCGCGATCAAGTGTGAGGATGAATTCATGGCCTCGCAAAAGCGCGGGGCCAAAAGCTGGAGCGCGGATGGCAAATGGGTGGGGCCGTCAGAGGCCTGTATCAAACGGGATAAGCGCAGCCAATGGGGTGAGCTAGTGTGCGACTGAGGTCCTGTGGGACAAGGCCGTATGATGGGGGATGAGGCGATGAACCGGTTGCTGAGTGTGCTGGTAGTGGCTTGGGCGTTGCTCCAGTCTGGGACGGCATGGGCGCAATCGCCGCCTGACAAAGCGAAAGAAATCCCCCAAACGCTCGAAGCCCTTGAGAAGGCGCTGGCGCAGGAGTTCGCGCGCCTCAAGATCCCCGGCGCCAGCGTCGCCATCATTGAGAACAATCAGATTGTCCTGACCCGTGGCTATGGCCTGGCGGATGTCAAAGCGCGAACGCCTGTGACGCCCGAGACGGTTTTCAGGGCCGGCTCCATTTCCAAGAGCTTTACGGGCATTGGCATTATGATGTTGGTGGAGGAGGGTCGGCTCGACCTCAACGCCAAACTTGCCGACCTTGTGCCCGAGCTCAAATTCGACAACCCTTGGGAGTCCAGCGACCCGGTCCGCCTCGTGCATCTGTTGGAACACACAGCGGGCTTTGATGACATTGGCTTCCATCATTATTTGCTCGAGGGCAAAGACACACCCTTGTCAGAGGCGGTGGTCAAATACGGCCCCTACAAAAGCCGCTGGAGACCAGGCACGTGGACGGCCTATTGCAATTCCGGACCGGTTATTGCGGGCCTCATCATCGAAAAGGTTTCGGGGCAAAAGTTTCAAGACTTCATTGCGGAGCGGCTGACCGGCCCACTGGGCATGAGCAGCGCCTATTGGGTCAAAGACCCCGCCATCGCAGGCTGGATGGCCAAGAGCTACAAGGCTGACGGCGTTACCGAAGAACCTTTCATTGAAATCCTGGCCCGGCCCTCCGGCTCTCTCAACGTCACGGCGGGCGACCTTGCGCGACTTGCGCAGCTCATGCTGGGTCGTGGCAGCCTTGATGGCCGCAGCTACTTCACACCTGCAACAGCCAGCCGGATTGAGAACGGCCAATCGGGCGCCGCAGCGCGGGCTGGGCTGAAAGGGGTCTATGGTCTTGGGAATTTCTCTACGATCGGCAAGAAGGCGGTGTTCCACGGCCATGACGGCGGGATCGATGGCTTTGCCTCAAAGCTTGAATATGCGCCGGGCAAGGGCGCTGGCTTTGTGCTCATGGTCAATCAAGCCAATGAGGAGGCCTTTGAGCTTGCCGGCCTGATCCGCGATTACCTGGAGCGTGATTGGCCCGAGGCCAAGCCTTCCGGCGTTGCTTTACCTTCGGCAGATCTCGAAAGATGGGCGGGGCTCTATCAAGATATCGCGCCACGCCAACAGGTCTTGGCCCTCATCGGCAGCTTAGCCGCCTGGCAACCCGCGGAGGCAACAGAGGGTGCGCTGATCCTGAATGGGACCAAGCGGGTGTTTCTGGGCCAGGGCCAGTTCCGCAAGGAGGATGCGGCCGCCGCCAACATCGTCTTCACAGGAGGCCCTGAGGGCGAGACCCTTATGCTCAACGGCACAGGGGCAAGCGTCAAAGTCCCGCTTTGGCAGGCCGCTACCAAGGCTGTTTACGGCGTCCTCTTTGCGCTGTCTTGTATTTTGACGCTTGTGGTCCTGATGCGGCTCATTGGTGGAGCATGGCGGCGGGATGGCGGATTTCTCGTCAGGCTGGTGCCCACGCTGGCATTGTTGAGCATCGTTGCCTTGGCTGGTGTTACTCTCGCTGTCTTGGCATCGAACGACCTCATGCTGGTGGCGAAGCCTTCTGCGTTGGGATGGGCCGTCTATAGTCTAACTATTGCGGTACCAATCTTCGGTGTGTTGGCTGCGATGACGGCGCAGGCAAGCGGCAGCGAGATTGGGTGGCTGACCCGTGTCATGGCGTGGGTGAATGCAGGTCTGGCTCTTCTGGCTGGCCTTTATCTCTATCAATATGGATGGATTGGGTTGAAGTTTTGGGAGTGATGCGCCTCATCCATAGCGCCGCTGTGCCTCCAGCGTCAGACCCATGGCAACGGAGAGAAAGTCATCACCGCGCCGCACTTGCGCCTGTGGTACCTCAGCGCAGATGGTCTGCGCGACAATCGGCGTCAGCGACGATCCACCGGTCAGAAAGACCGCGCTGACATCTTCCGTCTCCAGCCCCGATTGGGCCAGGCACGACCAGATCGCGACGCGCAACCGGTTCATTTCAAAACGCACGACCTCCTCAAAGGTGGGCCGTGTTGCCTCAGCTTCAAGCGTCTGCTCCAGAAAAGCCAAATCAATCCGGGTCGCAGGTTTAGCAGTCAATGCGATTTTGGCGGCCTCAACCGCAAAGACAATCCGATGGCCCAATTGCCGCTCAGCGGCATGGAGCAGCCGCGATAACCTCTGGGGCTCCGCTGCGTCTGCCAGTGTCTCCCTGATCAGGCGCAGTGAGCGCGGCGTATAGACCAAATTGATGGTCGGCCAGAACGAAAGGTCCGCATAAGGACCAATAGGCGCGGGAAGCTGCTTTGTTTTCAACAATGATCCAAGGCCCATCAACGGCATGACGGTCTCCATAGATAAATTCCGGTCGAAGTCGGTGCCGCCAACCCGCACGCCGGAGTGGGCCAGGATATCGTCTGCTCTATCGGGGCGCCGCCGCCGGTCCGGACCAATTCGCACAATTGAGAAGTCCGAGGTGCCACCACCAATATCGGCAACCAGCACCAGTTCCTCCCGATCGGTCATTTGTTCATATTGGTAGGCCGCAGCGAGAGGCTCATAGGTGAAGCTGACATGAGCAAACCCCGCAGCGCGGGCGAGCGAGGCCAATGTTGCTTCCGCTTTGCGGTCGGCCTCAGCATCGCCATCCGCAAAGTGGACTGGACGTCCATGCACCACCGCATCGATAGGTGCGCCTGCGGCGTTTTCTACTTTCACCTTCAGGTGGCGGATGAACATGCCCACCACATCGCTCAGGGCCAATTTCCGCGCGCCTATTTGAGTGCGGTCCTCCATCAAAGATGTGCCCAGGATTGTCTTCAATCCGCGCATCAAGCGGCCTTCCTGGTTACTGGTGTAGGCCTCAATCGCGGCCCTGCCATAAAGCGCAGACTTCAGATCAGCAAAATCAAAGAAGACTGCTGAGGGAAGAAGCTGAGCGCTGCCCTCAACCGGCGCCAGCTTGGCCGCCCCCTGATGCGCTATGCCAATCGCCGAGTTCGATGTTCCAAAATCTAGGCCAGCCGCTGTCATTGATATCCCTTCCTTTCCGCTCCATAGCGTGAGGGGTGTTCAACTAAAGCATGGCGAGGGCACTTGCTAGACTGTTAAGTGTTTGTTAACCTCACGATCCATGAGATTTGAGAGGAAAGTATTCCGTATCAGGATAATACGCGTACAAATTATCAGCTCAAAGACAATCAGCGTGCGGATGGGTCCAAGATAATCCGTACAGGGATGATAAGTATTGACCAGGCTGAGGCTGCTGAGGCATCCTTGCGGTCGTCGCTAAGGGTGGTCCGGCCGTGAAATTTCGCTTGCGGGCGCATTCGTGTTCATGCATTGTTCTCAAGCTTTCTGCGGCAACCAGGAGAACAAGATCATGATCGGATACGTGACACTTGGAACCAATGATCTAAAGCGCGCGGCGGCGTTTTATGATGAAATCTGCAAGGAGTTGGGGTGCGGGCGCATGATGGAGTCCGGCACGTTTATTGCGTGGGGGAAACCAGACGGCGGTGCGGGCGTGGGTTTGACGAAGCCTTATGATGGCAACGCGGCGACGGTTGGAAATGGGGTCATGGTGGCGTTTCAATGCGCCTCGCCTGAACAGGTTGACCGGGTTTACGCCAAAGCTATGGCGCTCGGCGCACGGGATGAGGGCAAAGCAGGCCCGCGCGGAGATGATTTTTACGCCGGGTATTTTCGCGACCCCGATGGCAACAAGCTCAACGCCTTTTGGATGAAGCAGGGCTGAGCGGCGCTCACGGGGCTGCAAGCACTAATCTGCACTGCGCGGGCAAGGCGCTCAGTTTGAGCTGCCTGCTGCGCGGGGCGGGCTTGGGCGGTGCAGTGACTTTGGGAGGTGGCTTGAGCCAGCCCGCCAATTCATCACAGCCATCGCCTTGCTCCGGCGGCTTTTGGGCCTGACACAAGGGCTCGTCATCGGGGCAGTGCAGACGGATGTGCAAGTGGGCGTCATGCCCTGGGGCGGGACGAACTGTGTTGAGCCAAGCGCGATCGGACGGCGCAAAGCTCTGGCACAAACTGTTCTTGATCCGGGCATTGACGAAGACGCGGGCGACATTGGGGTGTTCGGCCGCAATTTTGATGAGGGAGATTTGGAGGGCACCGAACAAGGCAGGTTCGGTCCCTTGGGTGTTCATATTGACCATCGAGGGGGGAGCGAAGTGTTCAAGGCCATCTGTGCTCAGCTTGTCCCTAGGCATCGGGGTCAGCCATATATCCGCATCAAGTCCGATCTGGTGCGAGGCGTGGCCATAGGGCATGGGTCCCCCGCGCACTTGCGAGAAGTCCCCAAACAAGAGCCCGGGCCAGCCTGCTTTGCGGGCGCTCAAGGCGATGTCTGTTGCTGTCTTGATCAATACAGGATGTCCCCAC
>DMER01000107.1:18295-22697 GCA_003451645.1 Alphaproteobacteria bacterium | reverse complement strand
GTCCCCAGGCGCGGTTACGCGATGGGCGCATCAACTGCCAATCGGGGCTTTGGCTGGGCATCGCAACCGCGCCTGCCAAACAGCCGCGATTATAGGCACCAATAACCCGAGTATTCGCGACGAGTGGCGCGGGCGTGAGCGCTTTTGCAAAGACTGCGGCTGCGGTACCCGGTGCACCTTCCGGCCGGAAAGCCTGACGTTCGTCCTCTTCGACGATCGGCTCCATTGTGGCGCCGGGCCAGTCGGCGACAACCGGTTTGTGGGCCTGCGCTCGGGATTTTGGGATGGCCGTGACTGCGCAAGACAAGAGCAGGGCCGCGAGGGCCAGCCGCCAATTCCCTCGTTTCACTGGAAGGTCCCCTCGAACTCAGAAGATCGCATAACCGCCATCAATCACAAAAGTATCGCCCGAATGGTATCGCGAGGCGTCCGACGCCAAGTACACGGCGATGCCAGAAAAGTCATCCGGCTCGCCCCAGCGGCGGGCAGGGATCCGTGGGATAACCTTGTCCGTGAATGCAGGCGAGGCCTGCGCACCCGCTGTCATGTCCGTCGCGATCCAGCCCGGCAGTATCGCATTCGCGCGCACGCCATAGCGCGCGAATTCAACAGCGATGCCCTTGATCATCGAGATGACCGCCCCCTTAGTTGCCGCATAGTGCTGGTTGCGCGCAGCCCCTTCGATGGCGGCCAAGGATGCAACGCCCACCAGACTTCCGCCGGCCGTATCGCCTCGTTTGCCGCGCTCGACCATGTGCCGGGCTGCTTCGCGCAAAGTAAAAAACACGCCATCCTCGTTCACCGCCAAAACCTTGCGGTACTTTTCCGCCGTGATGTCGAGGAAGGAGGCCGCCGCCGACCCAATACCGGCATTAGCAATACAGCAATCGACGCGGCCCATCTCGGCGACCGTTTCCTCCATGGCTCGGACCACAGCGGCCTCGTCCGCAACATTTACCACGCGCGCGCTAACTGGCCGGCCATGGGCCTTGAGCTGTGCCAAACTTTGCGCGTTCTTTTCTGGATTAGTGCCCCAAATCGCGATGCCCGCACCCGCTTGCGCCAAACCATGCGCCATGCCTAAGCCAATGCCGCCATTGCCACCGGTAATCAGAGCGACTTTGCCGGTGAGATCAAAGGGTTTGTACATTCCTAGGCAGCCCTTCTTGCGGTTTGATTGTGTGTGGTTAATGGCATGCAAGCCGGCCATGCAAGTACTGGCCCCGTCAAGCCTGATGGTCAGTCGGTGTTACCCATAATCTTGCACATGGCTCGCCGGACGGGCGTGTCATTTTAGGCACATCCCCGTACCCCTCGTTCAATTGCGCTTGAGCCGCAGTTGGCAGCGCCCCCTCCCTCGGTCACAGTAGTGTCCTTCGGGAACACCGTGATGGCGGATAATTTTCACGGCAGGCCCGGTGCAACTTTTGCAAGTGAATGCCTGTTTCGGCTCGCCTGCAATTTAGGGCGTTGCTCTGAACTGAGATTACGACGTGCGCGAACATAGTTGAGGGGCCTTAACTGGATGACCGCTGAAATCCTGATCATGAACAAACGGGCAGTGGCTATGGCCGCCGATTCGGCTGTGACGACTTACGTGCAAGGACGGCCAGTGGTGCGCAATGTAGGCCAGAAGCTGTTCCCCTTGGTGCAGGACCGGCCGGTAGGGGTCATGGTGTTCGGGAATGCTGAGCTGTCTGGCCGGCCTTGGGGGCATATGGTCGAACGATTCCACGGCCTGCGCGCCAAGCCCGATTGGGCGAGTGTCGAAGCGGCGGCTGCAGATTTTGGCAATAGTCTCGACGGCGTTGAGGATTATTTCCCCGATGCGGTGCAGCGTGAAAGCTATCGCATGATGCTGATGGCGGCCTATTTAGCTGTGCATCTATCCGCGGCCGGACCGGATGAGGACCCCAGTGCCGAGCAACTGACGGACTCGATCGACCGAGTGCATGGCTATTTGACCAAAATGAAAGACTTGGCCTGTTTTCCGGGCGGGTTCGGCTCGAAAATTCTGAAGCAATACGCCGATCTTATCGAGGATACCGAGAAGCGCTTTTTTCAAGAGTACAAACTCGGTGAACCCGCGCGCGCAAAGCTGCGCGAAATAGCGGCCCTTTGCGTGGTGAAAGACGCCTTTCTGGAAGGCGGTATTGGCATGGTGACCGGTGCCGTGTTCGCGGGCTTCGGTGCCAAGGAGCAATTCCCCGCCATGGCGGCCTACCAAATCTCCGGGGTCGTCGGCGGATTTGCCAAGCGCAAATTGTGGCAGCAGGCCCGTATCGAACCATTAGGGTCGCCGCTGTTGGTCCCCTATGCGCAAGCACATATGGCGCAAGCCTTCATCCAGGGCATTGATCCTGACCTGAAGGATTATGTGGTGCAACTGGCCGCCTCGGCGATGGTCTTCACCGGTGACCAGGTTGTGGCGGAAGCATCCGATCTTGCCGACGGACGCAAGGGGGAACTGCGCCGCTCGCTTCGGGAAAAGCATGTGGTGCAGGCCTCAGGCCTGTTTTTCCAACGCCTTCAAGAAACCATTCAGCAGTACTATATCAATCCCATCATGCGGGTCGTCGGCCTGTCTGGCGAGGAAGAGTTGGGCGGCATTGCGCGAAGCCTCGTCGAATTGTGCGCTTTTCGAATGCGTGTGGCGGGCGAAGATCAGACAGTGGGGGGCGAGGTGTCGGCAGCGGTCATAACGCGCAATGGCTTCACTTGGTCCAGCACGCGTGCGGTCTAGTGGCGTGAGACTTCTTAAAGTGGCGAGTAAACAGATGAGCAGCAAATCCGACAAGATTGGCGAGTTGTGGACAGAGTTGCAGCGGTCAGAGGACCGGTTGCGCGCTGTTGGCGGTGGGCATGCGGCCCCGGCTTTGGACTGCTTTATCCCGGAAACAACGCACGACACCTTCGAGGCCACCATGTTCACGGCCTTGAGCGATGCTGATTTGAACGAGCGGATTGCTCGCGAACAACACGGCGTTGCCGCCATGGTGGCGGCTGTGATTGCGGACATCGATGGCCGGCCCTCCGGGGCATTGTCGCCGTTCTTTGGCCGCGGCCAGGCATCACTCGCGCAGGCCTCCGTCATCGAAGGACCGCACTCGCAATGGACGCCAGCCAATGCCTCCCCGCAGCCATCGGCGATCACTCCTGCAGAGGCTTTGGCGGCGCAACCGTCCGCCGCACCGGTTGGCCAGGCCAGCAAAGCTGGCTATGACCCATCGCTCACGTTTGCGGGCCCCATCCCTGAACCGCGCGCGCTCGCCGGCGAAGACACCGGCCGCCACAGGGGGGTGCGTACCGTCGAACGGGACGGTGCTTCCAGGCGTTCGGGCACCAAGGGCGAGCGTGTAAGCATGGACGCGCGGGCGAGCAGCGCGTTAATGATCGGCCCGAGCGAAGTTCCACAAGGGCGCAGTGTCGAGGCGCCGGCGGTATCAGCCCGGCGCCTTGAGACAACCCATGACATCCCTGAGCCACGTGCCGACCGGGACATGCCCATGGCCGCCCGGATTACAGCGGCTGATGTCTCGGCTCGCATCAAACCCAAAAAGCCTTTGTGGCTGAGGATCCTGTGGGGTTAAGGCAGATATAAACATTCTCGGTGCTTGTGCGGATGCTTTGATAAGCGCTAGAGCGTGAATGCATGTGCGGCCGCTATGCGCTGATTTTGCCGCCGGAGGCCATCCGGCAGCTCTTCCAGTTTCTGAACCCAGTCTGGGCTCAGGGCATCCCCAATTGGGCGGCGCGCTACAATGTTGCACCAACCCAAAGCGTGCCTGTTTTGTGCGCTGGAGGAACATTGGCGATAATGAGGTGGGGGCTTGTACCCCATTGGGCCAAAGACATCGCAAGCGCTCCGCTCATCAATGCACGCGGTGAGAGTTTGCGGGACAAGCCGTCCTTTCGCGATGCATTTTCGGCGCGCCGTTGCTTGGTGCCAGCGAATGGCTTTTATGAATGGCGCGAAGAGGCTGGCCAGAAAATCCCAATGTATATTCGGTTACGGTCAAAGGAGCCTTTGGTCTTTGGAGGCATTTGGGAGCGATGGCGCCGTCCGGACGGATCCAATCTGGACAGCATGGCCATCATTACGACGCCTGCGAATGCGCACATCGGCCAGCTGCATGACCGGATGCCGTTGATCCTCGGCGCACAGGACTGGAAAGCGTGGCTCGACTTGCCGCCGGGCGATGCGCAAGGAGTGGTCCGCCCGTGCCCAGACGATTGGCTGGAGTATTTCACGGTCTCTCAACGGGTTAATTCCGTCACCAATGACGGTCCTGATTTGATAGAACCTGAGGATACTGCATCGTCCGGGACGCCATCGCCCCGGAGGCAAACATCCAAGAAGAAGATCAAGCCCGACGGGGGCCAGGGCTCTTTGTTCTGATGC
>DMER01000107.1:9508-18073 GCA_003451645.1 Alphaproteobacteria bacterium | reverse complement strand
CTTTGTTCTGATGGGCCCAACCGCGCCACAGGACTTGAAATCGCCCGAAAGCTGGTTCATGGGTTTGGCTGGGCGGGGCAATTTTCCAAGCTAGCACGATCCCCGCGAGCATCGAGTTTCACGGCATGGGAGATATTGGGATGAAAACAGGGATTTGGGCAGCCTTCGCGATTGCGATGGTCGTGATTTTGAGCGCGGGCGCGATCACAGCGCAGGCACGCGACGAAGCGAACTGGTCGCGCATGCAAGCCTATCTTACGGACAACAAGGCGAAAGCGGGGGTAAAGGTCCAACCATCGGGCGTGCAATGGCGCGTACTTAAGAAAGGGGGCAAGGGCGGCGGCACGCCAAGCCCCAATGCAACGGTCGTCGTCCGCTACAAGGGCTCGCTCATCGACGGGACTGTCTTTGACCAAACTGACCCCGCAGCCCAACCCGCGATTTTCAACCTTAAACAATTGATCAAGGGCTGGCAAGAAGTCATCCCAATGATGGAGCGCGGCGATAAGGTCGAGATCGTGCTTCCGCCTGAACTGGGCTATGGGTCCAAAGGCTCGGGCGACAAAATCGGTCCCGATCAAGTCCTTGTCTTTGAGATCGAATTATTCGACTTCTTGTGAGCGCAAGCGCAACAAGACCCGTAACCTGACGTTTAGAACCGGGCACCCAAGTGCCCGGTTTTTCTTTGCTTTCAGCCGTTTAGGCCAGTCACTGCCATCATTTGGCCACGAAGCGGCATATGCTGCAATGCACACAGAGGCAGCAGGGGCATGCCGCACTTGACAATTTCAGCTTCAATCGCTGTCGCAAAAAGCGATAGCGCCAAGGGGACGGCATCGGCCATGAACGATCGCAAGCGCATGTGTGTTGCTTTGGTCTGCGTTGCGCTTGGCTTGGGCTTGTTTTGGGCCGCACTCGATCGCCCAGTCGCAGCTCCTGAGTGGACGGGCAAGACGGCCGCGATGTCCTATAATCCGTCGGGGTTGTTCAGTGAAACCGAGGCCCGGAATGTGTCGCGCGCGCGCATTGAGGCCGATTTTGCAACTCTGGCCAAGGCAACCGATCACATCCGGACCTACTCCGTGTCGCGCGGCTTGGACGTCGTCCCTGATGTTGCGCGCACGCACGGCTTGACCGTCAGTTTGGGGCTCTGGCTCAGCGGCGACCATGCGGCCAATGAACGGGAAATCGATCTGGCGCTGCAGATCCTGCGAGAGAATCATCGTGGGGTTGAACGCATTTTTGTCGGGAACGAAGCAGTGCTGCGCGGCGATCTGACGGCAGAAGAGGTTGCGGGCTATATGCGGCGGGTCAAGCGCGCACTGCCGAGACGCATCGATGTCTCGACCGCCGAACCGTGGCATGTGTGGCGCAGCCATCCAATTCTGGCAGAACATTCTGATTTCATTGGCGCGCACTTCCTGCCGTTTTGGGAAGGCCCCTCGGTCGGCGTCGCGATGGCCAATATCCGCCAAGCCTATTATGAGTTGTCGATTGTATTCTGGAACAAGCCCATCGTGATGGCGGAGGTGGGCTGGCCGTCTCAGGGTCGCAATTTCCGCAGTGCGGTGGCATCGTTGCCCAATCAAGCCGCCTTCATTCGCGATTTTGTCAATCAGGCGTCCAACCGCAATTGGGATTATTACCTCATCGAGGCCTTTGATCAGCCCTGGAAAATCGCTCTCGAAGGCACAGTCGGCGCCTATTGGGGTATGTTCGATGCGTTCGGCAATCCAAAATTCGCTTTTGCGGGACCCGTGTCGGCCTTGCCCGACTGGCCGCTCTTGGCGCTGGTGACCATAGCACTCACCCTGGTTGCAGGGGGCGCCTTGTTGACCCGCACGCAAGTCACGTTGCGCGGGCAATTCTTCCTGGCACTGACGGTTGCCGGTATCGTCACCGGAGTGACCGCGATTTACTACTCCGCCGCACTTACCTACGCGGATATGCAGACTTGGGCGCTCTTCATTGTCGTCTTGCCTCTTGCGTTGCTCGCAGCTGGCGTCATTTTGAGCGAGGCCATAGAATGGGCTCACGCTATGTGGCGGACCCATCGGCGCCATGTTCCGGCAGCACCTGGCGACTTCGCACCATTCGTTTCGATCCATGTGCCGGCCTATAACGAACCATCAGACATGATGATCGAGACGCTGAACGCCTTGTCGCGTTTGGACTACCCCAACTTTGAGGTCATTGTTCTCGACAACAATACCAAAGACCCCGCCGTTTGGCGGCCGGTTGAAGAGCATTGCAAAGCGTTGGGAGAGCGGTTCCGCTTCTTTCATTTTGATAATGTCAAAGGGTTCAAAGCTGGCGCGCTCAACATTGCTCTCAAATTGACCGATGCACGTGCCGAAGCGGTTGCCGTGATCGATAGCGATTATCAGGTCGATCCGCAGTGGCTCACGCGCGCCATGCCAAATTTTGCAGACCCCCAAGTGGCGATCGTCCAAGGGCCACAGGATTATCGCGATGCGACGGAAAGCGCATTCAAGGCAATGGCATATCAAGAGTATGCCGGCTTCTTCCGTATTGGGATGGTCGAGCGCAATGAGGATAACGCGATCATTCAGCACGGAACGATGACCATTGTGCGCCGGGCCGTGATGGATAAGGCCGGCTGGGCCGAGTGGTGCATTACGGAAGACACCGAATTGGGTTTGCGCGTCTTCCAAGACGGTTGGAGAGCTGTCTACATGGACGAGAGCTTGGGGCGCGGCTTGATGCCTGACACGTTTACGGACTTCAAGGCGCAACGCTTCCGTTGGGTTTATGGTGCGATGCAGATCGCCAAGCGGCATTTAAGCGCCTTTTCGCCCTCCGATCGACGCCTCACCCTCGCTCAGAAGTACCACTTCATAGCGGGTTGGCTCCCTTGGTTGTCGGATGGGTTGAGCCTGATTTTTGTGGGAGCGTCGCTAATCTGGTCGGCATTGATGGTGATCGATCCAGTCCGTTTCGACGCGCCCCTCATGGCGCTCGGCGCGGTTGCGATTTCGCTGTTCGCATTCAAAGTCGTGAAGACTCTGACCCTGTACCCGGTGCGCGTTGGGAGTGGCATTTGGGGCGCCGGTGTTGCTGCACTCGCAGGTCTGTCTCTTTCCCACACAGTGGCGCGGGCTGTCCTGTCGGGCATCCTGACCAGCGGGAAGCCGTTTTTCCGTACGCCGAAAATGGCGGGCGCTGCTCGCCTCACTCAGGTGGTGGCCATGGCGCGCGAGGAAGTGGTTCTATTGTTCGCGCTATTGCTTGCCATTGTTGGCGTTTGGTCTGTGAGCGGAGCAGATGACACTGCAGCAAGCGTGTGGGTTGCAATGCTGGCGATCCAGTCGGTGCCCTACCTCGCAACATTGGTTGTCGCTTTCGTCAGCGTCATGCCGTCACGGGTTGCCAATGGTGAGGCGGCCCTCCAGGTTAAGCGGCCAGAGCCGAGGCCTGCACCGCAGGCCGCCCAACAAGTCGCTTGAGCGTATGAGGGTCAGTCTCGCGGGAAAATTTTCCCTGGGTTCATGATCCCTTGGGGATCAAGCGCCCGCTTGATTGCTCGCATGGCGGCGAGAGTGCCCGGGTCTTTGTACCCGATGATTTCGGTCGCCTTCATTTGCCCAATCCCATGTTCGGCAGAGATGCTGCCGCCCAGTTCGGACGCGATCCCATGCACAATGTCGTTGATCTCGTCCCACCGTGCCACGAACGAACCGCGATCAGTGTTGACTGGCTGGGAGACATTAAAATGCACATTGCCATCGCCAACATGGCCAAAGGGAATGGGACGTGCGCCAGGCACTGCTTGAAGGACCGCTTGGGTCGCCTCATCGACAAATCGCGGCATCGCAGAGATCGGGACAGAGACATCATGCTTGATGCTGCCGCCCTCAAATTTCTGTGCTTCGGATAGGGCCTCGCGCAGCCGCCAAAAGTCGCGTGCCTGTTGCGCCGACTGAGCGATCACAGCATCGCCAGCCAGCCCCTCTTCGATCGCGCGCGCAAGCGCAATCTCAAGAAGACGATCGCTCGCGCCGCCTGACAGGGAGAGCTCAATTAGGACGTACCATGGATGAATATGGCTCAATGGATCGCGCGCACTGGCGATGTGCCGGAGGACAAATTCCAGACCCAGCCGAGGCATGAGCTCAAAACCAGTCAGCATGGCGCCAGCGTCCGCCTTCATTAGAGTGAGCAGTGAAATTGCCGATGCCGGCGACGCCACGCCAGCGATGGCCACAAACGTTGCGCGAGGCTGCGGAAATAGTTTCAGGGTCGCTGCCGTGATGATGCCGAGCGTGCCTTCTGCACCCGTCAGAAGGCGGACGATATCGTAACCGGTGTTGTCTTTGCGCAGTCCGCTGAGCGCGTTAATGATCGACCCATCGGGCAAGACGGCCTCAAGCCCCAAAACGAGGTCGCGCATGGTTCCATAGGCAAGCACAGCGGTGCCGCCTGCATTGGTGGAGATGAGTCCGCCAATCTGTGCGGAGCCTTCAGAGGCCAAAGACAGCGGGAAGAAGCGGTCCTGCGCCGCGGCGGCCTCTTGGACTTGCGTTAGGATCGCGCCCGCTTCAACGGTCAGCGTATTGTTATTGGTATCGATGGAGCGGACTTTGTTCATCCGGCCCATCCAAATGAGCAATTCCTCTCCATTGGGATGGGGGATTTGTCCACCGACGAGGCCGGTATTCCCGCCTTGTGGAACAATCGGCGTGCGCGTTTCGGCTGCGAGCCTGATAATGGATGCCACCGCGTCCCGGTTGTCCGGCATCAACATTATGGGCGTCGCGCCATGATAGCGGTCCCGCCATTCGCGCAAATGCGGCGCAATGCGATCTGGGTCCAGGGTCCAGCCGCCATGCCCCGCGCATTGTTTGAATCGGTCCAGCAGTTCGGGGCTTAGAGCCATAGCCTAGATCT
Organism: Alphaproteobacteria bacterium; assembly: GCA_003451645.1. Classification (GTDB taxonomy): domain Bacteria; phylum Pseudomonadota; class Alphaproteobacteria; order Micropepsales; family Micropepsaceae; genus DMER01. The sequence goes on along the minus strand of DMER01000107.1, from coordinate 13,165 downwards.
CGCGCGGGGCCGCTGCCCGCAAAAGGCGGTCATTGATCGCTTCGCCTAATCCGGACATCGGGATATGTGCGACTGCAATCGTCCGTACACCAAGCTGATCGAGTTGATGCAGATGTGCAAACAGATTTGCAGCGGCTTCTACAAGATCACCGGTGAGGCTGAGGTTCAAGGAGTTGGGAGGAAGAGGTAAAGGCTGCGGTCCGAACGCCAAGAACGCTTCGCCAGTGTCCGGTATGTCTGCATTGAGGCGCAGACCTGCACGCGGCGCATAGTGGCTCGATAATTGTCCGGGGGCGGATGGCCTGTCCGAAGGCTGCAGTGATAACAGGGTGCCCACGACCGCCTCGATCTCCTCACGCGCGAGCCCTCCTGGCCGCAAGAGCACAGGCTCCGCGTCAGAGAGGGCTACAATCGTGGATTCAAGCCCAATCGCACATGCGCCACCGTCCAATATCATCGCAAGATGAGCGCCAAGCCCTTGAACATGTTCAGCCCGTGTCGGGCTAAGTGCTCCTGAACGGTTGGCGGACGGCGCCGCGATCGGCCCGCCAAAAGCCGTAAGCAGGTTTCGCGCGACTGAATTTGCTGGCACGCGCAGAGCAAGCGTGTCGAGGCCTGCACTTGCCAGACGTGATATGCCGCAATCGCCTTTACGCGGCACGACGAGTGTCAGGGGACCTGGCCAAAATCGCTCGGCGAGCTTTAAAGCCTGGGTCTTGAACATGCCCAATGTTTGGGCCGCTTCCAAGTCGGCGACGTGGACAATCAGAGGGTTGAATTGCGGCCGCCCCTTGGCCTCAAACACACGTGCAACGGCCAGGTCATTGCGTGCGTCGGCGCCTAGGCCATAGACGGTCTCGGTCGGGAAAGCGACAAGCCGGCCCGCTTTTAGCGCATGCGCTGCGGCGGCAATGGTCTGCGCGTTGGCTGGATGGCAACGAATTGGATGCATGCCCGCAGTCAAGCGGCGCACGGCCCGTGATGCAAGGGCTACCCAGTCTATTGGCACGCACTAACGTTATGGCCAGCGCCGAAGTGGCCCTGGCTCCGATGGCGCGCGGCCCTTCGGAATTACTTTTTTGCCTTCAAGGTGAAGGAGATTTCGACCTCATGCGGCACCGGCTTGGGCAGCGCGAAGAGCGGCTTGTCGCCCTTGATGCCAAATTTCATCCGGTTGACGGTGGTCTTACCCGTGGCGGTGGCAGTCGTGCCATCGATCTTGACGGTGAATGGCAGCACGACTTCTTGCGTTTGGCCGACGACGGTCAAATTGCCCTTGGCTTCGAAATTGTCGCCGCCTTTGGCTGTGATCGAGGTCGTTTCAAACGTGGCTTGCGGGAATTTTGCGACATTGAGCCAGCCGGCACCGGGCAAGGCGGTTGTGGTCTCCTCGTTGTAATTGTCCGGCGAGGTGGTGGACTTAACCGAGCCCGTGTCCACAACGACCTTGATCTTGGAGCCTGCCAGATTGCCCTTATCGAAAAGAACCTCAGCCGTGTATTTGCTGAAGGTGCCATCGACCGTGTTTTGGCCAAAGCTGCCCTTAAAGCCCAGGGAACTCGCCGAATAATCTGGCGTCCATTTGACAGTGGCAGATGCCGGGACGGCCAGGGCCAAAGCAGCAACAAGAGTCACAAAGCGCATCGTCAAAGTCTCCCCAACAAGATTTGATAGAGCAAAACGGAATTGTTGAACCTGCCATGGAGGGCAGTACAGCTACCGGGTAGACGATCTCCCCGTGAATGGCAGCATGCGAGTGAGCACATCATCGCCCTTGATCAAGTGATGGTACATCGCAGCGCCAATATGCAAGATAACCAAGGCAATCGTGCCATAAGCAAGCCATTGATGTGCCATCTTCAGCGCCGCTTCGGCCTCCTTTGCGGTCTTGAACTCACCGATTACAGGAAAGCTCATAGCGGGCAAATGTGGCACTTCTAGGAAGATGAAGTTGAAATACAAGGTCGGGATTTCGAGCGGAGAGACCGACACCATCATCCATCCGGTGAGCGGCAGCCCGATCATGATGCCATAGAACAAGATGTGGGTCGCGTGCGCCGCCAGCTTCTCAAAGGTGCTCATATGGGCGGGCAGTTCGGGGATCACATTAATGAGCCGCCAAAAAAGCCGCACCACACTCAGACCCAACACGGTCAGTCCCAATGATTTGTGCAGCTGATAGAGGTCGAACTGACGGCTGAGATCGTCGACATTTTTAGGGTCGAAATTGGAGGGCTCCACCATATAGAGCCCAATTCCAATGATGGCGATGATCATGAGGGCCATTGCCCAATGTAGGATCATCGCCACCGCGCCATATCTGGCGTAATTGTTGAACATGGCCAGCCCCAGACCTAAACGCACCCCAGCGCGCTGGCCAATCGCGTTACTTGGCCAGGAACTCAGCCGCTATTACTAGCTTAACTTCGTCCGAAACGAAAGGCGACCAATCCACCTTATCAAGGCCGAAGTCCGAGCGCTTGAAGCTGCCGGTCGCATCAAAGCCGATGACATATTTCTGACGGAAGGGGTGGGTGGTGCCGCCATTGAACCGGGCGGTTAAGGTCACGGGCTTGGTCACGCCGCCAATGGTTAAGTCGCCCGTTATGGTGCCCGTGTTCTTGCCTGTCACCTTGGCCGAGGACGACCGGAAGGTGGCGGTCTTGTTCACATCGGCCTTGAAGAAATCCTTGCGCAGCTTTTCGTTGAGCTTTTCAGATGCGGTCCAGACGGAGGCGAGTTCGATTGCAATATCGAGTTTGCTGTTGACCGGCGATTTGCCATCAAAGCCCAAAGACCCTGAGATCTTGGTCATGCAGCCTGGATAATCCGACAAACCCATATGTACGATAGTGAAGCAAACCGAGGTGTGGGTGGCCTCAACCTCGTAAACCCCGGCAGGCGCAGCGGCCGGGTCCGCATTGACTTGGGCCATGGCGCTCGAGGTGAGTGCCGCTGCAGCGGCGACAGACAAGACAGTGCGGTGCAACATGATGCGTCTCCAATAAACGTGATGGGTTGTGAGCAAATAAGCGTTCGCAAGACGTAGCCGATTGCGCAAAAAAGTCCATGGCCTCTGGTCTTGAAACGCCCAGCCAGGCGCGCAAGGTATCGTGAAGCAGCCTGACCGTATAAGCACAGGAATGACGCCCCAATGACGTTCCAAGCCCCCATCGCCCAAATCCGCTTTGCTCTCGAAGACGTGATCGGTGCAGGCCGCCTCTATGGGTCGCAAGCCTTTCCAGATGTAACAGCGGAGCTTGCGAATGCAGTCCTGGAGGAAGCCGGCCAGTTCGCGGAAGGTGTGCTGGCGCCCTTGAACCGCGATGGCGATACGCATGGGGCACATTTGCGGGATGGCAAGGTTGTGCTGAGCCCTGGTTTCAAAGACGCCTATCAAGCGTTCTACAAGAGTGGGTGGAGCGCGGTGTCCGGTCCGGCGGAATATGGCGGGCAAGGCCTGCCGCACACATTGGGTGTGGCGGTTCAGGAATTGTGGCAGTCAGCGAATATGGCCTTTGGCCTTTGTCCCCTCCTGACACAAGGCGCGATCGAGGCGCTAACCGCCCATGGCACTCCCGAACAGAAACAGCGCTACCTGCACAAGCTCATCTCCGGCGAGTGGACGGGGACGATGAACCTGACCGAGCCGCAGGC
>DMER01000107.1:0-9317 GCA_003451645.1 Alphaproteobacteria bacterium | reverse complement strand
ATGAACCTGACCGAGCCGCAGGCAGGGTCTGACGTTGGCGCTTTGAAAACCAAGGCCGTGCGGGCTGAGGACGGCACCTACCGGATCACCGGGCAGAAGATCTACATCACCTGGGGTGAACATGATGCGGCGGACAATATTGTCCATCTGGTTCTCGCGCGGCTGCCGGATGCCCCCTTTGGGACACGCGGGATCTCGCTATTTCTCGTGCCCAGGCGGATCGTTAAACCAGATGGCAGTCTTGGCGCGCACAACGATGTGCGCTGCGTGGGGGTGGAACACAAATTGGGCATTCATGGCTCGCCCACCTGCACCATGTCCTATGGCGATGAGGGTGGCGCCATTGGCCATTTGATCGGCGCTGAGAACAAGGGCATGGCGGCCATGTTCACGATGATGAACTCAGCTCGCCTGAACGTAGGCGTGCAAGGGGTCGCGATAGCAGAGCGCGCCTTCCAGAAGGCGCTGAGCTATGCCAAGGAGCGTTTACAGGGCAAGCCTTATGGGCTCAGCCATGAGATGCCTGACATGATCCCCATTATTCAGCATCCGGACGTTCGCCGGATGCTTCTGACGATGCGGACGCAAGTGGAGGCAGGGCGGGCCATCTGCCTCGCCAACGCCTTGGCACTCGATGAGGCGCGCCATGGGGCGAGCGCGGATGCGCGCGAATGGGCCAAAGGGCGGGAAGAGGTTCTCACCCCCATCTCCAAGGCTTGGTGCACCGATATGGCGGTCGAGGTCGCTTCACTGGGTGTACAGGTCCACGGCGGCATGGGCTTTATCGAGCAAACAGGCGCCGCGCAATTCTATCGCGATGCGCGTATCTTGCCGATTTATGAAGGCACGAACGGTATCCAGGCGATCGACCTGATCGGCCGCAAATTGGGCCTGCAGAATGGGGCCGCGATCAAGTCCTTACTTGATGACTGTGCGGCGACGGCGGATCTGCTGTCGAGTCCAATGCCGGAGATTGCGGCGGCGCTTTCCGCAGCGCATCGGCGCTTGGTCACTGCGACCTTGTGGATGCAGGAGACCATGCGCAAGGAGGCTGTCAAAGGTCTCGCCGGAGCCACGCCCTATTTGAAGGCACTCGCATTGCTGACGGGTGCGCATTATCTTGGGCGTGGTGCCATCGCGGCCACCAAGAAACTGCAAGAGGGGCAGGGGCCGCAGACCTTCCTCACTGCGCGCGTGCAGTCGGCGCAGTTCTTTGCGATGAATTTGCTCCCCCAGGCGCATGGCCTTGCCGATGCCGCCACGCGTGGTGCTTCCACGATCATTGACGCAAGTATTGACGAGTTGAGCGCATGAACCATCGCGTTTGACATCTTCGCTTGCGCAGCAATAGGGTCGAAGCATGAGTGATGTGTCCTTGACCCAAGACGAACCGAAGGCAGAGGCCGCGCAGGGCCCCCGTGTCCGCGATGGATTGAGCTATCCGTTCCCCGCGCGTCCTGAGCCTGGGCAGACCGTAAGGGTGGCAGAAGGCGTTTATTGGCTGCGCATGCCGCTGCCATTTCAGTTGAACCACATCAATCTCTGGCTTCTAGAAGACGGCGACGGCTGGACTGTGGTCGACACTGGCGTCCGCAACAAGGACACGATGGCGCTGTGGGAGCAGCATTTCCAAGGCACGATGGCCGGGCGTCCGGTACGCAAGGTCATTGTCACCCATCTCCATCCCGATCACGTGGGCCTCGCTGGCTGGTTGTGCAAGACCTTTGACGCGCCGCTTTTTATGTCGCGTACAGATTATCTTTTGTGCCGCACCTTGGTCCTCGACACTGGCAAGCCTGCGCCAGAGGAGGGCATACAGTTCTACCGGGCGGCGGGCTTTCATGAGGCCGCGATTGAAACCTACAAGCAGCGCTTTGGCGGCTTTGGCATGGGGGTCTATCACCTGCCGCAGTCCTATCATCGCATGAGGGGCGGCCAGATTTTGCAGATTGGCGGGCGGGACTGGCACCTGATCGAAGGCCGAGGTCACGCGCCGGAGCACATCTGCCTGTGGTGCCCGCAAGACCGCCTGTTGATCTCCGGCGATCAGATCCTGCCGCGGATTTCATCAAACGTGAGTGTGCATCCCACCGAGCCAGACGCAAATCCGCTGCAAGATTGGCTGGAGAGTTGTGAGCTTTTGCGCGACACGATCCCTGATGACACGCTGGTCTGCCCCGCGCATGGCGAGCCTTTTCATGGCGTCAAGACGCGGATGACCCAATTGATTGACGGCCATGAGGAAGGCCTGACTAAGCTTGCCGAACTATGCCGGGAGCCTAAGCGCGCCGTGGAAGTGTTCCCGGCCTTGTTCCGGGCGCGCATTACCGCTGGCAATTATGGCATGGCGACGGGCGAGAGCCTGGCGCATCTCAATTGTCTGATCGGGCGCGGTCAAATGCGGCGCACACAGGATGCTGACGGGATCAATCTCTATCAGACCCTTTGAGGCAAACGGGAGCCTGGAATGACACAGGATGTGTTGGTCGAGCGCCACAACGGCATTCAGAAAATCACGCTGAACCGCCCGCATAAGAAAAATGCGCTAACCCCTGAGATGAATGCCGCCGTGGCCGATGCGTTGGCGTCAGGCGAGGCCGACCGCGCGGTCCGTGTACACGTGATCAGCGGCTCCGGCGACAGCTATTGCGCAGGAAACGACATTGGCGATTTCATGAAGCAGAATGCAGGAACCGCCGATGATGCCGCGGTCAGCCGGATGATCGCCACGTTTCCGCTTCTAGAGAAGCCAATCATTGCGGCAGTTGGCGGCGTTGCCGTTGGGGTCGGTGCGACCATGTTGCTGCACTGTGATCTGGTCTATGCGAGCCCTGCGGCAGTCTTCTCGTTCCCATTTTTGAATTTGGCCTTGGTCCCTGAAGCAGGATCGAGCCTTTTGTTGCCAGCCATGGTTGGGCGCCACCGCGCGGCCGCGCTATTCCTCCTTGGCGAGCGCATGGGTGCGGAGGAGGCGCTAAAGCTTGGCTTTGTTAATGAGATTGTTCCGCAGGCAGACCTGGTAACCCATGCCATTGCGAAGGCTGCGATTTTGGCTGCCAAACCGCCGGGCGCCACCAAACTTGTCAAGATGCTACTGCACGGTGAGGCGCAGCCGGTCATCAACCGCATGCTGGAGGAAGGGGCGCACTTCCGCGCACAGCTGAAAACAGACGAGGCGCGCGAGGCCTTCTCGGCGTTTCTCGAAAAGCGCCCCGCTGATTTCAGCCGCTTTGGGTGACACTCTCGCAGCTAGTGGTGGCCACTAGAGTGGGCAGCTGCCGGAGCATGCGCTGGCGCATGTGCGGGGGCCGGTCCAGACGCGGGCGCCACGGAGTGCTTTGGTGCGTTGTTCAAAACACGGGGTTGCGTTGGCGCTTGAACCGCAGTCTGTGGTTTTGCGGAACCCAGCAATTGTTCGACTGAGCCGTCGAGGTTCATGAGCAGCGCCTCGAACTCCAAATCGGCATGCTTGGCCTTGAGCTGCTTTTGCAGAACGATCATCTGGCTTCGGTGGAGCGCAGTCTCCAGATCGCGGTCGGCAATCGTCTCGGCACCAAAGACAATCTTGTAGGCGCCACAGTCGCGGTGGTCCATGACGATTACGCGCTTGATGCTGTGCAAGGACTTGGCCGTGTCGACATGCTTCCAAAATGTGGAGGCCCATTCCGCGCCAAGTTTGCCAAGCGCACCGATTGATGCACCGGCCAGGATCACTTGGTCGTACTTGTCCGTCAGCCCGCGTTGGGTAAAGTACCGGACGCCCTCATCAACGAGGCGGTAATCCATGCAATTCAGCACCAAGGCATCAGCGTGCCCGCCTGCAAAGGATGGACGGCTCAAGGCAAGGCCTGCGACGCTCAGCGCACCCAGCGACAATAGGCGGCGGCGGGAAAAGCATTGGCATTGAGCGGAATGAGTGTGATCGTGTTGCACGGCGCGCCTCCAGGTTGTCAGTAGAGGGCAGAGTGTGCCGCTATGGTTGTTAAAGTGTTAAGGCATCGATGTGGGGAGCGCGGGATATGGGATCACTAAATGGCAAGACACTTTTCATAACAGGTGCGAGCCGAGGGATTGGTCTTGCCATTGCCTTGCGCGCGGCGCGCGATGGCGCGAACATCGCGGTTGCCGCCAAGACGGCCGAACCACACCCCAAGCTTCCAGGGACAATCTACTCCGCAGCCAAAGAGATCGAGGCAGCTGGCGGCAAGGCCTTGCCGCTGATTGTCGACGTGCGAGACGAGGCCAGCGTGGCGTCCGCGGTCGAGCAAACGGCTACGCGATTCGGCGGCATCGATATTTGCGTGAACAACGCAAGCGCCATCCAACTCACGCCTACGACCATGACGGATATGAAGCGCTTTGACCTGATGCATCAGGTCAATACGAGGGGCACCTTTATGGTCTCGAAAACCTGCATCCCGCATTTGAAGCGCGCGGCCAACCCGCATATTCTCAATCTGTCTCCGCCGCTGGACATGAGCGAGAAATGGTTCGCGCCCCATGTCGCCTATACGATGGCCAAATATGGGATGAGCCTTTGCGTGCTGGGGATGGCGGGGGAACTGCGGGGCGATGGCATCGCTGTCAATGCCTTGTGGCCGCGCACCGGGATTGCGACGGCCGCGATCAAGAATGCGCTCGCAGGCGAGGAAGGCATGAAACACTGCCGGACGCCTGAAATAATGGCCGATGCGGCGCACATTATTCTGACGAAACCGGCCAAAGAGTTCTCAGGTCAGTTCTGTCTGGACGACACCGTGTTGGCGGCCCATGGCGTCACGGATTTCAGCCAGTACCGGGTTGATCACACAAAGGATCTGATGCCCGACTTCTTTGTACCCGACTACGCACCCTATGTTCCTGCGCCTGAGAGCCTCAAAGCCCGCACTTAAAGCCAGCGCATCAAGCGAAACACGACGATCTGCACAAGCGTCAGGGCGCCAAGGCCGATCAAGAGATTGGTAAAGCCGTCCGCGTCTTGTGTCAGAGGAACGCTAACCATGGACACACCAAACAACGAGGTGATGAAACTTAGCGGCAGCATGATCGCGGCAACGACCGAAAGGGTATAGGAATGCCGGCCCTGCCGTTCCGTCAGCCTGCTGATGATTTCGTCCTGGATGACAACTGCGCGCTCGCGGATGGAGTCGATATCTTCCACAAACCGCGTCGTCATATCGGCCAGCTCGCGGAACTGCACGGAATCTTTTTCATCGAGCAGTGCGTGAGTTTCCATCTCAAGCCGCATGAAGGCATCGCGCTGCGGTGCCAGATGCCGGCGCATGGTAACGGCCCTTCGGCGCAGCCGTGTCAATTGTTCGCGCGCATTCTTGGTCTCGCCCGAAATGACTTCGTCCTCGAGCGCGTCGATCCCATCTTCAAGCTCGCCGATGACCACCCCAACCTTGTCGAGCAGAATGCGGCCCAAGCGGAACAAGCAGTCCATTTCGTCGACCGGCGCCCGGCCGGCCTCAATCTCAGCACGCAGATCATTGATCGACATCAAGCGCCGGGCGCGCGTCGAGATCAAGCGCTTCGGTTCCGCCCAACAACGCAAAGAGATCATGTCTTCCGGATCGGCACCCGGATTGAAATTGATCCCGCGCAGATTGATCAATAGCCCGTGGCCTTCCCGCACAACGCGGGGCCTGGTGTCCTCGGCGAGGAGCGATTCAACCGCTGTCGCAGATAGGCCAGACTCCTGACTCAAATAATCGAAGGCAGATTTGCGTGTGCGGTTGAGGTGGACCCATAACGTCCCCTGTTCGGGAGACCAACCGCGCACCTCAGTCCAAGTGAGTTCCCGGCCGCCGCCTTTGCCATCGAGCAAATAGGCGCTCACCAATCCGTCAGCCTCTGCAGCCAGGCGGGCTGCGTCCTTCGGGTCAGGCTTCATCGCAAAAAAACGCACGCGTTAAACTCCCCACGCTTGACCTTGGGGCGCCCAACTGTGCCAGTGTCGCACATGCCCCCGACCGCACTCATAACCCATACTGCATGTTTATATCATGAAACGCCGCCCGGTCATCCGGAGTCCGCAGACCGGCTGCGGGCGGTTCTACAGGCGCTTTCTTCCCATGAATTCAATGAGTTGACAAAGATAGACGCGCCGTTGGTTTCGGTTGAGCAGGTTACGCGTGTGCACCCGCAAAGCATTGTAGAGGCCGCCTTAGGTGCGGTTCCGGACTACGGCTTTGCACAGATTGATGGTGACACGATCCTGTCGCCGGGATCGGGGCAGGCGGCGCTGAGAGCGGCTGGCGCCGTCGTCCATGGCGTTGACCTCGTCATGGGTGGTCAGGCGCGCAACGTCTTTTGCGCTGTGCGCCCACCTGGTCACCACGCCGAGCCCGAGGCAGCAATGGGCTTTTGTCTGTTCAACAATGTGGCTATTGGCGCGTTGCATGCCCGTGAAGCCCATGGCATCGGCCGCGTCGCAGTTTTGGACTTCGACGTTCACCACGGCAATGGAACGCAAGAGGCCTTTGCGCGTGATCCAAACCTGTTTTTTGCCTCAACGCACCAGATGCCGCTCTACCCAGGGACGGGAAGGGCCGAGGAGCGGGGGGCGGGCAATATTCACAATGTGCCACTGCCTTATGGCGCGGGCAGTCAGGCGTTTCGAGACGCCTGGTCTCGCGTGATCTTTCCTGCGTTGGACGCCTTTGGCCCAGGGTTCGTGCTGATATCTGCAGGCTTCGACGCGCATCAGCGCGATCCGCTTGCGAACCTGAACGTGCTGACCAGTGACTTTGCCTGGGTGACCACCGAGATTTGCAAGATCTCGGCGCGCCATTGTGAGGGCCGAGTTGTCTCAACGCTCGAGGGCGGCTATGACCTGAGTGCTCTGGCTGAGTCTGCCGCCGCCCACGTGGGAGCGCTGATGAAGGCATAATCACCGCTCGGGCAGGAGTGTCCCCACCATGGCAAAGAAAGACGGCGCCGACACCATCGAGTCCCTCAGCTTTGAGGCCGCCTTGAAGGAACTTGAGGAGATCGTTGGCCGGCTGGAGCGGGGCCAGGTTGAGCTTGAGGACTCCATCCGTATCTACGAGCGCGGCACAGCACTAAAAGCCCATTGTGAAGCCAAGCTGCGCAATGCGGAAGCGCGAGTGCAAAAGCTTCTGCTTGGTCCCAATGGGCCTGCCGGCGCTGAACCGCTGGATGTGACGTGAGTGGACCCATGGCGCATCCGTTGACGGCACTTGAACCGGCGTTGGCCGAAACAGCGAACTTCATGGATGAAGCCATCGCGAGCGTTCTGCCAGAGGCGTCGGGGCCCGAAGGCCGTGTCATTGAGGCCATGCGCTATGCCGCGTTGGGCGGTGGCAAGCGATTGCGGGCCTTCTTGGCTTTGCAATGCGGCCGCTTGTTTGGCGTCGATAGGCGCGCAATGGGCCGGGTGGCTGCGGCAATTGAATGCGTTCATGCCTACAGCCTGGTCCATGACGACCTGCCTGCTATGGACAATGACGAAGTCCGGCGCGGCAAACCGACAGTACACAAGGCCTATGACGAGGCAACCGCGATCCTGGCTGGCGATGCCTTGCTCACGGCCGCCTTTGGCATTCTGGCCAGTCACGAAACCCATCCCGATCCGCATGTGCGCTGTGACCTCGTGGTGAAGCTGGCCGGAGCGTCTGGAGCCCATGGCATGGTAGGCGGGCAGATGATGGACATGTCCGCACAGACTCAAGACTTCGATCTTGGCGGGATCACGCGCCTGCAACGGCTCAAGACCGGGGCGCTCATCGCCTTCAGCTGCGATGCAGGCGCCATCATGGGCCGGGCCAGCCGCGAAGCGCGGCATGCGCTGGCCTATTATGCGCAAGATTTGGGGCTCGCCTTTCAAATCACCGACGATCTCTTGGATTTGGAGGGTGATCCCGCCACGCTTGGCAAGGCGACCGCCAAGGATAACACGGCTGGCAAAGCGACGATCGTCACACTTTTGGGGGTGGAGCGGGCGCGCGAACAGGCGCAGCGATTGGCCGCACAATCGGTCCAGCATCTTGAAATCTTTGACGAAAGAGCGGACTTGTTGAGGGCGTTGAGCGGATTTGTGGTGGCCAGGCGCCACTGATCATCCTATTTATGACGAAGGTGCGAGACAGTGTTTTGATCGGTGGGGCACGTGTTCCAAGGGTCGAGCTCCTCGCAAACATCACATTTGGCTTCGACCGGTTACCGAACCCCATGCCCAAAACGCCTACCTTAGATCGCGTCCTTTACCCCGAAGATTTGCGCCGCTTTAACCGGGACGAATTGCGTGCCCTGGTATCGGAGTTGCGCGCTGAAACAATCGACGCCGTGTCTCAGACCGGTGGGCATCTAGGCGCCGGCCTTGGGGTGGTTGAGCTAACGGTTGCGATCCATCGCATCTTTAGTACCCCTCATGACCGCTTGATCTGGGATGTCGGGCATCAAGCCTATCCGCATAAGATACTGACTGGCCGCAGAGACCGCATCCGCACCCTTCGCCAGGGTGGCGGCTTGTCGGGTTTCACCAAGCGCTCCGAGAGCAGCTACGATCCGTTCGGCGCGGCGCACTCCTCGACATCGATCTCGGCGGGCCTAGGGATGGCGGTCGCCCGCGACTTGAAGGGCGAGCAACGCAATATCGTCTGCGTCATCGGGGATGGTGCGATGAGTGCTGGCATGGCCTACGAGGCCATGAACAATGCCGGCGCGATGCGCTCGCGCTTGATTGTCATCTTGAACGACAACGACATGTCGATTGCGCCGCCCGTTGGCGCAATGAGCGCGTATCTCGCGAGGCTCGCCTCCTCAGAGACATATCAAGCATTCCGCAACTTCGCCAAACAATTGGCCAAGCGCCTGCCGCGCTTCTTTGAGGACCAAGCCCGCAAGGCTGAGGAATACGCCAAGGGCATGACGATGGGCGGCACGCTCTTTGAGGAGCTTGGCTTTTACTATTTGGGGCCGATTGACGGGCACAACCTCGATCATCTCTTGCCCGTGCTCCAGAATGCGCGCGATGCCGACATCGACGCGCCGATCCTCATCCACGTGGTCACCCAAAAGGGCAAGGGCTATCCGCCTGCGGAGAATTCGGCCGACAAGTACCATGGCGTCGTGAAGTTCGACGTTGTCACTGGCACCCAGAAGAAGGCGCAAGCCAACGCGCCGCAATTCACAAAGGTCTTTGCAGACAGTCTAATTGCGGAAGCTGAGCGTGACCCAAAGATCGTCGGCATTACGGCGGCGATGCCATCCGGCACCGGCATGGATCTGTTTGCCAAACGATTCCCGGAACGCTGCTTTGATGTGGGCATCGCCGAACAGCATGCGGTGAC
>DMER01000217.1:2458-2703 GCA_003451645.1 Alphaproteobacteria bacterium | reverse complement strand
CTGGTCGCCTCATCAAGGATCAGAATGGGCGGGTTCTTCAGCAAGGTGCGGGCGATCGCGACACGTTGCTTTTCGCCGCCAGACAGTTTCAAGCCGCGTTCGCCCACCATGGCCGCAAAGCCATCGGGCAATTGCTTGATGAACGGTTCGATTTGGGCGAGCCGCGCCGCCTCTTCAATGTCCGCATCCGTCGCGTCGATCCGCCCATAACGGATGTTGTACCGGATCGTGTCGTTGAAAAGCAC
>DMER01000217.1:0-2252 GCA_003451645.1 Alphaproteobacteria bacterium | reverse complement strand
ATGGTGTCGTTGAACAGCACCGTATCTTGCGGCACGATGCCGATCACCTCGCGTACGCTGGCTTGCGAGACATCGCGCAGGTCCTGCCCATCAATGGTCACCCGGCCGCTTTGGATGTCGTAGAAGCGGTAGAGGATCCGGCTTATCGTCGATTTGCCAGCACCCGAAGGGCCCACAATGGCGACCGTCTTGCCCGCTGGCACATGGAACGAGACACCCTTGAGAATGGTCCGGTTGGGCTCATAGGCAAAAACCACATCTTCAAAACGCACATCGCCGCCCTGAACCTTGAGGGGCAAGGCGCCGGCCTTGTCTTGAACCTCCTGCGGAACGCCCAGGACGTCGAACATGCGCTCCATGTCGACAAGGGCTTGCGTAATCTCCCGGTAGACCGTGCCGAGGAGGTTCAGCGGCACATAAAGTTGCACCAAAAACCCATTCACCAGCACCAGGCCACCAACCGTCATGCGCCCTTCGGCGATCTCGTGCGCGGCCATCACCATGACTGAGACAAGCCCAAGCGCTATGATCGCCGCCTGCCCGGTATTGAGAACACTGAGCGAGACTGTTGAGCGTTCCGAGGCCACGGCGAAGCGGTCCATCGCCTTGTCATAGCGGCGCGCCTCATGCTCCTCATTGTTGAAGTATTTGACGGTCTCATAGTTCAAAAGACTATCGACCGCCTTGGTATTGGCCTCGGTGTCGCTGTCATTCATTTGGCGGCGGATTTCGGTGCGCCAATTGGTCAGCACCATCGTGAACCAGCCATAGACAATAACGGTCGCCAGCGTCACCAATGTGAACCCAGCGTGGAAATTGTAAAGCAGGATGCCGCAAACCAGCAGCAGCTCCAGGATCGTGGGCGCGATATTGAACAAGACGTAAAACAACAGCGTATCGATGCCGCGCGTACCGCGCTCGATAATCCGCGTGAGGCCGCCGGTCTTGCGCTCCAGGTGAAAGCGCAGCGAAAGCCCATGCAAATGCCGAAACGTCTTGCCGGCCACCCTGCGCACGGCGTGATAGGCGACCTTGGCAAACACTGCGTCGCGCAATTGCGCAAAGCCTTGCATCAAGATCCGGGCAACACCATAGGCCACCAACAGAGCAACAACGACACCGATCGCGATCAGCGCCGCCCCTTGCGCAGACGCCGTCGCCGCAGGGGCCAGAGCATCCACCGCCCAGGCGTACAGAAATGGCATTGATACGGTGGCGACTTTGGCCATTACCATCGCGACCAAGGCCAGCATCACGCGAACCTGCAGGTCAAAGCGCCCCGCTGGCCACAAATAGGGTAACAACGACGCGATTACGCTCGCATGGTCGCGGGTTCTGTCTGCTTGTGTCGCCGCGATGGTTGCGCGGCCCGGTGAGGGAGGAGCCATGCCTCTTGTTAAGCGATCGCACACCGAATGAAAAGAGGCGGTGGATGACCCCACCGCCCCTTGAGGAAAACTGTTGGCAGGCCCCAGTCTTGCCTATCTGCGCTCAGCGGCACGGGGCCTGCGCACCTTACGCACGGACTTCTTGCCGGCAGGCACAGCAACGCGCTTCACGACTGTCTTGCGGATGCGCAGCACCTGGCCTGGAGCAATGAGGTTCGGATTGCGCAAGGACCGGCGGTTCTGACGTGCGATCTCCCGCCACGCCTCACCGTCACCATAGGTGCGCTCTGCGATGTCCCACAGCGACTCGCCACGGCGCACCCGGATTGTCCGCACCTCGGTCATCCGCACATAGCGTGTGACGAATTGGCGATGCGCACGCCTGGACTTCTCGACTGACGAACCGCCCTTGGTGCCGCGGACCTTGGCCGCAGCAGTGCGCGACTTAGCGCGGTCCGCAATCCTGGCCGAACCGCGATCATCCTCGACTGCCTTGGCCACGGCATCCACTGCCTTGCCAATGGTGCCGGAGGGAGTCCCAGGATTGATCGCACCGGATACCGCGCCAGCCGCATCGGCAGCCGCCTTCTTGGCTGCATCCGCTGCCAACCGCTCTGCACGGGCAACCTCTTCCGGTGACAAGGTGCCCTCGGTCTTGGCTTTGTCCACTGCCGCGGTTTTGTCCGCCTCCCTAGCCTTTGCCGCATCCGCCGTCTTGGCTGCATCAGCGGCGGCCTTTGCCTTGTCGGCCGCCTCCTTGGCCTCTTGCGCTTTCATCGCCTTTTCGATGTCGGCCTTGGCTTTTGCCTCTTTAGCCGCAAGTTCCTCAGCCGCCTTCTTGTCCTCTTCGGCCTTCTTCAGCTC
>DMER01000137.1:81426-81796 GCA_003451645.1 Alphaproteobacteria bacterium | reverse complement strand
AAGCGCTTGCTCATCTACAGCCATGACAGCTTTGGTCTGGGCCATATCCGCCGCTGCCGGACGATCGCGCATGCTTTGACGACGGCCTATCAGAACCTGGAGGTCCTGATCGTCTCAGGCTCCCCCATCATTGGCAGCTTTGAGTTCAAGGCGCGCGTGGACTTCGTGAAGGTCCCGGGTCTCATCAAATTGCGCAATGGCGATTATGAGTCCCTGGCCAAGCACCGCTCCACAGACGCCACCACAAAACTGCGCGCCTCGGTGATTGGTGAGACCGCACTGGCCTTCGCGCCTGACTTCTTTTTGGTCGACAAGGAGCCTTTGGGGCTGCGGGGCGAACTGCTTGGCACATTGGAAAAGCTGAAAGCCA
>DMER01000137.1:69162-81152 GCA_003451645.1 Alphaproteobacteria bacterium | reverse complement strand
GCGCGCAGAAGGGGAGCGCAAACGGGTCTACGACAGTTTGCGCGACCTCTATGACGACATTTGGATTTTCGGGCTGAAGGAGATCTACGAGCCTTTGCAGGGGCTCCCCTTGGATGCGTGTGTCTACCCAAAAATGACCTATACGGGGTATTTGCACCGCACGGTCCCGCAATGGGGTCCGCCCGATCAGCGGCCGTCCGAGGGGCCTGCGACCCCGCTTTTGGTGACAACCGGCGGCGGCGGGGACGGCGCCCAGCTTGTATCCAGCGTCCTTGGCGCGTATGCGGCGCACGGCCCCGATCTGCCCGAAGCCACGATTGTCCTTGGCCCCTTCATGCCGATGGAGGAGCGCGAGATGTTTCTGCACCAAGCAAATGCCCTCAAAAAACTGCGCCTCTTGACCTTCGATCCCCGGCTAGAGAGCCGATTGGCGGAAGCTCAAGGGGTGGTCGCTATGGGCGGCTACAACACCTTTTGTGAGATTCTGTCTTTCGATCGCCGCGCTGTGATCCTGCCCCGTGTGGAACCGCGTCAGGAGCAGCTGATCAGGGCTCAGCACGCCTCCCGTCTCGGCCTATGCCGCTACCTTGCACCGCCGCCAGGGACAAGCCCGGCCTCTCCGGATCACGTCGCAGAGGCAATCTTGAACTTATCCACACAAGCCCCTCCATCAAAAGCCCAGGTTCCAGGCCTTCTCGATGGGGTTAAGCGAGTCGTTCAACACTTCAGTGCCTGGATGGGCCCGCCAGACCGCATGCCATGACAACCTGTCTTTGCATAGTGGTGAAGGGATTCCCGCGGATTAGTGAGACATTCATCACTAACGAGCTGGAACAGCTTGAATCCATGGGGTTGCAGTTCACGCTGACGGCGCTGCGGCAGCCCTCAGGCGACCCCAATCATGGCGCTGGCCACAACCTGAAGGCGTCTGTCCAGTATTTGCCTGAATACCTTACTGATGCACCAGCCGTGTTCGCCAGCAGTTGGCGCGGGGCGGCTACCTTGCCTGGATTTTCAATGGCCTGGGCTCAGTTTCAGCGGGATTGGGTGCGCGATCCGACAGCAAATCGTGTCCGCCGGTTTGGCCAAGCCTGCATTTTGGCGGCAAGCCTCCCGCCAATGATCCGGCACATCCATGCCCACTTCCTGCATACACCGGGCAGTGTCGCGCGCTATGCCTCGGCGATGCTTGGGATCACCTGGAGCGCCTCTGCGCACGCCAAGGATATTTGGACCACGCCGGACTGGGACCTGGCGGAGAAGCTTGCGTCGGCACGCTTTGTCGCCGTCTGCAATGAAGCGGGCCGAGAGAGGTTGCAGACCTTGGCCGGGCCAGATCACGCCCATCGCATCCATTTTTGGCCGCACCAGCTAAATCTGAGCCAAGCGCCCCCGTGTCATGCGAAACCGGGCGGGCCCATAGCTTTGCTGACGGTCGCCCGTGCCGTGCCGAAGAAGGGACTGCCCATCTTGCTCGACGCTTTGCGCAAGCTAAGCGCTGAGCCTGCCTGGAGCTGGACCCTGATCGGCGGCGGCGAACTGCTCGACGAACTCAAAGCTTCATTAGCGAACCATCCCTTCGCAAACCGCATCCGGCTGCTAGGCAGCCAGCCCCACACGGTGGTCCGCCAACATCTGGCCGCGGCCGATGTCTTCGTCCTGCCCGCACAGGTTACGGCGGACGGCGACCGCGATGGCCGCCCCAATGCGCTACTTGAGGCAATGGCCGCAGGCCTCGCCTGTATCGCAACCGCTGCCGGTGGCATCCCAGAAGTAATAAGTGATGGGCAAAACGGATGCCTCACCTTGGCCGAGCCTGAGCCTCTATCCTTGGCGATTTCCAGA
The DNA here is from genome assembly GCA_003451645.1 of Alphaproteobacteria bacterium. Lineage (GTDB taxonomy): Bacteria > Pseudomonadota > Alphaproteobacteria > Micropepsales > Micropepsaceae > DMER01. The sequence continues at coordinate 79,307 of DMER01000137.1, read as the reverse complement.
CTCATGCAGGATCAGAGACTCAGATCACGGCTAGGTCACGCTGCGGCCGAAACTGCGCGCACGATCTCTGCGCAAGGTGAGAGAGCGATCAAATCACTGGCCCAAGCCCTCCGGGAGGCGGGTGGTCAATCGTGACGGTCACACTCTATTATTCGGCCATCAAGCGGGCCGACGAGAGCATCGCCTCAGGTCTCCCCAGAATTGCCAGCCTGATGCTGCGCGCATTGCGACAAACGGGCCGGCCGGTGATCGCTCCAACTCTGCCCACCGCCTATGACCCCTATGGCGATCCACAAACCCAGGCGCATCTTCGTGACCAAGCAGAGAAAGCCGCCGATGCTCTGATCACGGAGCTTCGGGCTAACGCCATCAGGCCGGACGCGGTCGTGACCTATCATTCCTATTACAAGTCGCCCGACTGGATCGGACCGAAACTCAAGGCCGTCTTCGGCTGCAGATATCTCGTCTTGGAGCCGAGCTACGCCGCTAAGCGGGAGCATGGCCCATGGGCCTTGAACTACCATGGCAATCTCCGCGCACTGCAAAGTGCGGACTACTTATGTGCTGCAACTCTGCGCGACCGGCAGGGGCTTCAGCCGATTGCACCGCTTGAAAAGATTATCGATTTCCCCCCGTTCATCGATGTTGCGCCCTTCGCGCAGGTTGCGCGCAAGCGCGAGGCAGGAGGCCCTGTCGCGATCTGCACGGCAGGCATGATGCGCGACGAGAGAAAGGCCGAAAGCTACGCGCGCCTGGCAGCAGCTTTGGCAGGGATAGAGGCCTCGCACTACACACTGACCATCGCTGGCGACGGACCGCTCCGGCCTCAAGTGGAGCGGTGCTTCGCAGACCTCAAAGAATCTGGCGCCGCGATCACGTTTCTTGGGACCGTTCCACCGCACAGGATGCCGGACCTTTTTGCTGCCTCGGATTTGTTTGCGTGGCCAGGGGTCGGCGAGGCCTATGGCTTGGTCTATCTAGAGGCCCAGGCAGCGGGTCTGCCGGTGATTGCTGAGGCGCACAAAGGTGTCCCCTCTGTGGTGGAGCACACCGTGTCCGGTCTCTTGTACGATCCTGACGACCCAGCAGAGTTCGCAAAAGGCTTGCAGCGGTTGATCGAAAACAATGCCGAGCGGCACGCACTTGGCCGGTCGGCTCAGGCCTGGGTCACTGCGCATCGCGACATTGGCGCCGCGGCACGGCGCTTGGAGTCACTGCTGAGCGCGGGACCGCGCCCATGAAGGCCCGCATCCTCATGTGGGTGCAGACCCGGTTTGGCCTCGGCCATTTGACCCGCGCAATGCATCTGTGCAACGCGCTGGCCAGGCGCGCTCACGACGTCACCTTGGTCCATGGCGGCATGCCAATACCGATGCTGAAGCCGGACCCGGCAGTTGCGTTCGTGCAGCTGCCGCCTGCGCAGGCGCCGGACCTGAAAAGCAGCAGCATTCGCGACGAGTACGGGAACGAGGTCGACGAGGTGTGGCGTCAGGGCCGCATAGAGGCCCTCAGAGCCGCGATCATCGCCGCAAAACCGCATGTGATCATTACAGAGACCTTTCCGTTCGGCCGCCCGATTTTCCATTTCGAGTGGCTGCCCATCCTGGCTGATCTCGATACATTTAAGCCTCGCCCTTTGATGGTCGCGAGTGTCAGAGACATTTTGCAGCGGCCATCCGATCCTGAACGCGCGCAGCGGATGGCCGGTCTGGCCATGCGCTACTTCGACTTGGTCCTCTCCCACGGTGACGAAAGGATCGGCACAGTCTTGGAAAGCTTTCCCGAAGCAGCCCTGATTGCGGATCGCATCATCGAAACAGGATACCTTCATCCGTACACAGAACGTAAGAGCATTCCTCGCTCGGGCGTCATCGTCACGGCGGGCGGCGGCCGCACTGGGCAAGCACTGTTCGAGGCGGCTATTGCGGCCTTTGCTCTGCGCGACTTTGGCTTGGGACCTTGGACCCTTGTCGCAGGCCCTTTCTTCGAGACCAGCAACGCGGCCTGGTCGCGGACCGGCGCGCCTCCAGGTCTGACGATTGTTGGCGCGATCCCAGACTTGGCCGCAAGGTTTCATGCGGCAAACCTTGTCATCGGTCAGTGCGGCTACAACACGGTCGTCGAGACCTTGGCGGCTGGCGCCCGAATGATCACTGTCCCCAACTTGGCTTTCCGCGAACGGGAGCAGACGATCCGGGCCGAGCGCTTGCACGCACTGGGCCTCCTTCATCACCTCCCGCTGCCGCAACTGACCGCGCAAAGTCTTGGCGAGGCAATCGATACGATCAAAGCCATCGATCCGCCCGCATTCGACCTGAGGATGGATGACGGGTCGGCCGCCGGCACCGCCTTGGAGCAGCTTCTCAAGCGTCGCTTCACCCTGTAAACGGGAGGAGCGGTGTTCGCGTCGGCGCAAGGGTGGGTGGAATGACGTCTGCGCAATTACAACTGCGTTGGACCTGGGGGCATCTGGCGGGCGACTATGCACGCGCAGGTTTCGGACTCGTGATCTTAACCATATGCATCGCCTTTGCCCCCGCCGGATCATGGTGGCAATGGCTACTTTTAGGGCTCTCGTTACTTTTTGTTATGTTCCTGTTTCAAGTAGTTACGCGCCACGCCACTCTGGTGACGGTATCTGACTTGGGCATTCGCTGTGAGCGCCCCTTCGCGCGGACAGTAGAGATGAACTGGGCAGAGGTAAAAAACCTCGACGTCCGGTTTTATCCTTCGACGCGCGATCGCAGAACAGGATGGATGACAGCCAAGATTTCAGGAAAATCTGGATCAATACTTCTGGATGACCGCCTGCCGGGATTCGAAGACACAATGCAAAAAGCAATGTTTGCAGTTGAACGCAGTGGCTTCGGCTTGAATACAACGACAGCTGCAAATCTTGCCAGCTTAGGCCTTGGCCTCAAACCAAAAGGGTACAGCTAATGGCCTTGCGCGACCAAATAGCAGATGCGGCAGCGGCAGCAGCCAGACCTATACTATCAATTCACAATCTATCTATTGGCTATCAATTTGGAAAATCAGTCACGCCTGTTATAAAGGACATATCGCTTGAGATCCCAAAGGGCCGGATCGTCGCCCTCGTAGGTGAAAGCGGCTCTGGCAAGACCACACTAACCCAAAGCATTATTGGACTGTTACCAGCGAATGCCAAACTATCCTCAGGCAGGATATTATTTCATGATCCAGTCAAGGTCTCTCCTCTTCCGGTTGACATTGCGAGCCTAAGAGAACGCTCCGAAACACTGCGCGCCTTGCGTGGCGGCCGCATTGGGATGGTCTTTCAGGAGCCCGCCGCAGCCCTGTCGCCGGTCTACACCATCGGGAACCTCTTGGCCGAGTCCCTGCTCGCCCACGAAAACGCCAGCAAAGACGAGGTCCGCGCCCGCTCCCTCGACATCCTGGCCCGTGTCGGTTTTGGCAATCCTGAGCAGGCGTTGAGCCAATATCCCTTTGAATTATCAGGCGGTTTGCGTCAGCGCGCGATGATCGCAGCGGCATTGATTTGCAAGCCAGCGCTTCTTATTGCCGATGAGCCAACGTCCGCGCTCGACGTGACCGTGCAAGCGCTAACCCTCAAATTGATCGCGGATTTGCAGCGCGAAATGGGCCTAAGCGTCTTGTTGATCACCCATGACTTAGGCGTTGTCGCGACAGTGGCTGACGAGGTCGTCGTGCTGTACCGTGGCGAAATCATGGAAAGCGGCTCGGTCATTGAACTTCTGAAGGACCCGCAGCACCCGTATCTCCAGGCGCTGCTGAAGGCGGGGCCGTCGATGTCGGGCCTTAAGGAGGCCCGGTTGACGCCCTTGCGGCCCATCGCGCCGCCCAGTGAGCTCTTCAAGGGCCATTGGACACGCAAGCATGAGGCAGCGCCGGGCGCGCCATTGGTTGAGCTCAAATCGCTGGTCAAACGCTTTGTGAAGTCATCCCGCTGGGGCAAAAGCGCTGACACCGCGACCGGCACCCTCGCGGTCAATCATGTGAGCCTGACAGTGCGCCAGGGCGAGTGCTTGGGGCTGGTCGGTGAAAGCGGCAGCGGCAAGTCAACCCTGTGCCGGATCCTGATGCAAATCATGCAGCCTGACCAGGGCGAGACTTGGGTCTTTGACCAAGGTGCGCTGCGCGATGTGGCAACGCTCGATCGTGCTGGGAGGCAGCGCTTCCGGCAACGCGTGCAATACGTGTTTCAAGACCCCTTCGGATCATTGAACCCACGCCATACGATCCGCACGGTGCTGAACGAGCCCTTTGACATCCACACCATCGGCACGCGCCAAGAACGGCAAGAATGGGCGGCCGAATTGCTTGAAATTGTGGGCCTGAACCGGCACATGCTCGACCGCTACCCTAACACCTTTTCGGGCGGACAGCGCCAACGCATCGCGATTGCTCGCGCTCTTGCGCTTAAGCCTGACCTGCTTGTGTGCGACGAACCCGTCTCAGCCTTGGATGTGTCGGTCCAGGCGCAAATTCTCAATTTGCTTCAGGACCTGAAGGACACCTTCGGACTGACCTATCTGTTTGTCAGCCACGACCTTGGCGTTATCCGCCACATGGCTGATCGGGTCGCGGTAATGTGCCAAGGCCGCCTTGTGGAAATCGCCCCGGCGAGGGCGCTATTTGAAAACCCATGGCACCCCTACACCAAGGCGCTGATGGCGGCGGCCCCGGAGCAGGACCCCACCCGCAAGCTCGACCTGACTGCCTTAAGCGACGGCAGAGCCTCGGACCCCGCGTGCTGGGACCCGCCGTATCAGCTTTTGGGCGACGCAAAACCGCGCTATGAAGAAGTAACACCTGATCATTTTGTAGCCATTGCCTGAAGGGTTCACCGGCCAAATGCGATTGTCACTGGGACTACTCACTGGGTTGGTGGCCATCATTGTGGCCTTGCCAAGCGCGGCACAAGCCGCACCCCCTGCGGCGCCGTTGGTTGTCGACTTGAAGGCGGAGGGCAAGCTCCCAGGCAAGCAGGGCGGCACACTGCGCATGCTGATGAGCAAAGAAAAGGACATCCGGTTCCTGAGCGCATGGGGCTATGCAAGGCTGATAGGCTGGACGGAAAACTACACACTAAAGCCTGATATCGCGGAATCCATTGGCGTCGAGGGCGAACGCAAATTCACAATTCGCTTGCGCAAGGGCCATTTGTGGTCCGATGGCGCACCCTTCACATCTGAGGACTTCCGCTACTTCTGGGAAGATATCGCCAACAATGCCGAGCTGACACCCGCCGGCCCGCCTGTGGCCCTTCTCAATGATGGCGAGAAACCAAAGGTCAGCTACCCCGACGCACAGACGGTCATCTATGAATGGTCCAAGCCAAATCCGCGCTTCCTTGAAACGCTTGCGATGGCGCGGGAGCCCTATATCTATCGGCCAGCGCACTACTTGCGGAAATTCCATACCAAATACGCGCAAGCCAAGGTCATCGCGGCAGCCGTGGCAACCGCCAAGGTAAGCAAATGGGCGCCCCTGCATAATCGCCTGGACTCAATGTACGGAAATGACAATCCGGATATGCCAACGCTCCAGCCATGGGTCGTGACAACGGCCATGCCTGCGGCAAAGTTCGTGTTCCGCCGCAATCCAAACTTTCACCGTGTCGACGCGCAAGGTGTGCAACTGCCCTATATCGATACGATAGAGGTGGGCGTTACGGATCGCGATCTCATCCCGATTAAAACCTCCGCTGGGGACAGCGATCTGCAAGCCCTGGGTTTGAATTTCGCAGACATGACAGCCCTCAAACAAAATGAGCAAAAGGGCAAGTACCGCGCCTATCCTTGGGCGAGCGGCAAGGGAGCGGCGATCGCACTCTATCCAAACTTAACCTGCAATGATCCGGTCTGGCGCACGCTCAACCGGGATGTGCGTTTCCGGCGAGCCCTCTCGTTGGGGATCAATCGGCAGGAAATCAACAAGAGCCTGTTTTTCGGCCTTGCGCTCGCGGCCAACAATGCGCCCGTGGCGCCATCGCCGCTGAGCGATCCGCGATACAGCAGCGCCGATGCAAGTTTTGATCCAAAAGCGGCGAACGCATTGCTTGACGCAATAGGACTGACTGCACGAAATCCGAACGGAACGCGCAAGCTGCCCGATGGCCGCCCCTTGGAAATCATCGTGGAATCATCAGGCGAAACCAAGGAAGAGGCTGATGCCGTCCAATTGGTGGCGCAGCACTACAAGGCCCTAGGGATCAGTCTGATCCTGAAGTCTTCCGACCGCACGCAGATGCGCAATCGCGCTTATTCCGGCGACGCCGTCATGACGGTGTTCACGGGCTGGGACAATGGCATTCCGACGCCGGCGATGAATCCGGGCGAACTTGCGCCGGTTTGGCAGACAGGCCTAGCTTGGCCAAAATGGGGTCAGTACTATGAAACGAAGGGGGCGGCGGGCGAGGCACCGGATGTACCAGCCGCAAAACAATTGCTGGCTCTGAACCGGCAATGGGATCAGGCGGTACCTGCGGACAGGTCGAAGATTTGGCGTCAGATGCTCGACATCCATGCCCAGGAGCGCTTCATCATCGGGGTTGTCGCAGGCGTACCGCAGCCCGTGGCAGTGTCAATGGCGTTGCGAAACGTGCCCGCAAAGGGCCGCTGGGCGTGGGACCCTGGCGCTCAATTTGGTTTGTATCGGATGGATACGTTCTGGCTCGACCGGTGAGGCCTGCCAATGTTGCGTTATGTGGCAATGCGGCTTTTGTGGATGATCCCGATGCTGCTGTTCATCAGCGCACTGATCTTCGCAATTATTCAGCTGCCGCCTGGCGATTATCTGACCACGCAGGTATTCGAACTTGAGCAACAAGGCCAAGCTGGCGCGCAAGCCAAAGCTCAATTTTTGCGCAAGGAGTATAATCTCGACCGGCCCCTGCATGAGCAATACCTGATCTGGCTCGGTCTGATGGAAGGCTCACGCGGGTATTCAGGTCTCTTGCAAGGTGATTGGGGCCAAAGCTTCGAATTCCAAAAGCCGGTGGCCGACATTGTCGCGCATGCCATCGGCCCGACCATCGCCATCAACGCCCTGGCGGTGCTGGTGATTTATTTCGTTGCGGTTCCGCTTGGCGTCTTGGCGGCGGTTCGAAAGAACTCGGTCATAGACGGCACTATCTCGACACTGATCTATGTGGCGATGGCGATCCCAGGCTTTCTGCTGGCGTTGCTGCTCTTGTACTACGCCAACCGCGTCTTCGGCCTGGGCATTGGCGGGCTTATGGACCCGCAATATGAGAATGCGCCATGGTCGTGGGAGAAGCTTGGCTCAATCGTGAGCCATATGATCATTCCGGTCCTGGTGATTGCGGCAGGTGCCGCGGCCGCCATGACACGGCGCATGCGTGCCAACCTGCTGGATGAGCTTGAAAAGCCCTATGTCGCGGCGGCGCGGGCGCGGGGCTTAAGCGAGACAAAGGTAATCTGGAAATACCCCGTCCGCATGGCGTTTAGCCCCTTCATCGCCGATATTGGGGACTTGCTGCCGGGTCTCGTGTCCGGTTCGGTGATCGTGTCGGTCGTGCTCAGCTTACCAGCTGTCGGACCCATTCTGGTCCGTGCTCTGCAGAGCCAGGATGTCTACCTCGCAAGCTTTATCATGCTCTTCGTCGCCATTCTGACCGTCATCGGGATGCTCATCTCCGATCTGCTCTTGGCATGGCTCGACCCGCGCATACGCCTTGGGCAAGGAGCGCGCCGATGACGGACGCTGCTGCACGGCAAACCTCGCGTTACGTGTCTCAGGCACCTTTCCAGCCCGAGGACGATGATGCGGCGAATGTCCCCAATCCGCCCAATTTCATGGCCAGGTTGCGCGCGCAGCGCTTGGCCTATCTGGCTTTTGGGGTCCTGTTGACGCTCTATGCGATGCTGCCATTCATTGAGTTTCTGGCCCCTTATGACTCCGAAACCCGCAACCCTGATGCGATCTATGCGCCGCCGCAAAGTGTGCGCCTTTTTCACGATGGCGAGTTCCGGGGGCCCTTCGTCTATGGCTATAGCGCGCGGGTAAACGAGGAGACCTTCAAGCGCGAATTCACCATCGACAAAACAAAGGTCCAACCATTGCGGTTTTTCTGCGCGGGCGAGGCGTATCATTTCCTTGGGTTCATCCCGGCCAATACGCGGCTGATCTGCGCGGCGCCTGGCGAGAGTCTGTTTTTGCTGGGCAGCGACCGCTTGGGCCGGGACGTCCTAAGCCGAGTCTTATATGGCGGGCGCGTGTCGCTAACCATCGGTCTCTTTGGCGTTACGATTAGCTTGGTCTTGGGCGTGTTTTTCGGGGTGCTTGCAGGCTATGTTGGCGGTTGGGTAGATACCGTCATCCTTCGCATCATTGAGACCTTGCGGTCATTGCCGGAATTGCCCATCTGGATGGCGCTGGCAGCCGCGCTACCGGCCGCATGGTCGCCCTTGTGGATCTACTTTGGCATCACGCTCATTCTTGGGCTTTTGGATTGGCCAGGGCTTGCTCGCGCGGTTCGCGCACGCGTGCTGGCGCTGCGGGAGGAGGAGTTTGCGATAGCGGCACGTCTGATGGGGGCGTCGCCCGCTCGCATCATGACCCTGCATATGGCGCCCAACTTCATGAGCCATCTGATCGCAAGTGCGACCCTTGCCGTTCCCGCTATGATCTTGGGCGAGACAGCGCTGAGTTTTTTGGGCCTGGGCCTCAAGCCTCCGGTCACCTCCTGGGGGGTCATGCTTAACGAGGCGCAGAACCTCGCGGTCCTAGAGGTCTACCCTTGGCTGCTGACGCCATTGATCCCAGTGGTCGTGGTGGTCCTGGCCTTTAACCTCCTCGGAGATGGCTTGCGAGATGCGGCCGACCCTTTTTCGCGGTAGCAAATTGGGCACACTACGATCTGATAACGAGACTTTGACCAGGTCGGGCTGCGGCAACATCGCTTCCGCACAAGCTAATTCTGGCAACGTTCAACATTTCACGGCACAATGAGGGGCTTTTGTGTCAAGCGGCGCGCAGGGTTTGAGCGCCGCGAGGGTGGGGTAGTGCGCTCTGGGCGACCGGTGCACCAAACGTGAATTGGTAAAGTGCGATGGCGCGGTTTAGCGACCAGACTTTGGGGATTGAGGAAACCATTGGTGTCGGGCGCGGTGCGCGGCCTTGGTGGCTGCAATGGTGGTTTTGGGTTGTGGCTTTGGTCGTTGCGGCCGCGGCGGCTTACTGGTTTCTGGTCCCGGCACCCAAGACTGAGTACGTTACTGAAGACGTCGTTCGCACGGATATCGCCTCGCAAGTCGATGCCACCGGCTCGTTGGAGCCCGTCGACAAGGTCACGGTCGGCGCTGAGATTTCTGGCAAGGTCGATGAGGTCCTGGTCGACTACAATGATCAGGTCGTAACCGGGCAGGTGATCGCGCGCATCAACACGGACGACCTGCGGGCCCGCGCGACACAAGCACGCGCGACATTGGCTTCGGCGCGAGCCAACCTATTGCAGTCCAAGGCAAGCCGCTCTGATGCGCAACGCGCCTTTGACCGCTCCAAGGCCCTGCGCGAGCAGGGTTTTGCCTCCAACGCGACATTCGAGAACGCCGAAGCCGCCCTGGATCGCGCAAACGCGCAGGTCGCGGCATCAACCGCGCAAGTACAGCAGCAAGAGGCAGCATTAGCACAGGTCGAGACCAGTTTGGCGAAAGCCGAGATCAAAGCGCCTATTGATGGCGTAATCCTCGAGCGCAAAATCGAGCCTGGCCAAACCGTGCAAGCAAGCTTTCAGGCCCCCGAGCTCTTCGTCATCGCAAGCGATCTAAGCCGCCTGGAATTGCAGGTCTACATCGATGAGGCGGACATTGCCCGGGTAAAGCCTGACCAGCCTGCCACATTCACGGTCGACGCCTATGAGAGCCGCAAATTCGATGCAAGAGTAGTGGCCGTCCGGACCGCCCCGCGCGTGCAACAGAATGTTGTGTCCTACCTCGCCACCCTTAGCGTGGACAATGGCGCAAGACTTCTGAGACCCGGACTCACGGCAACCGCTGAGATAACAACGGCAACGGCAACCCAGGTCCTCGCCGTTCCAAACTCGGCTCTGCGCTTTGAGCCCGAAAACGCTGCCAAAGGTGACGAACTCTCCATGCAGATCAACCCGCGCGGCGGGG
>DMER01000137.1:47057-68976 GCA_003451645.1 Alphaproteobacteria bacterium | reverse complement strand
ACGAGTTGGGTCGGGGGGCGGGCGTGACACCGGCAAGGCCAAGCAGAAGAACGGCTCTAATAAGGGCCAAGTCTGGACGGTAGACAAGCAAGGCAAGCCTGAGAAGCGCGAGGTCACCACCGGCATTACCGACGGCGAGAAGACAGAGATCAAATCTGGGAAGATCGCGCTGGGCGACAAGGTGATCACCGACATCCAGACCCCGGGCGCAAAGCCGAAGCCATGACCTCGCCGCTGCTCGAATTCCGCAAGGTGAGCAAGATCTACGGTAAGGGCGAGGCTGAGGTCCGCGCTCTTGACAATGTAGACCTGCAAATCCGTCAAGGTGAGTTCGTGGCTGTCATGGGCCCGTCCGGGTCAGGCAAGTCGACAACAATGAATATCCTCGGCTGCCTCGACACGCCAACCAAGGGCAAGTACCTGTTCAGCGGCCTTGATGTCTCAGACCTGACGCGCAACCAGCGCGCACTGCTCCGCCGCCATTACATAGGCTTTGTGTTCCAGGGCTTCAATTTGCTCAAGCGCACCACGGCCCTGGAAAACACGGCACTCCCCCTTGTCTATCGTGGCACGCCATCGGCAGAGCGGCGCGAGCGCGCCATGCAAGCTCTAACCCTTGTAGGCCTCGCGGACCGTTGGGACCACACCTCGTCGGAGCTGTCGGGCGGCCAACAACAGCGTGTGGCCATTGCCCGCGCTCTCGTATCTGATCCAGCCGTCGTCTTTGCCGATGAGCCAACGGGCAATCTCGATACCTCGCGCAGCCACGAGATCATGACACTCCTGACCAAGCTGAATGCGGATCGCGGAATCACCATTTGTCTGGTGACCCACGAAGAGGAAATCGCTGCTTACGCAAAGCGCCAGGTGCGCTTTCGTGACGGGCGGATTGCGTCCGACACCAACGGAACAAGCAGGGGGGGCAAATAATGCTGTTGACCACCTTGCACTTGGCCTGGCGGGAGTTGCGCGCAAATCTGATGCGCTCGATCCTGACGACGCTTGGCATTATCGTTGGCGTCGCTGCGGTCGTGATGGTCGTGACACTAGGGCAGGGCGTCACCCAACAAATCACGTCCGACATTGCCTCGTTGGGCCGCAACATCCTCTTTGTGTTTCCGGCTGTTCAACAGCGCTCCGGACCTCCGGTTCAGGTACAACCCTTTCGCGCCGCCGATGTGCGCGCGATCGAGCGCCAGATCTCAGGCCTGAATGGCGTATCGCCGGAGGCCAGCCGCGCCAATACCGCACTCTATGGGAACAAGAAGTGGGATACCCAAGTCTCGGGAGCAACCAACAGTTTCTTTCCGGTGCGCGAATGGCCGATTGCGCAAGGGCGGCAATTCACTGCTGGCGAGATCAGTGGCGGGCGAGCCGTCTGCATCCTCGGGCGAACCCCTTTAAGGGAATTGTTCGGGCGCCAACGTGCGCTGGGCGCCGAAATCCGTGTGGCAAACTTTAGCTGCACGGTCATTGGGGTCTTGAGCGCGAAAGGCCAGTCAACATTCGGTCAGGACCAGGATGACCTCATCCTTATGCCTCTTGAGACCGTGCAGCGCCGGATCATTGGCAACATTAACATTCCCAACATTGTGATCTCCGTCCGCACGGCTGAATTGGTTCCGAAGGCGCAGAAGGACATTACCAAGCTGCTCCGGGAGCGCCGGAACATACGCGAAGGTGAGAACGACAACTTCACCATCCGCGACGTTGCATCGATCGCCTCGCTTGTCGCCAGCACCACGGCGATTCTGACAGCTGGACTTTCGGGAGTGGCGGCGATCAGCCTGCTGGTCGGGGGGATTGGCATCATGAACATCATGCTCGTCTCGGTGACGGAGCGCACGCGCGAGATTGGCATCCGGCTGGCCATCGGGGCGCTAGAGCGCGATGTACTGTGGCAGTTCCTGATTGAGGCTGTGCTACTGTCCTGCCTGGGCGGCGTGATTGGCGCGGTCTTAGGCCTCGTTGGGTCCTGGCTGCTAACCATCCCCTTAGGTGTGCCGTTTGTCTTATCCCCTTGGGTCGTCGTCGTTTCATTTGGGTTTTCGGCAGCGATCGGCATCATCTTCGGGTTCTTCCCCGCGAGACGCGCCGCGCGCCTGGACCCGATTGAGGCGCTGCGCTACGAATAGATGGAGAGGACGCGTTGAGCCATGCGCGGCCCCTCACCCCTCCCAGCTTTGAAGATTCCTGCACGGGGTGGTTACCACCTCCTGGATCTGAGAATCCCCCAATGCGTTACCACGCTTGACCGCGAGCCAGACGGGGAAGGATGCGTTCGCGCAGACATCACGATTGGTGCCGATGGTCAGATTGAATCGGTTCATCCACGCGGCGACGTGAACTTTCGGTATCCCGTCGTGCAAGCCATGGGCCGCCAAGTCTGGCCCGCCTTCTTTGATATTCACGCGCATTTGGACAAGACGGCGACATGGACACGCGCACCTAACCCCGATGGCACTTTTGACGGCGCGATTGCGGCCTCGCGCGAAGCGCGGCGCACGCCATGGGGCGAGGACGACATTTATGCGCGCATGCGCGCCGCCGCCCTTGATGCCTATCGCTTTGGAACACTTGGTATCAGAACCCATATCGATTCATCGCTCAGCCGCGGGCCATCCGGGTGGCGTGCCTTTGAGCGGCTGAGGCGTGACCTCGCGGGCAAGATGAAGATCCAAGGGGTGACGCTATTCGTCGGCACTGAGATTCTGAAGAACGCGAATGCTCTAGTAGCCTTGTGCAAGAGGTACAAGGCGGCCCTTGGCCCCGTTTTCCATCCGTCCGTTGGCATGGACGGCGAAATTCGCAAGGTCTTTGAGGTTGCTGAGGCCCACGCGCTCGATCTCGACATCCATGTGGATGAGACCGGCCAACCCAATGCTGATGCCTTGCGCGTTATTGCTGATCTGGTATCCCAGAGGACGTTCCGTCAGCGGATCATTTGCGGTCACGCTTGCAGCCTGTCGTTGTGGCCAAAGGATGCAGCACAGTCCACCATCAATAAATTGTCTGCGGCAGGGGTCGGAATCGTGACACTGCCCGCGACGAATTTGTACCTTCAGGGGCGGACGCCCGGCGAAACGCCCCAATGGCGCGGCATCACCCGCATCCACGAGATGCGCTCTGCAGGGATCGATGTAGCCATTGCTGGAGATAACCGGCGCGATGCTTTTTATCCCTTTGGCGACTACGACATGCTGGACGTATTTCGCGATGCGGTGCGGATCGCCCATCTGGATCAGCCGATGGCCGGCTGGGTCGATGCGGTGACGCGCATTCCTGCAACGCTCATGGGCTATGACAACTGTGGGCGCATCGCGGCCGGCACCGAGGCCACCATGATAGCGTTCCCGGTATCGACCGCGGCCGAGGTCTTGGCTTTTCGGGGCGAAAACCGGCAGCTCATCGAGCGCGGACGGCTCCGGAGAGGCCAGGCAGAGCTGCGCTAAACCCGAACGGTGACGCCTTCGCGCGCTGCAAAGACCTTGATGCCATGTTTCGCACCGGCCCGCTTTGCGGTGTTCTCAAGCTTCGCCAGCATGTCATCTGTATGAGAAGGCTCGTGGTGAAACAATGCGAGGGCGCGCGCCTTTGCGCGGATGGCGAGCCGAAGTCCTTCTTCCCATGTTGAGTGGCCCCAACCCGCATGCGCCGGATAGGCTTCAGGCGAATAGGTTGCATCATAGATCAGCAGATCAGCGCCCTGGGCAAGTTTCAGGAGCGAAGGCAACGGCTCAGTGCCCTGGTGCTCATGATCGCTTGCATAAACGAGGCTCCTGGAACCGAATGTCAGCCGGTACCCTGTCGCGCCATTGGGATGATTGAGAGGTGCGGCCGTAAGCGTCAGGCCAGGGGCTGGCACGAGCGTCGCCTGAGCATCCAGATCGCGATAGGAGATATCTGCTTGGAACACATCTTCGGCGACCGGGAACAGCGGAGCCTCCATCAGACGCATCATCACACTGCGCGTCGTCAGCCCGCTGCCATGCAAATGCCCTGACCAGAGATTGATCCGCGTGCCCTTGTCATAGGCTGGCGCAAAGAAGGGCCATCCGCACACATGATCGAAATGCGTATGGCTGAGGAAAATGTCGACGGTCTTGGTTTGCTGTGCGACGAGCTTCAGCCCGAGAGGGCGCAATCCCGTCCCCGCATCAAAGATGACCCGATGCATACCGGCTTCGACCTCGACGCAACTCGTATTCCCGCCATAGCGGACATAGTCAGGTCCACTGCACGCGATGGAACCGCGTACACCCCAAAACGTGACGGACATGCCTGTTCGAGCTCGCCAGCCAAAGGCACGCTCAAGAATCGACATTACATCTAGCCTGTTATGAGTCCCCCGAGGCCGCCAATCTGCTTGGAATCGATGTACTCATCAAGTCGTACAATGCATCCGTGTTCAATTGTCACGATTACACAGGCATGAATTGCCAGCGCACCATTTTCGTTGCCCAAGTGCAGAACATGTTGTTGTACAAAACCGTCATCATTGACGATCCGTTTTCGCACGTCATAGCGCCGTGCAGAGAAATTGCGGATGAGCCATTTCAGAACCCGTAAATTTTCTTGCGGGGATTGCTCCACGCTGTCGGTGTTATGCCAAATCACCGCGTCTGGGTGGTAGAGCGTGCGGATTGCGTCAATGTCGCCAGCTTCAATCGCGGCGAAGAACCGGTCAGCCAAGACACCGTGCGGGGTCATGGGATCAACCGATAGCCCCCGCTTTCTGTGACCAGGAGCCTTGCGTGCGCCGGGTCCTTTTCGATCTTTTGACGCAAGCGATAAATGTGGGTCTCTAAAGTGTGCGTCGTGACCGCAGGATTATAGCCCCATACCTCATGCAACAGCACATCCCGCGCAACGACCTTGTCGCCGGCGCGATAGAGGAACTTGAGGATCGACGTCTCCTTTTCTGTCAACCGCACCTTGGTGTTGTTCGGCCCCGTCAAGAGCTTGGCTGATGGCCGGAAAGAATACGGCCCAACTTTGAAGACCGCGTCCTCGCTTTGCGAATGGGCGCGCAGATGCGCCCGAACTCGCGCAAGCAGGACGTTGAAACGGAACGGCTTGGTCACATAGTCATTGGCGCCCGCCTCAAGACCAAGAATAGTGTCAGCCTCGGTATCGGCCCCAGTAAGCATGATCACCGGACATTTGACCCCGGCCTTCCTAATGAGACGGCACACTTCTCGTCCATCAAGGTCTGGAAGGCCTACGTCCAGAAGTATGATATCAGGCGGGTCGGCCTTTGCGCGCTCAAGCCCAGACGCACCCGTAGGCGCTTCGGCGACATCGAATTCGCCCTGGAGGTCGAGCTGCTCTTTGAGAGACGTGCGCAGAGGCACGTCATCGTCTACCAAAAGAATGCGCGTTTTTGTGTTCATGAGGCTGGATTGCTACCGGTTCGCCATGCTGGGATATAATCAACCTATAGCAAGTCTTGGTGCTAGTGCGAGAGGGAGAAAAGGAGAAACTCCTTATCCCAGCCCAAACATGAAATGTTGTTAACCCGTTGGCGCAAAACAAACGAACGATCCTCAAGGCGTTGCCCGGCACTCAGTTGATCCGTGTTGAACGGGCAGCGGGCGAGCTGCGCGCAGGATACCCGGTTCTGATCGGATCGCATGACCCGCTTCTGGTGTTGCCGCTTGAAACAGCAACGGATGAACTTTTCGAGACCATCAAGGACGCGCTGCCAGATTTACGCCCTCTGCTTCTCTTGACGCCCAAACGGGCCGCGGCGCTGAAGATCCGCCAATACACAAAGAATGTAATCGGCGTTGTCCTGCACAATGATCACCTGAACTGGGGCGATCTTCAGGCATTAGCAGATCCCGCTCATGATTTTGAGCATCCATTGCGAGGTCCGTTTGAGGCGCTGCGCGAGGGGCTTCCAGAAAACAGCGCCGCCGCCGTGAAACTGCTTAAGCTGGCGATCTTGCTCCCCGCAGGCTTGGTTTGGAGCGTTCCACAGACCAAAGCTAGGCAGCTTGCCCGCAAATGGGACGTGGTGCAGATCGCGCCTGACTTGATTGAGACATATGACCATCGCCAGGTACAACACCTGGAGATGTTTGCGCAGGCCAATCTGCCACTGTCCGGCGCGCCAGCCACCCGCGTGCTTGCATTCCGGCCGCCATCAGGAGCTCGCGAGCATTTAGCCCTTCTAATCGGAAACCCGAGCCCCGTCACACCACCCTTGGTGCGTTTGCATTCGGAATGCCTGACGGGAGACCTGTTGGGCTCGCTCAAATGCGATTGTGGCGACCAGTTGCGCGGCGCGATCGCCAGAATGGGCGCGGAGGCAACGGGAGGTATTCTCCTATACCTGGCGCAAGAAGGCAGAGGTATTGGCCTCGCCAACAAATTGCGCGCCTATAACCTCCAAGATCAAGGTTTCGACACTGTGGACGCAAATCAACGCTTAGGCTTTGACACGGATGAGCGGAACTACGCGATGGCAGCCGCCATTTTGGACAAGCTTGGTTTCACGCAAATCCGTTTACTGACGAACAACCCGGATAAGGTGGAAACACTCCGCGCGCTTGGCATCACCATTATCGAACGAGTGCCCCACACATTCGAGCCCAATCCCCATAACGCAGTCTATCTCAAGACTAAAGCCGCGCGCACGGGCCACTTTATATAGAGCGTATCCAGAAAAAGTGGATACCGGTTTTCCGTCTGGACACGCGCAAGAACAAAAGGTGGGGGCGGGACGGAGAGTCGAAGAAAAGTCATCCCGCTCTAACCCGGCAAGTCTTGCCGCATCTGAGCCTCAACTGTCCATGATCAGCGAAAAAGTGCGGAAAGCCGCTAACATCTGCCCGGCCCAAAAATTGCAATGGAGGCAGATAATGGCCATTGCACCCAGCAATCCGCTCGCGGCAAATGTTCAACGCCCCGTTTCCGACGCGGCGCCAAAAGGCCCTGCAGCGGAAGCTCCAACCGAAGATTTTTCGTTTGAGGATTTCCTGGACATCGTCAATCCGCTTCAGCATATCCCCCTGGTCAATTTGCTGTACCGGGAGATCACGGGCGACACGATCAAGCCTCCGGCAACGATTTTCGGAGGGGCTATCTTCGGCGGGCCTTTGGGATTTGTTGGTGCGATTGTCACCGCAGCGATCGAAGAAGCAACTGGTGACACCCCGCTTGGCCACCTGACGGCGATGCTCAAGACAGAGCAGCCGCAAATTGCCGCACGCAGCTACGTCAGAATGTCGGCGTTGCAGCGCGACGCACTCGACCCGCCAATTTCGAACGCGTCACTGCTGTAGCAGCGCCGCCAAATCAATTGTAAATTAGAGCCATGGAACTTCTGGTCCGAAAAACCGCGACAGGACATTGCGAACTCTCGGCAGGCAGCCTTGTCATGCGCTGCGCGATTGGGCGCACAGGTATGACCACCCTCAAGGCAGAAGGCGATGGCGGAACGCCGGTGGGGACTTGGCCGCTCCGGCGCGTCTTCTATCGCCAGGACCGCGTGTCCTGCCCAGTGACCGGACTTCCAACAACTATCATCAGCCCCGACGACGGTTGGTGCGATGCGCCGGCAGACCCCAACTACAATCGGCCGGTCAAACTGCCTTACCCTGCGAGTGCAGAGGAGATGTGGCGGCAGGACAACGTCTACGACATCGTCGTGGAATTGGGCTACAATGACGACCCCGTGATTGACGGCAGGGGCAGCGCGATCTTTTTGCACTTAGCCAGAGCAAATTATGAACCCACGGCGGGATGTGTCGCAGTGGCTCTGGACGACATGCGAGCCCTGCTGGCGTTGTTGAAGCCAGGGGCGGTAATCCGGATTGATCCTGAGATCTATTAACGCTCGCCAAAGATCGCGGAGCCAACGCGCACATGGGTGGCGCCGAGCTTGATGGCCGTCTCGAAGTCCGAACTCATGCCCATGGACAAGAGCCCAAGGCCAAAATCGCGCGCCTTCTGACGCAAAAACGCGAAGTGCGGAGCGGGATCATCCGCTTCTGGAGGAATACACATGAGCCCAGCGATTGGCAGATCAAGAGTTTCACGGCAAAGAGCCATGAATTGGGAGAGCTCGCTTGGCATGACCCCGCCCTTTTGCTCTTCTTCGCCGGTGTTAACTTGCACCAAAAGTATTGGAGGTTTGGGCGCCTCGCGAATGGCTCTTGCAAGCGCTTGAGCAAGGCTCGGCCGGTCGACACTGTGAATGACATCGAACAAGGCAACAGCGTCCGCGGCCTTGTTGCTTTGCAGCTGCCCGATCAGATGCAAACAAACATCCGGGTACTGAGCACGCAGAGGGGGCCATTTGGCCTGCGCCTCCTGGACGCGATTTTCCCCAAAGTGCCGTTGCCCGCATTGCAATGCTGGCAGTATTCTCTCCGCACTGTGGGTTTTGCTGACCGCAATCAGTGTAATGTCATCAGGAGAGCGGCCCGCGAACCGCGCTGCGGCGCCAATGCGTTGCTGCACTGTCTCCAGAGACTGACGAAGTGAAGTTTCATCGGCCATGACACATCCGCTTTCATTGCGCCGCGCCAAACTTGCACGGCTGGCGGCTGGCCTCAATGCCAAGGGAAGCCGCGGACGTCTAAAGCGTGTCCAGGAAAAGTGGAGACCGGTTTTCCGCCAGGACACGCGTAAGAACAAAGAGTTAGAGCGGGATGACGGTTGGGAGAAAACTCATCCCGCTCTAGCGCTCGTTTTATTCACTGAT
Organism: Alphaproteobacteria bacterium; assembly: GCA_003451645.1. Lineage (GTDB taxonomy): Bacteria > Pseudomonadota > Alphaproteobacteria > Micropepsales > Micropepsaceae > DMER01. The sequence continues at coordinate 60,263 of DMER01000137.1, read as the reverse complement.
GATGAGCGCGCGGTGGACTGGGCTGAGGCGGTGTCAGCTCTGCCAAGAGGGTCCGCCGTCATCGTGCGCAGCCGTGACGCCAAAACTCAAGAGCAGAAGGTGCGCCAACTGCTGCCCGTCGCACGCAAGCGACATGTCCTGCTGTTGGTGTCGCAAGATTGGCGCTTGGCTTGGCGCTTGCGTGCGGATGGCGTGCATGTCCCAGAGGCGCAGATGTCCACCAATTCCGGCCTCCGCCGCCGCAATCCACGCTGGCTGATCACCGCAGCAACCCATGGTCCGTACAGCAAAGGGGCGGTGACGCGGCTAAAACCGCATCATATCTTCCTCTCGCCTTTATGGCCGACGGCATCGCACCTTGGAGCAAACACATTGGGGCCAGCCCGCTGGGGCCTTCAGCATCGAGCCTACACGGTCCCGGCTTACGCGCTCGGCGGCATCGATGAGAGCAACGCGCAGCACGCTCTGTCCATCGGCGCGGCAGGCCTAGGCCTGATTAGTGCGTGGACGGATGAGTAAGGTGCGGCCTAGAAAGAAATCGTGGTCTCAAGAAAAAACACACCCGCATCCGTTGTGTCACACTCAACACCATCGCACCGGTTTTGCGGCCCTTTGAAATCATAATGCTGATAGCCCGCAGCAACCTCAATCCCGGGCCCAATGACATGGCCCGCGGCGACTTCAAACGCCTCTGCCTTTTGAGATGTGGTGAAGTTGGGTGTCTCGGCATCCGCCTTGACGTAGTTGGCCCCCAGCGACCAAGGCCCCTTCTGATATTTGATCCCCGCTTCCCAGATCACAGTGTCATGGTCGCGATAGACATTGTACGTGAACGGAGAAAGCGTGGCATCATTCAGAATGCCGATGCCGCCTTGCACATTGGTCTTACGGTACGAACCGCCGAGAGTGAATTCGCGATAGCCGACCTTGGCGCCAAAGCCGAACTCCTCAACGTCGTCAGGGGCGAAGCCCGGTGCGAAGATGGTTGCAGGCGCCTCATTGCTTCCCTTCAGCCAGGCGGCAGAAAGACCGACATCAACCCCTGCAAACGTTTCACCGAAATTGAGACCAAGCTCCCAGATCTTCGATTGCTGGTTGGCCTGGCCGGACTGCCGCGTGCCAAAGCCGGAAAAATTACGGGTCAGCTCCGGGGTATACGAAATGCCTGCCTGGAAACCATAGAAGCGCGGCGTGTAATAGACGACCTTTGAGTAATCTTCCGAGACGTGCATATCGGTCCGCAACTGAATGCCGTTGGGCGCGTAGGGCCTGCCGGTCGGGCTGCTCGAACAGCTGACGCTCGGCGCACATTCAAGCATGTAGATGTCTGGATTATTGACCCGGATCGACTTTGACACGGTTGGAGCGAAATACATGATCTGATCGGCAACGCCGTCTTGTTGCCCAAGCTCGACCCGCCCAAAAGCACCTTCGATGTAGACCCAGGCTTCGTCGATCAGATCGTCCCGATACTGAAGATCGGGGCCGGTTCCGGATAAACCATTGTCGCGCTCGACCTCGAACTCAAAGCGCGCGCCGATATCCCAGCCATTGTCGAGGGATAATTTCCCCTGCACATAGACTTCACCGGAACTCACGATGGACTCTGAGCGAAGCCCTCGGCCATGCCCCTGATTGACGCTGACAGCGGCGGCATCGAAATGTCCGCCCAATTTGAGCACGATCCGGTCTGCGGCTGCAGCGGCGGCAACTTGGCAGGCAAGCCACCCAGCCATGCCAATCATCCCGGCGGCCAGTTTTCGCCGGCTTGAAGTTGGGAGACAGGGCAGAAGCTGGAGCATCAATGCGCGCCTTATCCAACAGGTGACGCTAGAAGGACAAAGCCGTTTCGAGATAGATCATGTCTGCCGAGGCGTTTGTCGGCGTAAATTGCTGCCCAAAGAACACAGGCGTGGCATTGGGTCCCGTTGCCGCCAATGTGCCGCCCGCCCAGAAGTCCCAGTGCTGATAGCCCAACACCATCATGATGCCAGGGCCTACTTCGTAGCTGACTGCTGCCGAATACGCTTCGCCATGTTGCTTGGCGCCAGCCGCCAGAAGCTCGGCCGTGCTACGGATATAATTGAGCCCAAAGGCCCAAGGACCCGTCTCATACTTGGCGCCCAGCCCCCACGTCGTCGTGTAGCGGTCACGCCAAACTGCACTTGGCGTAATGCCCAACGGTGAAGAATAGAGATAGCTGCCACCAACCGCGTTGGTTTGCTTATAAGACCCGCCAAACGTCACGCCCGCATATTTGATCTGGCCGCCGAACCCAAAGGCCTCGAGATTGTCGACCTCAGGGCCGCTGACGTCCTCAACCTGGGCCATCAGGTAGGCCACATAGGCGGCCACGTCGACGTTGCTAAAGGTCTGGGTATAGTTCGCAGCGAACTCCCAAAACTGGCTTTGCTGATTAAGCTGATTGTCCTGCCGTGTAACAAAGCCTGAGAAATTCTTGGCAAGCTCCGGCGCATACGAGACACCCAGCTGCACGCCAAAGAAGCGCGGCGTCATATAGATGATTTTGGTGCTGTCATCGGTCTCGTTGATGTCCGTGCGCAAGCTCAAGCCATTGGGCGCATAGATACGGCCAGGCTGCCCTGGGTCCTCGAACATATAGGTCTGCGCATCATCGATCCGGTTGGTCTCCGACACCCGAGGCGCATAAAACCCCATAAGGTCGGCAACGCCGTCCTCCTGCCCGAACACAACCCGGCCAAACACACCTTCGATATAGCCCCAAACCTCGTCTATCAGATCGTCCGAGTACTGCAATGAACTATCGACGGGACCAAAGCCCGCGCTCGGCGCCGGCCGCTTGGCATTGTCCGCCTCAAGCTCGAATTCGGCCCGGAAGCCAACCTCTAAGCCATTATCCAGAACGGTCTTGCCTTTGATATAGACCTCGCCCTCGGACACGAAGCCGTGGCTGCGCAACGGTTGCGCGGCGACGCCATTGCTCGAGACTGTGCGCTCGTCCTGGTCGACGGTATAGGCGGTGAAGTGATAATAGCCGCCCAGTGACAGTTTCACTTTCTCAGCTGCAAGAGCGGCGACCGGGAGCGCGAGCGCGCTTGAACACGCCAGCATCGACACATACACAAGCTGTCTCATCGAAACCTCTTCGGTACGGCGCTTGAACCGCGCAACCCGCACGATGCCGAGCTGACGCCTCAGCTCACCCAAATCTGATCTGACTTTTTGCGGCTTTTAGCCTCTGGGGTCAAGCCAAGCTGCGGTTGCATCCGCGTGGCGGCTTGGTCATGAGGGGCCTCGAGCCCTGACGAGACCATGGACGCCGTTGGAAATTTCCGGTTATATGCGCGAGAAGCAGTGTGGCTAACGCTCATTTACTCTCGCCTTACGCGAGGGAGTGGTTTTGTCACACGAAAACGTCGGCCCCGTTCTCGAGTGAACGGAGCGCCCAAATCTCGTATCGGGGTTCTGCATGCGTATTTCAAAGATTTCGGCATTGGTTTTTGGAAGCTGCGTTCTGGCGTTGGCCGCCTGTGGTCCGTCCACGAGCACCTATCCCGAGCCGTCTCCCACGTCCGACCAATCAATTCCGAATCCCAAGCCCGGCGAGGCAGAACCCAAGGGTGGCGGATTGTTCGGGCGCGAGGGGATTACGCTTGCTGGCGACGACACCCGCGCAAACAGTGCGGCAACCGGCGGAGCGGCTGGCGGCGTTGGGGTCAATGCGTTCCTCTGGCGCGCCACCTTAGACACGATTTCTTTTATGCCCTTGGCTAAGGCTGACCCCTTTGGTGGCGTTGTTTTGACCGACTGGTACTCGCCCGCCCAAAGCCCCAGCGAGCGGATGAAAGTATCGGTCTACATCCTGGACACCAAACTGCGCGCTGACGCGTTGAAGGTGTCGATTTTCCGTCAGACCAAGCAGCCCACCGGCAACTGGGAAGAGGCGGCGGTCAGCCCCGATACGCAAATCAGGATCGAGAATGCGATCCTGAACCGCGCGCGCGAGCTTCGGGCCGGCGAACAATAGCGCAACCGGCACCACCAATCTTCTGAGTTTGATGAAGCGCCGGTCAAGCCCGGCGCTTTATGTTATGCGTGATGATTCAAGACCCGGCGGCAATTCCACTCCAACAACAAGTTCCTGAAGCCCATGTCTGACAAACAACGCTACAACGCCCGCGAAATCGAACCAAAATGGCAGCGCGTGTGGGATGACGCCCAAGTCTTCAGGGCCAAGCTTGACCGCAGCAAGCCCAAATACTTTGTCCTTGAGATGTTCCCCTACCCGTCTGGCCGGATTCACATTGGCCATGGCCGCAATTATGTCATGGGTGATGTCGTCGCGCGCTTCAAACGCGCTCAAGGGTTCAATGTGCTGCATCCGATGGGGTGGGACGCGCACGGGATGCCGGCCGAGAATGCGGCCATGGAACAGAAGGTCCATCCGGCTGCCTGGACCCTCGACAACATCGAGACGATGAAGGCGCAACTGAAACTCTTAGGCCTGTCGATTGACTGGTCGCGGGAACTCGCGACATGCGACCCGGGCTATTACCGGCACCAGCAATGGATGTTTTTGCGCTTCATGGAAGCAGGGCTCGTTGCGCGCAAAGAATCGGCCGTGAATTGGGACCCCATAGACATGACGGTCCTTGCCAATGAGCAAGTGATCGACGGCCGCGGCTGGAGGTCCGGCGCATTGGTCGAGAAGCGCAAGCTGACGCAGTGGTTCTTCAAGATCACCGATATGGCGGAAGACCTGCTGTCGCGTCTCGACACGTTGGATCGTTGGCCAGAGCGTGTGCGTACCATGCAGCGCAACTGGATTGGCAAATCAGAGGGCGCGCGCCTCAAATTCGCGCTGACCGCCCCGGTACCTAATGCAGCGGAGGCCATCGAGGTCTTCACCACCAGGCCGGACACGTTGTTCGGTGCAAGCTTTGTGGCAATTGCGGCGGATCATCCGATTGCCCAGACGCTGGGCGGCCAAGACCCAAAGCTTCAGGCCTTCATTGAAGAATGCCAGCGCCTTGGCACCTCAGAGGCAGCCCTGGAGACGGCAGAGAAACTGGGTTTTGACACAGGGCTTCGTGTCAAGCATCCCTTTGACCCGTCATGGACGCTGCCCGTCTACATCGCGAATTTTGTTCTGATGGAGTATGGCACTGGCGCCATCTTCGGCTGCCCCGCGCATGACCAGAGGGACTTGGAATTTGCGCGAAAATATGGGCTTCCCGTGAAGCCCGTCGTCCTCCCGCCGGGTGCGGACCCAAACGCCTTTGACATTGGCGCAGATGCCTATAGCGAGGATGGCACGCTCTTCCGTTCGCAATTCCTGGATGGCCTGACTGTCGAGAATGCCAAACGGGCCGCGATTGAGAAGTTGCAGGCGCTGGGTGTTGGCCAGCGGCAGATAACCTATCGCTTGCGTGATTGGGGGATTAGCCGCCAGCGCTATTGGGGCTGCCCGATCCCGGTCATTCACTGCGAGGCGTGCGGCGTAGTCCCTGTGCCCGACGCGCAATTGCCGGTCAATCTGCCAAAGGACATCAATTTCGACCGGCCCGGCAATCCCCTTGAGCGGCATCCGACCTGGAAGCATGTCGCCTGCCCGCGCTGCGGCAACCCTGCCCGCCGCGAGACCGACACGATGGACACTTTTGTGGACTCCTCCTGGTACTTCGCGCGCTTCGCGGGGCCAAGTGAGACCGCAGCCGTGGACAAAGAAGCGGTCGACTACTGGCTGCCGGTCGACCAGTACATAGGCGGGATCGAGCACGCGGTCTTGCACTTGCTCTACGCAAGGTTTTTCACCCGTGCGATGCACAAGATCGGCTTGACCTCGATTGATGAGCCTTTCGCAGGGCTCTTCACGCAAGGCATGATCACACATGAAACCTACAAGGATTTATCGGGCGCGTTCGTATTCCCGGAAGAGGTGGAGCGGCGCGAGGGCGGTGTTGCTGTGAAGCGCGGGACCAATGAACCCGTGACCGTCGGTGCCATCGAGAAAATGTCTAAGTCCAAGAAGAACGTCGTCCCGCCGGAAGTCGTGGCGGATACGTTTGGCATTGATGCCGCACGCTGGTTTTTGATGTCGGACTCACCCCCTGAACGCGACAGCGAGTGGTCGGACGCAGGCATTCAAGGCGCTTGGCGCTTTGTTCAGCGCGTGTGGCGGATGGTGAGCGACAGCCTTGATACCATCCCGGCACCTGGCACCCTCGCCACGCAGAGCATGACCGGCGACGCGCTCGCCTTGCGTCAGTTGAGCCACCGTACCATTGCGGGTGTAACGGATGATTTGGGTGCTTTCCGCTTCAATAAGGCGGTCGCACGGCTCTACGAGTTTCTGAATGGGCTGGAGAAGCTGAAAGGCGCTGGGTCCGATTTCGGCGCGGCGCGGCGGGAGGCGCTTGAGACTTTGAGCCTCTTGATTTCGCCCATGACCCCGCATCTGGCGGAGGAGTGCTGGTTGGCACTGGGCGGCACTGGCCTGATTGTCGACGCCAAATGGCCTGAGGCGGACCCTGATCTTGTCCGTCAGGATACCGTGACGCTGGCGGTTCAAATCAATGGCAAGAGGCGCGCGGAGATCAATCTGGCCAAGGACCTCGCTGATCCCGATGTCGAGACCGCGGTGCTCGCTTTTGAACCGGTTGCGAAATCGATTGACGGCCACCGCGTGAAAAAGGTCATTATCGTCCCCAATCGCATCGTCAATGTGCTGCTGGAACCGGCGGGGAGTTAGCCAATGCGCAAGGAACTTGGAATTGGCTTGGCGCTGAGCGCCTGTGCGCTGGTCTTGTCGGCGTGCGGCTTTCGCCCGCTCTACGCCACAGAATCGACACCGGCTGGCGTCGCAACCTATTTCGGTCAGATTTACGTGGAGGAGATGACGGGCCGAACCGGTCTGGTCCTCCGCAACCAGCTGATGGACGCCTTCACACCCTTGGGCACCCCTGGGGCAAGCGCCTTTCGATTGACCGTGAAGCTCGAAGAAAAACGTGAGGGATTGGCCATTCAAGAGAACACCGAGATTACGCGGTATAACTACACCTTGATTGCCCGGTTTGAGCTTCGTGACTCCCAGACGGAGCAGGTTCTGAATACCGGAACCAGCCGTGCCATTGCCGGATACAATGTCGTCAATTCTCAGTTCGCGACCCAGACGGCCCTGAGAGATGCCGAGGAACGCGCCGCGCGCGAACTGGGCGAGGACATTCGCCTACGCTTGGGGATCTACTTTGAGCGCCGGTATGGCGTGACAGATCGCCCAGCTTGAGCGCTGCCTCAGTGCTGCATGTGCCATGAAGGTACCCGGCCGGGATGTTGAGCGCTTCGTGGCGGCGCCACCGGCTGCGGTTAAGGCCGTGTTGCTTTTCGGCGAGAACGCCGGTCTGTCGCGTGAGATTGCCGAACGCCTTGCAAGGCGCATCGTGCCTGACCTCGGCAGCAAGGACAGGCTGGTTGAGCTGACCGGCGATCAACTCCGCAAGGACCCTGCCCGCCTCCTCGATGAGGCCTCGCAGATCTCGATGTTTGCCCCCGGGCCTAAAGTGGTGTGGGTCAAAGATGCAACCGATAGCGTTTCGGAAACGATCGTCTCTGCCTTGGACACTGGGGTTGGTGATTCCTTCATCATTATTGAGTCAGGCGAGTTGACCGCGCGCTCCGCCCTTCGGACGGCCCTAGAGGGACACAACAAAGCGGCCGTGATCGCCAACTATGAGGACACGCCAGAAACCCTGGTTGGCCTTGCAGACGATATCGTCCGCGCACTGAGAATAACCGCCGCCAAAGACGTACTGAGCTCAATTGTCGCGTCAACTGGGTCAGATCGGCGGATCTTGCGCAAGGAGCTTGAGAAGCTCGAGGTATTCTTTGGGACGCAGGACGCGAGCCCACGCGAGCTGACCGCAAGCCTCGCGACCGAATTGTTTGGAAATTCCGGCTCCGTGGAAGCCAATGACGTCGTTGCGGCCTTGGGTCTTGGCGATGTGGTTGGTGTCGCCACGCTGCTTGAAAAGGCAGAAGAGACTGGTGGGCAGCCGGGCCAGATCGTCAGCACAGCGCTGCGAACCTTACATGCGTTGTTGGCCGCAAGCGCGACTGGAAGCGGCGATGATCCCCTCACCGTCGCGCGCTCAAGAGGCCTTTGGGGTCAGCCTGACACCGTTATCCGGGCCATGTTGCGCTGTTGGGCCAAGGACAAGCTGCTGGTGGCAACACGCCTTTTGGCGCAGGCAGAGGCTGACACACGCACAACCGGCCTCCCGGAGTGGCCCATCGCAGCACGAGCTCTGTTGCATGCAACACGTCTGGCGAATTGAGTACACGCCTAAGCTCCGTTGAATCCGGGCCAAAGCCGATTATCCTCATGGCACTGGTAACGGGGGAAAATGATGAAGACTTTGGCGACGTCAATGACGGCGTTGGCTGCATGTACCGCAGCGTGGGCAGAACCAATCATCTCAGATCGGAACGTGCCGGTTGAGCCCGGCGCCAGACGCGAGGTCGTGGCCGAAGGGCTTGAGCATCCTTGGTCCATTGCGTTTCCGGATCAAAAAACAATTCTCGTCACAGAGCGGCCCGGCCGCTTGCGAGTCATTCGTGAGGGGAAACTTGATCCCAATCCTGTTGCGGGAACACCTGACGTCTTCGCCCAGGGTCAAGGAGGTCTCCTTGACATCAGCTTGCACCCGGACTTCACCAAGACCCGCTGGATCTATATGACTTATTCGGTAGGTACGGTTGAGGCGAACCGGACCAAACTCGCCCGCGCCGAGTGGACTGGTACCGCTTTGACCGGCTTGACGCCCTTGTTTGAGGTCTCGCAAGCAAAACGAGGTGGGCAGCACTTTGGTAGCCGCATCGCGTGGCTAAGTGATGGAACACTCATCTTGTCGATTGGCGACGGTGGCAACCCGCCGAGTGCCATTGAGGGGACCTTGACCCGCGACCTGGCTCAAGATCGCATGTCGCATTTGGGTAAGCTCATCCGGCTTCGGGATGATGGCAGCATACCGCAGGACAATGCTGGCAAAGCTGACCAAGTGGGTAAGCCTGAGCTCTACTCGTTAGGGCACAGGAACATCCAGGGCCTCGCCTATGACAATGCGCGTGGCCTTCTATGGGCCAGCGAACACGGGGCCCTTGGTGGTGATGAGCTTAACAGGATCAAACCTGGTGGCAATTATGGATGGCCATTGGTCAGCTATGCGCGCGAATACCGGACCGGCGAACCAATCGGTCAGGGGACGAGCCGCGCTGGGCTGACGGGACCCGTACTCGTTTGGGACGTATCAATCGCACCTTCTGGTTTGATGCTGTACGACGGCGAAGCCTTTCCGCAGTGGAAGGGCGATCTTTTTGTGGGGGCTCTCATTAGCCAGGATATCCGCCGCCTCGACCTTGATGATAAAGGCAACGTCAAAGGAGAGACCGCTTTGCGCATTGGGCAACGGGTCCGTGATGTGCGGCAGGGCCCGGATGGCTTTGTTTACGTCCTAACCGATGAGAAGGCGGGTCGGCTGCTCAAGCTATTCCCAGATGCAAACGCACCGGTCGGGCCGACACAGGCGCGGTAAGGCTAACCTACTCGGCGGCCACCGAGGGCAAAGCGGTCTTGCTGCGCTTTTTGAGCCAACCCAGCAAGACAGTGATGGCCGCGGGCGTCATCCCCTCGATGCGTGCGGCCTGCCCCAAAGTCGCCGGCCTTGTCTTGGTGAGCTTTTGGATGGCTTCCGCTGAGAGGCCGGTTACGGCTGCGTAATCAATGTCGCCTGGCAAAACCAAAGCCTCGTCGCGCTGAAAGGCGGCGATGTCTGCCTGTTGACGGTCAAGATAGCCCGAATAATGCGCGTCAGCCTCCAACGGCGCCCAAGTACTCTCGTCCCAGCCTGAAATATCTGGCCAAAAGCGGCAAAGCGCCTCCCGTCCAAAGCCTGGTAAACCCAAAAGCTCAAAGGCGGAGCGGCGGCGTCCATCCTGATTCATGGGTAAGCCATGGCGCGTGACTTGAGCCGGAGTAATGGTCAGCGCATCGAGCTGGCCGCGCGCTACGCTGAGACGTTCCATCTTGGCCTTGAAGACCCGCTCACGGTGTGACCCAACGAGGCCAAGCGCAACACCAAGCGCGGTCAGACGCTGATCCGCATTGTCCGCACGTAGGCTAAGACGGTACTCCGCCCTGCTGGTAAACATCCGGTAAGGTTCGTTAACGCCCCTTGTGACGAGATCGTCGATCATGACACCTAAATAGGACTGGGAGCGATCAGGGAAGTAAGGCGCAGCGCCCCCGGCCAGCCTCGCAGCATTGAGCCCCGCGATCAGGCCTTGCGCCGCCGCCTCTTCATAGCCGGTCGTCCCGTTGATCTGCCCCGCGAGGAAAAGCCCAGGGACCGCCTTGACGGACAGATCGGCGCGCAAGGCACGCGGATCGACATAATCATATTCGATAGCATAGCCGGGCCTGACCATCCGGACATGCGCGAGCCCGGGAATCGTTGCCAAAAGGGCCAATTGGACCTCTTCGGGCAAAGAGGTGGAGATACCATTGGGATAGACGGTCGTATCGTCAAGCCCTTCAGGCTCCAGAAATATCTGATGACCAACTTTGTCCCGAAACCGCACCACCTTGTCTTCGATTGAGGGACAGTATCGGGGTCCCGTGCTCTCAATTTGGCCCGTATACATCGGCGCGCGGTGGAGATTGGCGCGAATGATCTCGTGGGTCGCGGCGACCGTATGGGTAATACCACATGAGATTTGCCGATTTGGAACCGTTTCCGTCATGAACGAGAACGGCACAGGCGGATCGTCAGCCGCCTGCATCGCGAGCGATGCCCAGTCAATAGTTGTGCCATCGAGGCGCGGCGGCGTTCCTGTTTTGAGACGGCCCAATGGCAGACCAAACTGGTGCAAGGTTCTCGAGAGACCTAGCGAAGGGGCTTCCCCAACCCGGCCTGCCGGGATCTTGCGCTCACCCATATGAATGACACCGGACAGGAACGTCCCGGTGGTCAGGATAACCGCAGCACTCGAGAGTTGACGGCCATCGGCAGTGATCACACCGCAGGCCAGCCCATCCTTCACGATAAGATCTTCCACGGCGGCAGCGATAATCGTGAGATTACTCGTTTGGGCGAGAGCTGCTTGCATTGCGGCCTTATAGAGTGTCCGGTCAGCCTGCGTTCGCGGCCCGCGAACCGCTGGCCCTTTTGACCTATTCAGCAAACGAAACTGTATCCCTGCCGCATCGGCCACCCGGCCCATAACGCCATCCAGCGCATCGATCTCGCGGACCAAATGCCCTTTGCCCAGACCGCCGATGGCGGGGTTGCAGGACATTTCGCCAATTGTCTCGATCTTATGCGTGATCAGTGCGGTCTGGGCGCCATATCGTGCGGAGGCGGCGGCCGCTTCGCACCCGGCATGCCCGCCTCCAATTACGATCACATCGAAATCTGCTTGGCCCATCGGTTTACCAGGATCTTCGGACACATTGATTGGTGATCGGTGTTTTACTGTTGTGAGGCGCCCCGGTCCATAGAAATACTGCCTTTGGGCCTCAGGAATGAAGAGTCCAGCCTCGACCGTGAATCAAGCCGGACTCATTTCTTTACGATTTGTTTCACGTGAAACAAATCTGAGGCTGGCGCAATCCAAATCCGGTGGACCAGGCGGATGTTAAGGCGCGCGACGAAGGCTGTGGAGCATCTCAGGATTCGGGAGTCAAATCAGATGTTTCACGTGAAACATTCTCCGGACGCCGCCGCCCCCTACTCCCTACTTACCAATACAAAAAGTCTTGAAAACAACATCAAGAACATCTTCGACATCCACCCGCCCGGCAATGCGGCCCAAAGAGTACGCGGCCGCCCGCAACTCCTCAGTTGCCATATCGAGATGTCGGCCCAGCAAACCTCTCGCCCGGTCAATGCTGGCTAAGGCCTCTGACAAGGCCAAGCGGTGCCGCTCACGTGTGATGACCGGGCTGGCGCAGATAGGGCCTTGGCCCACAAAAGACGCCACCCGCTTGGACAGCGCACCGACCAGCGCGCCCAGACCATCCCCGCGCTGAACCGACACTTGGAGGGTTAGGTGGGTACCAATCTCACCACTCGGGGCTCCTAGATCGATCTTGTTCCAGACCGCAAGATCGCCCGGCCGCATCACTCGCAAGGTCTCTTCGGATAAAGGCTCCCCAACCGCGAAGAGCCCTATCCGCACATGTGCCATCTCCGCCCGCGCAAGCGCGCGCTTGACCCCTTCCTGCTCGAGAACATCCGGCGTCTGACGCAAACCCGCGCTGTCGCACAAGATCACGGCAAACCCGGCCAGGTTCAGCCGGACCTCGACAATGTCTCGTGTCGTTCCCGGCGTTGGCGATACAATGGCCACATCGCGCTGCGCCATTGCGTTGAGCAAAGAAGACTTGCCTGCATTAGGCGCCCCAACAATGGCGACCTGAACGCCCTCGCGAACGATCTCTCCACGATGCTGATCATTAAGGGCAAACGTCATTTCGGACACCAGAGCGTCCAACTCTGGCAAGATGGCAAGTGCCGCGCTATCGGGAACATCATCATCGCTAAAGTCGATGACCGCCTCCGCCATCGCAAGGCTGGCGACAAGACGCGTGCGCCAGTCGTTATAGTGCCTGCTTAGGCCGCCTTGCAGGACACTCACGGCTTGATCGGCTTGCGCCTCGGTTTCCGAGGCAATCAGATCAGCAAGACCCTCGGCCTGCGCCAGATCGAGCCGCCCATTGTAAAAGGCCTGCCGGGTAAACTCCCCTGGCTCGGCGAGAGCCAGCCCCGGTACCGCCGAAAGCGCCTGTAGGACTCGATGTACCACCACACGGCTCCCATGCAGGTGCAGCTCGGCCAAATCCTCGCCCGTTGCGGATCGTGGCCCGGGCATCCAAAGCACCAAGGCCTGGTCAAGGATTTGGCCCTGCGAATCCCGCAAGAGGCTCAGTGTTGCGATACGCGGCACAAAGGCCGAGCGGCCCGTCAGGGCAACCAGGGCATCCAGAGCTTGCGGACCACTGATGCGGACAATCGCAATCGCCGCGGCACCCGGTGCCGTGGAGAGCGCATAGATGGACCGCCCGCTCATCCGCCGCCGGATTTCGTCCGCCCCTTATTGCCATCGCTAGCGCGAGCCCGGTTCTGCACCACTTTAAGAATGCCCTGGAAGGCTTCAATGCCCTGCTGC
>DMER01000137.1:42515-46833 GCA_003451645.1 Alphaproteobacteria bacterium | reverse complement strand
GCTGCCCCAGAGACTGGGTGAGGGGCAGCCAAGCCTTCATAAGAGTCTCCGGATCGGACAGTGACATCGCCTTCAGAACCCGGTCGCGGACATGCGCCATGATCTCTTCTTGGAGCGGGCCCACATCGGGAAGTCCCGCCAATTTCCGGGCCTCCTCTGGTGTACAATCGACCTCAATTGTGATTTTCATCTGCGGTGATCCAGCGGGACTTTGGGGTTGCTTTTGCGCGTCCCATCATGCCGCTGCTTTTTGTTCCGCTGCAACCCTTGCTCCGGAACTCTCTTGCGATAAAAGAAGCCCAGCCCCTCTGTTCCGGCACATCGCATCGCCGACACTGCCCTTAAAGGACGTTCTCAAAATGGCAAGCCTACCGGCCGCAAATCTGCTCTCCAAAGAAACCAGCCCCTATTTGCTCAAGCACAAAGACAATCCGGTTCACTGGCGGGCTTGGAGCGCTGAGGCTTTGGCGGATGCCAAAGCGGACGGCAAGCCGATCTATCTGTCCTCCGGCTATGCGAGCTGCCATTGGTGCAGCACGATGGAACGCGAGAGCTTTCAGGACGCCGAAACAGCGGCACTGCTCAATGCCAACTTCGTTTGCATCAAGGTCGACAAGGAAGAGCGTCCCGACATTGATCTCGTCTACCAGTCTGCGCTGCAAGGCATGGGGCAATCCGGCGGTTGGCCGCTCAACATGTTTCTGACGCCTGAAGCCGAGCCATACGCGGGCGGAACCTATTTTCCCAAAGAGGAACGTCCCGATTTGGGCCGGCGCGCTTTCAAGGCTGTTTTGAACGACGTTCTCGCGGCGTATAATGAGAAGCGGGATCAAGTTGACGGCAATGTGCGGACCTTGCGTCTGGCACTAACCAACGCCTGGTCCAACGACCGCCGCATCGAAGGCACGTTGTCTCCCGCCGCTTTGGAACAAGCAGGGCGCCGCATTTGTCAGCAAATGGATGTCTTTAGCGGCGGTATGCTTGGCCAGCCCAAATTTGCCAATGTTGCGCTCATGGATGCGCTGTGGCGCGCGAGCCAGCGCAGCGGCGCACCGCAGTTCCAGCGCGCCGTCGAATTGCAGCTGGCGACCATGTGTCAGGGCGGCATTTACGATCATTTGGGCGGCGGCTTTCACCGCTATTCTGTCGACGAGTTCTGGATGGTCCCCCATTTCGAGAAGGTCTTGAGCGACAACGCGCTCATGATCGAGCTTCTCACGACGGTTTGGCAGGAAACCCGTAACCCGCTCTATAAGTCGCGGATTGAGGAGACGATCGGCTGGGCTCAACGCGAAATGCTGACACCAGATGGTGCCTTCGCATCGGCCTTGGATGCGGAAACCGATGGGGTTGAAGGCGCCAAATACAGCTGGACCGCAGCAGAAATTCAGCAGGTTCTATCCGCTGATGATGCAAAACTCTTCAGGGCGGTCTATGATGTCCGCGACGACGGCAATTGGAATGGCCGCAATGTCTTGCATCGCTTGCGCGCCGTTCCGGTGGACCCTGCCGCTGAGGGCAAGCTGAACGGAATGCGGCAGAAACTTGCTGAGGCCCGCAGCCGCCGCGCGCACCCTGCCCGCGACGACAAAGTCCTGGCCGATTGGAATGGCATGATGATCCGCGCCCTGACCCACGCTGCTGAAGCCTTCAATCGGCTCGATTGGCAAGCCATGGCCGTGCGGGCGTTCTGGTTCGTTGCGGAGCGCATGGCAAAGGGCAACCGGTTGACGCACAGCTTTAGAGCCGGTCAACCCGGCGACCTGGCCTTCTTGGACGATTATGCTTGGATGATCCGCGCTGCCTTGACCTTGCACGAGACGACAGGCGACAAGCGCTATCTGGCCTTGGCGCAAAGTTGGACCGGCGAACTCGATTCCGACTTCTGGGACCCCGTCAATGGCGGCTATGCGGTGACTGCTGCATCGGCGGACCCACTGTTCGTCAGGCCACGGCACGCAACCGATGGCGCCACGGTCTCAGGCAATGCGATCTCGGCCATGAACCTCGCCAATCTGTTCTACTTGACGGGCGAGCAGCATTACCGCGATCGCACCAATGCCCTGATCCAAAGCTTCTCGCGCGATGCCTTGGCTAATATCTCCGCGCATGGCGGATTGTATAATGCCTTGGACACCCTGTATCGCGCGATTCAGATCGTGATCGTGGGAGAGCGCCAGACGCCGGACACCAATGCGATGCGCGATGTGCTGCGCCGCTCCAGCATGCCTACGCGCATGATGCTAATTACGCCGGCCACCAACACCTTGCATGCGACCCACCCCGCTTATGGCAAACCCCAGCTGCAAGGCCGCGCGACGGTCTATGTATGCAACGCGACCACGTGCTCAAATCCGATCACGGATCCCAATCAATTAGAGCTCGGCTTGAAGACGCGGGCTGTCAATCAGCCGCAAACGCGCTAATTGGCGCTGCAGACGAAGGCATTTCAAAGGGAGCGCGCGTATCATGACTGGTCAAGACATTCACGTCCAAGGACCTGACGGCAAGTTCCAGGCCTATCTCGCAACCCCAGCGGCCGCCCAAGGCCCAGGAATTATCGTTATCCAAGAGATTTTTGGGGTCAACGCTGTCATCCGGGAAATCGCAGACGATCTCGCCAGGCAGGGCTATTTCGCCCTGGCGCCCGATCTGTTCTGGCGCATTGAGCCTGCGATTCAACTCACTGACAAAACGGACGCCGAATGGAAACGGGCCTTCGAACTCTATCAAAAGTTCGACGTAAATGCAGGCGTGCGCGATACTCAGGCTGCGATCAGCCATCTGCGTCACCTCCCCGGCGTTTCGGGTAAGGTGGGCAGCGTTGGGTACTGCCTTGGCGGCCTGCTGGCCTTCTTGACCGGCACGAGGACGGACAGCAACGCCAATGTCGGCTATTACGGTGTCGGTATAGAGGGAAGACTTAGCGAGAAGGGCCAAATCCGTCACCCCATGCTGGTCCACATCGCAGAGAAGGATCAGTTCGTGCCTCCGGCGGCGCAGACCCAAATCCAAGAGGCCTTGCAATCAGTGGCCCACGTAAGCGCCCATATCTACCCTGGCGCAGACCATGCCTTCGCACGCCAGGGCGGGCAGCATTACGACGCGGCCGCCGCAACCCTGGCCAACAACCGCACGGCTGAGTTCTTCCGGACACATCTCCATTAGGAAGGACATCGCGGGCATGGGTCACGCCATCCGTTTCGAGACCACCGGCGGTCCGGAGGTCCTGACATACCAACACGTTTCACTGCCCCCGCCCTTACCCCAAGAAGTGCAGGTCAGGCACCACGCAATTGGCGTTAACTTTATCGACATCTACCACCGGACGGGGCTCTATCCGGTGCCCTTGCCAAGTGGTCTAGGCCTAGAGGCCGCAGGTGTCATTGAGGCGTGCGGTTCACAAGTGTCGGAACTGCAACCGGGCGATCGCGTTTCTTATGCAACGGGACCACTCGGCGCATATTCCCAAGTCCAGAACGTGCCTGCAAGCCGCGTGGTACAACTCCCCTCACATATGCCCTTTGACATCGTGGCCGCCAGCCTATTGAAAGGCATGACGGCCGAGTACCTCTTGCGCCGCACTTTCCACGTGAAGCCAGGAGATACCATTCTCTTCCATGCAGCCGCGGGCGGTGTCGGACAGATCGCCTGTCAGTGGGCCAAGGCCCTCGGCGCAACAGTGATCGGAACTGTTGGCGATCCAGCCAAACGCGATCTCGCTTTGAAACATGGCTGCGATCACGTGATCGTCTCCCGCGACAACAACATGGTCGAGATCGTTCGTCAGCTGACTGACGGCCGAGGTGTACCTGTTGTCTTTGACAGCATCGGAAAAGATACGTTCATCACCAGCTTGGACTGCCTAAGCCCGTTCGGAACCTTGGTGAGTTTCGGCAACGCCAGCGGACCGGTGCCGCCGGTCGACTTGGGGCTTCTTGCCCAAAAGGGCTCGCTCTTCGTGACCCGCCCAACCTTGATGACCTACACCGCCACCCCTGAAATGCTCCAGGCTAGCGCCAACGCCTTCTTCGACATTGTTGGATCTGGCAAGGTCAAGATCAACCAGCCGCAGGCCTTTGCGCTGGACGAAGCCGCTGAAGCTCATCGTGCATTGGAAAGCCGCAAAACAACAGGCTCGCTCATTCTGAAACCGGACTGAGGCTGATAAATCAAGGGAGTGCTTCGATGGTCACTCAATGCGCAAGTCTCGCGGCCGCGACCATGATTGTAGTGTTGGCGGCCATGAGCGGCACGTCCGCAAGTGAACTTATGGCACTGGCGCCGGAGCGCCAAACCTATCTCGAGGGCGAGTGGC
>DMER01000137.1:30618-42296 GCA_003451645.1 Alphaproteobacteria bacterium | reverse complement strand
AAGTGGCACGGCGTCACCGTAGACACCAACGCTTCCAAACTCTGCACTCCGCAATCCCCGCCAACGGTCGTTTTCGCTTTCGAATTCCAAAACACTGGCGGCCTAGCGTTCTATGATGGCGGCCGGCAGGAAGACATTGGGCGCAAACCCATTACTGCCGCGCAAGAGATAGACAATCTGATTTCCCTAACCCTCACCGGTCAAATGGAACCTTGGACCTTCCGCGCTGATGGTCCAAGCGTCATGGCACTGGTCAGGAACTCAGCCTCGCTCGGGCTTCCGGTCGATACGATGGTCTTCAAGAGGTGCAAACCGGCGGCGGACCGCTCGGCGATCAACCTAACCAAAGCCGACCTTCAAGCCTTCGCCGCTGAAATGCCAGGCGACTTCCCCTTTTTTGTTGATACCCGCATCGCTTCCAAGGTGAAAGACGCCTGTACGGCTGCCAAAACACAATACCTCTTTTTCGGTCTTGCGGGGCCGGTTGAGTTTCGAATGTCGCGCTGGAACTCCTTTGACCTGAGCGATGCGATGACTGGCGGCGCCAAACCGGCCTTCCCGATTGACCCCATTGGCGACTGGAAGGTCCTTTCCGCCGCCAAGGTTGGGGAGGCGCTGCAGCTCAGCATCCAACCGCGCGACCAGCAGGCCATGCCACCTCAGACCATCACGCTCAAGATGGTTGCAGACCGCCTCCAGATCCCCGAATGGGGCCGCGATTATGTCCGCTGCACGAACTTCCAGAACCGCAGTTAGCGGCTGCAACTGAGCGGCAACTGATTCAGCCTTCACCCATTACGGTGCTGTGGGTGCCGCAAATTTCGGCACATACTGGTTCTCGACGCCAGGCCCAAAAGGGATGCCGAGGCTGAACCAAACCGCGAAAAAAGTGCCCGAGGCGATGAAGAACGCAACCGTATAGGGCAACATGAGCGCCATCATGGAGCCGATCCCGTAATCCGGCCGGTATTTGCGCGCCATGATCAGGATCAGCGGGAAATAGGTCATGAACGGCGTAATCATGTTGGTCGTGCTGTCGCCAACCCGATAGGCCGCCTGTGTTGCTTCTGGCGCAACGCCCAGGAGCATTAGCATGGGCACCATGATCGGCGCCAAAATGGCCCACTTTGCCGAGGCTGACCCAATCAAGAGGTCTGTGATCATTGCCAGAATAATGACACCGACGAGCAGCAACAGAGGCTGACCCGCCAGCCCAAGCCCCTTCAAAAACTCAGCCCCATTGATGGCCATCAAAGTCCCAAGATTGGACCAATTGAAGAGCGCAACAAAGACAGCAGCAAAGAACGCCAGCACCAGATATGCGCTAATGTCAGCCACACCTTTGGTGGTGAGCTGCACCGCGTCCTTGTCATTCTTGATCACGCCAGCACCAATCCCATAGGCCAAACCGCTGACCGCAAAGACCAGGAACATGATTGCGACCATCGACCGGAATAGTGGTTCGAAGGAGCCGGTTTTGGGATCGCGCAGAGGCGACTCAGGCGTCCAGGACAGCCACGCGATCAACGCCAGAACCAGAAGGAAGCCCAACATCGCAAAGCGAAGACCCCATCTTTCTCGTGCGGCCTTGTTCCCGTCCTCGATCTCCGGCGCTTGGCGGACCCAGTCAGGGCCTGCATTAAGCCGCGGCTCCACAATCCGCTCACAGACCAGCGCCGCAACAATGGCATAAACAGGCACGATGGCAGCCAGGAAATACCAATTGGCAGTGATCTCAACCGTGTATGTCTTGTCGACGAGGCCCGCCGCCGCTTGCGTCAAGCCAGACAAAAGCGCATCGCCCGTGGTGATTGAGACATTCGCGGCGAACCCGCCGGCAACACCAGCAAAAGCGGCCGACAGCCCCGCAATAGGGTGCCTTCCGACCGATGCAAAGGCTGCGGCAGCAAGTGGGATCAGAACGACATACCCAGCATCACTGGCAATCGAGCTCTGCACGCCCGCAAAGGTCACAGCCAAGGTCAAAAAGGTCTTGGGGACAGCGCGCACCATGGCGCCAATCGCGGCGTTAAACATACCGGAGCGCTCAGCCAGACCGACGCCGACGATAATCACCAAAACCACGCCCAGCGGCGGAAAGGACGTCAAGATTTGGGGCAATTCCGTAAAAAGCCGCCGGATCTGTGCCGTATCGAGCAGACTGATGGCCTTGACCGGCTCACCGGTCGCGGGATTGATCGCGGTCGCACCTTGGCCCGCATAATAGGCGGACAGGACCATCACCAAACCGATGGCGATGATGAACAAGGTTACCGGATCAGGGAGCTTGTTGCCGACCCGCTCAATCCAGTTGAGGGTGCGCACAATCCATCCCGCGCGCGCAATTTCGGCTTCGTCCAGTTTCGGCTCTGACATCTGCAATGACCCTTGATTGCCCCAGATGAGCCTACGTTGAGCCCTTCCGGCCGTCAAAGCGCAATCCTGTCAGGGATTAACGCGCCGTCAGGCCGCCATCGACCACAATCTCACTGCCCGTCATGAAGGACGACCGGTCACTGGCGAGGAACACGACCGCATCTGCGATCTCCGACGCCAGGCCCATCCGGCCGAGCGGGTGCATCTGGATCATCTGATCCCGCACCGCGTTGGCGCCGCCAGCGCTAACCTTCGCGAGTTCATCAATGACTTGCTGCCCCATGGCGGTTTCGATCACGCCCGGATGCACGGAATTGACGCGGACCTTAAGCCCCATGGCCGCGCATTCCAGGGCCGCACCCTTGGTCATCAAGCGCACGGCCCCCTTGGACGCATTGTAGGCAACCGCCATAGCAGCGCCGGTCAGACCCGCCACGGACGAGAGATTGATCACGGCCCCGCCGCCCTGCCAGCTCTGCGCGCGCTCAGCAATCGCGGGAATGGCGTGCTTTAGGCCCAGGAACACACCGTCGACATTGATCGCCTGCATCTGCCTGAACTCGTCGAGACTTGTTTGGGCCATCGGCTTCAACCAAAAGATGCCCGCATTATTGACCAGAATGTCGAGCCCGCCGAATTGAGAGCTACAGCGCTCGACCACCGCCTGCCACTGCGCCTCGTCCCGCACATCGTGAGGCATGAACTGCACCGCATGGCCCAACCTCCGCATTTGTTCAGCCGTCTCGTTGCCGTCATTGTCTAGCACATCCGTCAGAAAAACTTTGGCGCCCGCTTTGGCCAAGGCCCACGCGGTTGCAGCCCCGATACCGCGCGCCGCACCCGTTACAAGCGCAATCCGTCCATCGAGGTCGCTTGTCATATGTTGGCCCTCCTATGTCCTGCCTTTGCAATTGGCGCATGCTAAGGGCAAGCTCTAGCAATCTGCAAAGGAGAACACGATCATGGACAGCGATAGCGCAAAAGCAGTGGCGCCGCGTGCGGCCTACAAGACCATGGCCGAAAGCACCAAAGATGACTGGGACATCATTGCCCAGGAGATGCGTCATCACCAAAAGGCGCTGCCCGCGCGCCTCATCGCGCATCTTCAGCTCTTGGGCGGGGACTATGGCGGCTATGCGGTGGACCGGTTGGAGCATTGCCTGCAAACGGCAACCCGCGCCAACAAGGCCGGGCAATCAGACGAATACGTAGTCGCCGCCTTGCTCCACGATATTGGCGACACCTTGGGCCCGTCGAACCATGCCGATGTGGCGGCCGCGATCCTCAAGCCCTATGTCGATGAGCGCATTCACTGGATCGTGGAGAAGCACGCTATTTTTCAAGGCTACTATTTCTTCCACCATCTGGGCCTCGACCGCGACATGCGCGACGCCTATCGCGGCCACCCCCATTTTGAGGCCTGCGCGCAGTTCTGCCATCTCTACGATCAGAACTCGTTCGACCCGGATTACGAGAGCATGCCGCTCCAAGCCTTTGTGCCCATGCTCGAGCGGGTCTTCGCCAGGCCCAAAAACTCGATTTGTCTGCGTAAAGGCTAGCGCAACGGGCGATCAAATCACTTCGATTTGAGAGCGGAAAGTTGCGCTAACCTTTTGAATTGCCCTGCATCGTTATCGCAGTCAGTTGATCGTTTTGAGTCCAACTGACCGCGCGATGCACTAGGTGTTCATGCTGTCGAAGAAATCGGAATTCGTCTTCGTGCTCTTGAGCTTGTCGAGCAGGAACTCGATCGCGTCGGACGTGCCCATGGGCGCCAAAATGCGCCGCAGAACATAAGTTTTCTGCAGCTGCGCCTTGTCGGTGATGAGTTCCTCTTTCCGCGTGCCGGACTTCAGAATATCGATGGATGGGAACACTCGTTTGTCCGCCACTTTACGGTCGAGCACGATTTCCGAATTGCCGGTGCCTTTGAACTCTTCGAAGATCACTTCGTCCATGCGGCTGCCGGTATCGATCAGCGCCGTTGAGATAATCGTCAGCGAACCGCCCTCTTCGATGTTCCGCGCTGCACCAAAGAAGCGCTTAGGCCGCTGCAAGGCATTGGCATCGACACCACCCGTCAGCACTTTGCCGGAGGATGGCACGACCGTGTTATAGGCCCGGCCCAAACGCGTGATGTTGTCGAGCAAGATCACCACATCGCGCTTGTGTTCGACCAGGCGCTTGGCTTTCTCGATCACCATCTCGGCCACCGCCACGTGCCGCGTAGCGGGCTCATCAAAGGTCGACGCGATCACCTCGCCTTTGACCGTGCGCTGCATATCCGTCACTTCTTCGGGCCGCTCGTCGATCAGCAGCACGATAAGATAGACTTCCGGATGGTTCGAAGAGATCGACTTGGCGATGTTCTGCATCATGATCGTTTTGCCGACCCTCGGTGGCGCGACGATCAAACAGCGCTGTCCCTTGCCCAGCGGGCTCACAATATCGATTACCCGGCCCGTGCGGTCCTTAAGCGTGGGATCAGGGTTCTCCATCTTCAACCGCTTATCTGGATAAAGCGGTGTCAGATTATCGAAATGAACCTTGTGGCGCGCCTTTTCGGGGTCCTCGAAATTGATCGTGCTGACCTTGAGCAACGCAAAATAGCGCTCGCCATCTTTGGGTGCTCTGATTTGCCCTTCGACAGTATCGCCGGTTCTCAGCGCAAAGCGGCGGATTTGGCTGGGCGAAACATAGATATCATCCGGACCCGGAAGATAATTCGATTCCGGCGCACGCAAGAACCCGAAACCATCCGGCAGGACCTCGACTACCCCGGCCCCGGTGATCTCGACCTCTTGATCGGCCAGCTGCTTTAGGATCGCAAACATCATGTCCTGTTTGCGCATAGTGCTCGCATTCTCAATGCGCAGCTCTTCAGCGAGCTCCAACAACGCCGCAGGCGACTTTGTTTTCAACTCTTGGAGTTTCATGACTTCCATCGTCATGTGCATAGGCCTCTAGGGAAGGGAGAGATACAGAAAGTGGCGGAAGAGATTGGGAGAGAATTGGAAGGCTGCCCCGCGGCACATCACTCCCCAGAGAGGGCCGTTTGCCACAAGTGGAAGCACTCGTGCGAGCAACCGGTATTCCGGAGTGAATGACGGCCTGCGAAAAGCTGGTTATGGTGCCAGGGCTGGCAACACTCCGGCCCAGCGGCAGGCAGAGCCGGGCTCTTTGTTGACTTACACGAATCCTACCTGAAGCCCCGGCGAAGGCAAACTAAATTTTCAGACGCAGTGATCACCGCAATGCGGATTCTAGAACGGCTTCACAACCACGAACACGATAATCGCAATAAGCAACAGCGCTGGCGCCTCATTAACAAGCCGGAAGAAGCGTTGCGTGCGTTGATTGCGCCCAGCTTCAAAGTCCCGCCGCCACCGTGAGAACATTCCATGAATTCCACTCAGCACCAGCACTAACACAAACTTTGCGATAAACCAGCCTTGCAGCCAAACATCTTGAATGGCGGCAAGCCACAGCCCGAAAACCCAGGTCCCAACCATGGCCGGGTTGATGATGATCTTCATCAATTTGCGCTCCATGAGCACGAAGCGCGCATAATCCGCGGCCCCCGCCACAGTCTCGCAATGATAAACGAACAGGCGCGGCAGATAGAGCATCCCGGCCATCCACGACATCACAAAGAAGATATGGGCCGCCTTAATCCAAAGCATAAACGGCGTCGTTAGCTCCAAGAACCAGCTCATCGCGTCCTCACTTGGCTACCGGCATCGGACAGGCCTTATGCGTCAGGGCGCACAAGCGTGACCCGCCGGGCCCTCCGCCACACAGTCCGCCGCGTCCCAGAGCGTGTTTCACCATCCCGGCTAGCGCTTCGACAAAGGCTGGCTCGGTTGCAACCGCTGGAACCCGCAAATAGAAGGGCACACTTTCATGCTGCGCAAGTTCGGCATATTCCATGTCGAGCTCGACCAAGGTCTCAGAGTGCTCTGAGACAAACGCCACGGGCACGACAATAAGCCCCAGCCCATCACGTCCTGCCTGGATGATCTCATCATCCGTAGCCGGACCAATCCATTTAAGTGGCCCGACTTTGCTTTGATAGCTCACCCGCCACTCCGGCATCCCGCCCCCAACCGCCTGCGCGATCGCGGCCGCGCTCAACTCGACCTGCGCCTGATAGGGATCGCCTGATTTAATCACACGCTCCGGCAATCCGTGTGCGGAGAAAAGCACCCGCGCCTTTTGGCCCGCTGGAACGCGTCCTATGGCTTCCTGCAAGAGCCGCGCATAGGCCGCTACAAACCCATCCGCCAACGGGTAACAACATTGCCGGTCGGTTGGGGCCACCAGACCTGCAGCGGCCGCCGCTTTCTCCCAATCCTTGAAACTCGACTCCGTCGTTGTTTTTGAGAATTGCGGATAGAGCGGCAGCAAGACCACCCGATCTGCGCCAAACGCCTTCACGCGCGCAGCCGTCTCATGAGCAAATGGATGCCAATACCGCATCGCCACAAAGACCCGCGCCTCGATCCCGTCGCCCGCGATAACCTTCTCCAGAGCGCAAGCCTGCTCCTCGGTGAGTGGCAAGATCGGCGAACGGCCTCCGATCTTCGCATAGATGTCGCGCGCCACCGGCGCCCGCCGTGAGGAAATGATCCACGCCAGAAACCAGCGAATGGGTTGCGGCACTGACAAGATCGCTGGATCTGAAAACAAATTCCGCAAGAAAGGCTTTACCGCCTCCGGACGATCGGGCCCACCCAGATTGAACAAAACAACTGCGACCTTCACAGAGCCCCCGCCACACGGTCTACTAGCAACCCAACATGCTCGGGCGGCGTCTCAGGCACAATCCCATGCCCCAGGTTGAAGATGTGGGGCCCGCCGCGCAGCCCTTCCACAATCGCATCAACCGCACGCAGCAACGCCTCGCCGCCAGTCACCAGCACCAACGGATCGAGGTTCCCCTGCACCGCGGCATGAGGCTGCAGACGCTGTCGCGCGTAGCCAAGCGGCACACCGATATCAAGCCCAGCGCAGGCAACACCTGTCGCCATCGCATACCGCTCCAGATCACGCGCTCCTCGCGCAAAACCTATCACGGGCACATCAGGACACTGCAGCTTAAAGTCCCGCACAATCCGCGCCGTCGGCGCCACCACCCAACGTTCGAACTCTGCGTGAGGCAACATGGAGGCCCAACTGTCAAACAGCTGAACCACATCCGCCCCCGCGCGCACTTGCATGGCCAAATACTCAACCGTCACATCGCACAGCAGATCGATGAGAACCTGCAACCCTTCCGGATCACGATAAGCCCACAATCTTGCCGCACGCTGATCATCAGACCCCTGACCTTGCGCCATATAGGTCGCAACCGTCCAAGGCGAGCCGGCAAATCCGATCAGCGACACCGAACGAGGCAATTGTGCCCGCACCTTGGCAATCGTCTCCCCCACACTTGCCAACCGCGCCCCGGCGCCCTCTCGATCCAAACGCAGAACGCTGTCACGCTCCCCAATCGCTGCGAGCCGGGGTCCTTCACCTTCAACAAATTTCAGCGGCTGACCTAACGCCTGCGGCACCAGCAAGATATCCGCAAACACGATGGCTGCATCAAACGCATAGCGCCGCAATGGTTGCAGCGTCACCTCAGCCGCCAAATCGGGCCGGTAACACAAATCCAGAAAATCCCGCGCTTGCGCCCGCGTTGCCCTATACTCCGGCAAATACCGCCCCGCTTGCCGCATAAGCCAGACAGGCGGCGGCCACACTGCCTCGCCCGCCAACACCCGTCTTAATTTCCTGTCGTCCACCATGCCTCTTCTTAATAGGACTCTTGAAAATAAGGGAAGTGGTTTAGATGGCGCACGTAAGAACTGGAACAAGCCATTCTTGCGCGTCGCATCCACAAGGCGATCCACATCGCAGCCCTGTTGCATTCCCGCACGAGCACGGCCCATTTCAATCTTGCAATGATGTTAGAGTAGGGATTCAGTCGCAGGCGCAGCCTGTGCGGCTTGGCAACACCAAAGCCTTATGCACACCATGAGCCGAACGCTACTGGCGCACCCACAGCCCGCATTTGATGTGAGAAAATTGCGCATGAGTCTGAGGATAAAAACTGAGCAACACCGCCTCAGGCTGAATCACCGTTTTATTCACAGAGTTGAACGTACCTTTTCCAGGGCCTTCTGATGGACCGGCACGCGAATACAGCAGTCTATTTTCACCTCCATCTGGTCTCCGACTCGACGGGTGAAACCTTGAGCGGCGTTGCCAAGGCTGCCTGCGCGCAGTTCGAAATGGGACGGCCGATTGAGCACATCCATTCGCTGGTCCGCTCCCCCAGGCAGCTGGATGCCGCGATGATCCAGATCGCCGCATATCCGGGCATCGTTCTCAATACGATGGTCAATCCGGAACTGCGTGCGAGCCTTGAAGAGCGCTGCCGCGCGCTCGGGCAACCGGCCGTGGCTGTGCTCGATCCTGTTCTCAATTTGTTGGCGGCCTATTTGGGCGTCGAGTCCAGCCATCGACCGGGGGCACAGCACGAACTGGACGCGCGCTATTTTGCACGAATAGACGCCCTGAATTTCGCCATGGCGCATGATGATGGTCAGGGCGGCGCGACCCTCAATCAAGCCGATGTGGTGTTGCTGGGCGTGAGCCGCACGTCCAAAACCCCCACCTGCATCTATTTGGCAAACCGGGGGATCAAGGCAGGCAACATCCCCCTGGTCCTTGGCCTTCCGCTCCCAAAGGAGTTGGACACGCTAAACAAGCCCTTGATGATTGGCCTTGTCGCAAGTCCCGAGCGCCTCATCCAGATCAGACGCAACCGCCTGTTGGCGATCGAGGAAACAACGGAGACGGATTATATCGACCTCGACACGGTCCGGACCGAGGTCAACTTTGCCCGCAAACTCTTCGCCGATCGCAATTGGGCGGTCATCGATGTGACCCGCCGGTCAATCGAGGAAACCGCCTCAGCGGTCATCACCTTGTTGAGCCGGGAGCGTCAGGGCCGCAACGGAGCACCCGTGTGACCCTCATTCTTGCGAGCCAAAGCAGATGGCGCCAGGCCTTGCTCAAGGCAGCAGGGGTCGCTTTCACTGCGGAAGCCGCCTACATTGACGAAAGCGCCATTATCGCCAGCATGCAGCACCGCAAGGCGACGCCACGCGACATCGCGGATGCGCTTGCAGAGCTCAAAGCGGCCAAGATTAGCGCGCGTTTTCCGGACACCCACGTGATTGGAAGCGATCAGGTCTTGGAGTGCGAGGGCAAGCTGTTCGAGAAGGCCCGCACACTCTCTGAAGCGCGCGACACATTGCGCGCACTGCGGGCGAGGCAGCACAGGTTGATCTCCGCAGCGGTCATTGTACGGAACGGTTCACCGGTTTGGCGGGCCGTGGACGAGGCAACGCTGAAGATGCGCGACTTTAGCGACGCCTTCTTGGAGACCTACCTGCAGCAGGCTGGCGATATCGTTACCACGTCCGTAGGCGCCTACACCATCGAGGGGCCAGGTATTCAGTTGTTTGCCCAAGTTCGTGGCGATCAATTCACGATCATGGGCCTGCCACTTTTGCCGCTCCTGCAAGCACTTCGCGATCAAGGGCTCCTGACGACATGACAAACACGCAAGCCACGAAACTTGCGGGCGTCTTTGGCTGGCCCGTACACCATTCACTATCTCCGAGGCTGCATGGACATTGGATCGGCGAGCACAGCCTCAATGCTGCCTATGTGCCCTTCGCCGTCAGCCCCGACGCATTGCCGCGCGCGCTGTCTGCCTTGCCCGACCTGGGTATTGCTGGCGTCAATCTGACGATCCCGCACAAAGAGACAGCGTTACTCAGTATAAAGACTATTGATGCCGCGGCGCGCGCGATTGGCGCGATCAACACCGTCATTGTGCAGCCCGATGGCGCGCTCTTAGGGCGCAACACCGATGCATACGGATTTGCTGAGAGTTTGCGCGGCGGCGGCATCCCGGATGCCCGAGGAGAAACCGGGATCGCGGTTGTCCTTGGCGCAGGGGGGGCAGCGCGCGCCGTTCTCTTCGCATTGATGAGTATGGGGTACCGCGAGATCCGCGTCCTCAACCGCACAATTGACCGTGCACAGATCATGTGTCGGGATTTTGCACACCTGAATACGCAGGCCGGTTTCAGCGTGCGGGCCTGGGGAACCTGGCTTGATGCTTTGGCTGGCGCTGATCTGCTGGTAAACACCACGGCCTTGGGCATGACGGGTCAGCCCGAGTTGGACATCAATCTCGCGTCCCTGCCTGCGACCGCTGCCGTAGTGGACATCGTCTATCGCCCCTTGAAAACTATGCTGCTCAAACAGGCTGAAGCTCGCGGCCACCGGATCGTTGATGGTCTTGGCATGCTGATGCACCAGGCCGTTCCGGCCTTTGAGGCTTGGTTTGGCGTCCGTCCTGCGGTGACGCCTGCTCTGCGTCAGGTGCTGCTGAGTGCCATGGCGCCAAGGGAGCTTTAGATGCTACTGATCGGTCTCACAGGCTCTATCGGCATGGGCAAGAGCGAAACCGCTCGTGCCTTTGCGCGGCGTGGCGTTCCTGTTTACGACGCGGATGCCGCTGTCCATGCTCTGTATGCACGCGGTGGCGAGGCGGTCCCCTTGGTCGAAGCGGCTTTTCCAGGGGTATGCAAGGACGGCGCGATTGACCGCCAAGCGCTTAGCGCAACTGTCCTCAACGATCCTCAGGCCTTGAAAGCCCTTGAGTCCATTGTTCACCCGCTGGCCGCAAAAGCGCAACTCCAAGCCCTTGAGGCTGCCGCAGAAGCGGGCGCCAGCTTGGCCGTGCTTGATATCCCGTTGCTCTTTGAAACGGGCGGCGAGGGGCGTGTTGATTTTGTTGTGGTGGTCTCGACAGCGCCCGAACTGCAACGTGCCCGCGTTCTGGAGCGCCCTGGCATGACGCCCCAGAAACTCGACTCAATTCTGGTCAAGCAAGTCCCCGACGCAAAAAAACGGTGCAAAGCTGACGCGGTCATCGAGACCGGCCTTGGTCTCGAACACGCATTTGCGCAAGTCTCCGCACTAGTTGAATCACTCCGGGATCAGCCGGGTACCGCTTGGGACACGCGCCGTGCGAGAGATCGTTCTTGATACTGAAACAACGGGGCTCGAACCCGAACAAGGCCACCGGATCATCGAAATCGGCTGCGTAGAGCTGCGCAATCGAACGCCAACGGGCAAGACCTTTCAGCAGTTCATTGATCCCGAACGCGACGTCCCCGAAGAAGCCTACCGCATTTCCAAAATCTCAACCGAGATGCTGCGCGGCAAGCCGG
>DMER01000137.1:29273-30421 GCA_003451645.1 Alphaproteobacteria bacterium | reverse complement strand
GAGATGCTGCGCGGCAAGCCGGTCTTCAAGGACGTTGCGGGACCATTTCTGGACTTCATCGGCGACGCGCCGCTGGTGATTCACAATGCCAGTTTCGACATGAAATTCCTGAATGCGGAACTAAGGCGCCTAGAGCGGCCGCCCCTCGCTGCCGACCGTGCCATCGACACTGTCATGATTGCACGGAAACGTTTTCCAGGTGCTCCCGCCTCGCTCGACGCGTTGTGCCGCCGGTTTGAGATAAGCCTGGAAGAGCGTGAGGCTGCGGGTCACGGCGCGCTATTGGACTGTTTGCTTCTGGCTAAAGTCTATTTGGAACTAACGGGTGGCCGTCAGCCGGGGCTTAACCTGTCGGCCCAATTGCAATCTGGCCAGGCCCGTGCGTCGCACCACGCTCCAGCCCGACAGCGCCCGAGGTCCTTGCCACCCCTCCTCACGCAAGAGGAAGCCGCAGCGCATGAAAAACTTGTAAGTTCGCTCAAAGGCGATGTTCTCTGGCTTCGGTCAGCCGCAATACCCAAAGAACCCTAAGTCAACTCGGTTTGACCGCCCGCACCCGGTTCGCGCTGCTGCGCTTGGGCTTGCATTTGGGAGCGGAACAAGGCGGCAAAGTCGATTGGCTCGAGCAACAGGGGCGGGAACCCGCCGCTTTGCGTGATGTCGCCGACGATGCGCCGCGCAAATGGGAAGAGCAGGCGAGGGCATTCGATCAAGAGGATGGGTTGGATGCTCTCTTGCGGGATGCCGCGCAAACCAAAAACCCCCGCATAGACCAGCTCGACCACAAAGGTCTTTGAGGACTGCGACCCTTGCGCGTCGGCACGCACCCGCAAGACCACCTCATATTGATCAATGCCCAACGGCCGCGCTTGCACATCAAGGCCAATCTCTATGGTTGGCTTGGCGCCCTGCAAAGACGTTGGGGCGTGCGGATTTTCGAAAGAAAGGTCCTTAACATATTGCGCCAACACCGAGATTTGGGGGCCTTGAGGTTGTGCCATTGGGCCATGGCCAGCTGCGCCGTTGCTGCCACCGTTGACGTCGCTCATTGGAATTCCTTGTGGTTGCCGTTTTGGGGCGGTTGTCGTTATGGGTCGCAGGCAAGCTTGACGGCTCGCAACGTCGCGATTGAGGGCGGCTGGCTAACA
>DMER01000137.1:22818-29081 GCA_003451645.1 Alphaproteobacteria bacterium | reverse complement strand
CCGCAACGTCGCGATTAAGGGCGGCTGGCTAACACGGGTGAGGGCTGAGGGCAAGCCCGAGAGGCAATAAGGCTTTTTTTAGGGTCTAGGGTTGAAGTAACTGCCTTCTGCCGCAATTAGCTGCTAACTTGGAATGCCTGCTCGATGCATGCACTAAGCGAGTGGGATGCCGGACAAGGCGGAACAGTGGCTGGACCCGGCGCCAAGAACCCGGGCTGCGAAGGAACCTCACGCATGGAACTCGATATTCTCATCATGGCGGGCGTGGCGGTCTTTGTCCTCTACCGTCTGTATTTGGTCTTGGGCACCAAAACCGGCCATGAACGTCCGCCGGAAAGACTGCCCGATAACAAGGAGCGCAAGCCCAGCATGCCGGCGGGTTTGGGCCAGGCTCCCGTTGGCGGCAGCGACAATGTGATCCCGATGCCGCGCCAGGCGCGCGCAGGGTCGGGCGCCAAGGTGGCGGACGCAGCGCATGACGGCGTCGTGGCCATTACGCGGGTCGATCCCACTTTCGATCCGGCCAAATTCATCGAGGGCGCAAAGATGGCACACGAGATGATCGTCGATGCCTTTGCGGCGGGTGATCGTCAGGCGTTGCGGCCGCTGCTTGCCGACGATGTCTATCAAAGTTTTGAGGGCGCGATCCAGGCGCGCGAGGCGGCGGGACACCGCGCTGAAGTCACTGTCGTTGGCGCCAAACCGTCTGAGATCGTTGACGCGCAAATGCGGCAGCGCATCGCTGAGGTGACGGTCAAATTCGTCAGCGAAATGGTATCTGTCACGCGGGATGCGGCCGGTGCAATTGTTGATGGTGCGGCAGGTGTGGTACGGGAAGTTACGGACATTTGGACCTTTGCACGAGACACCCGTTCCCATGACCCGAATTGGAAGCTTGTCGCAACCGCAACCGAATAAGCGTCAACCCGCTTGGCGCGCCATGTTCGCGCGCGTCGCGATAATGGCCGCCGCGGCATCCTTGCTTGGCGCCTGCGATCTCATCAAACCGATCCTGGACGCGCGCAAAGCCGCACCCAATGCTGAACCCAAAGTGCAAATGACCTTGCACAGGTTGGCCTTCAAGGACTTGGGTGGCTGGACTTCAGACAATCACGCTGCCGCCCTTGCTTCCTTCAAGACCTCTTGTGTCGTGATCACTGGCCGGGACAAAACCCGCGCCATGGGCGGCAACAAGGCCTATGGCACGGCAGGCGATTGGCGTGCGGTCTGCGCTAAGGCTGTCGCCACACCCCCAGCCAAAGCCCGCGCTTTTTTCGAGACGAACTTCACGCCCTTTGAGACCCGCGCCGATGGTGAGACCAAAGGCATCTTCACGGGCTATTACGAACCAGAACTCTCCGGCAGCCGCCACCGCACGGAAAAGCACAAGACGCCGCTTTATGCGCGGCCCAATGATCTGATCATGGTCGATTTGGGCGAATTCCGTGACACTCTCAAGGGCGAGCGGATCTCGGGCCGCGTGATCGATGGCAAACTCAAGCCCTATGCCAAGCGCGAGGAGATTGTCGCCAAAGGGCTTGGCGCAGCCTCCAATCCAATCGTCTACATCGACGACGCTTTCGAGGCGTTCTCGATCCAAATCCAAGGATCGGGCCGTGTCAGATTGGCGGACGGGACCCTATTGCGGCTCAATTACGATGGTCAAAACGGCCACGCCTATGTCGCTATCGGGCGCAAGCTTATCGATCGCGGCGCCATCAAGCGGGAAAACCTCTCGATGCAGTCGATCAAGGCCTGGTTGACCGCCAACCCCAAACAGGCGGACGCGGTTATGAACCTCAATCCGTCCTATGTGTTCTTCAAGGAAGACCCGATAGGTGACCCGGCCATGGGCGCGCCGGGAGCGATGACGGTGCCGCTGTCGCCCGAACGCAGCCTTGCCATCGATTTGCGCTTTCATGCTTTGGGCGCGCCATTATGGGTTGATGCCACACGGCCTGCCGACAAAGAAGGCGAAGACCCGTATGTATTTCAGCATCTCTTGATCGCGCACGACACGGGCGGTGCCATTCGCGGTCCTGTACGCGGCGACGTCTATTGGGGCGCAGGCGCCCGCGCTGCGGAGCTCGCGGGCCGCATGGCCAACCGCGGGCGGCTGATCGTCTTGCTGCCCAAGCCCCTGGCTGGGCGCGTTGCCGCGGCCAAGTGATTGCCCAGCCATGGTCAAGCCCGTAACAAAGCGCGGTCGCGCCCTCAGCACTGAGGACGTCATGCTATGGGACCATGTCACCCGCGACGTGCGCAAACTGCGCAAGGCGGCACCATCTCCGGCGCGGCCGGTCACCGCCGCAAAGCCGGAGCGTAAGGTCGACGCACCCCAGCAAGCACCCGCCCCGCCCCGCAAAGCCGCACGCATCCGATTATCCACCAGCACCGGTGTCAAGCCCGCCTCCCCGCCAAAGCCCGCCGCGGTTGGAACCGGAATTAGCGGCCATGTCGAGACCAAGCTGCGCAGCGGGAGCGTGACACCGGACGCGGCGCTCGACCTGCATGGCATGACACAGGAGGCGGCTCATCGCGCGCTAGACCGGTTCCTGGCCCAAGCGGCCCGCGAAAAGTGGCGCTGTGTGTTGGTGATTACGGGCAAGGGCCTGAAGGCCAAAGCGCCCCAACCATCGCGCGAAGACATCAACCCAACTTGGGGCAGACCCCAGCCGGGTGTTCTTCGCGAACTTGTCCCTCTATGGATCGAACATGGCCCGCAATCTCATCTGATCGCGGCCCTCAGGTCGGCATCTCCCCGCCATGGCGGAACAGGCGCACTCTACGTCTATCTGCGAACGAAGAGCCGGGTCTCGAAGGCGACCTAACCCGGCAACAGGCCTTTGACCGCACCGAGCAACTCCTGCCAGATTCGATTGAGTTCGGCCGCGCCGTTGGGCTGTGACAGCATGATGATGCCAAACACCAGCACGACCCACAGCAGGGCGAACAGCATCCACCCGGCCCACGAGCCCTGGACCTTTTGCTCATCAACTTTCGTGAATTCAGGCAGCCAAGCCCCTGAGCTTGGCTCGATCATCCAAGACGGATAGACGCCGCACAATTTCCACTCAAGCTTCTTGGCAGGGTCTTCCCCATTGGCAAACCAGCCAGCCGCCCCAGCTTCCAGCATCTTCATGTGCCGGTCGTGCTTCTTGTGCTCGTGCTCCAAGAGCTCTTTGGCCTTCTTGCCAAAGGCCTTCCAGTCATCGCCCGCGTGCCCGTTGATCAATGCGGAGACCAGCAGAACGGGCTTGCCCTGATGCGCCAACCGGTCGGCCGCCTGATCGAACTTCAGGTTCAGATTGGGCAAGGCGCCTTTGATGGTCTTCTCGAAATCTTTTAGCAGCTCGATCCAATTTTCCTCGCTCTTGAGTTTCAGCAGGAAGGTCACGCGCCACGACGGTTCGGCGTTCAGAGGACCCATCTGCAGGTCATTCGCATCGGAGCTGTCCTGCGCGAAATGAACGCCCATGCGCCCCTCGCCCTCCGCCCAGGCAACGCCGCCCTTGTGCGCCTTATGGGCGATCACGAGGAAGGTGGTTTCATTGTGCGGCAAGTCGCGTGCGCTGTGGGAGTTTGTCTGCAGATCCTCCAACGCCTCATAGACTTCGGACAAACGTTGCGAGCACAACCGGTTATCGATCCGGCAAACGTGTTCGGCACTTTGCAAAAGCCCCTCGGCGACCAGGGCGGCAGCAAAATAATTGTCGTCAACCGGACGCGGGGTTGGATCGTTCGGGGTTAGCCAATTGTTTTTCTGTTCGGGACGCATGGAACGGTCGATCTCGTCCATCACCAAATGCGTCTGGCGCTCGCGGAAATGGCGCAACAAGATCCGCACTGGGTTGGAGGTATGCTCCACCTGCACATCGTGCCGGAAATCGCTTCCGTTCAGCTTCCCGCGCGCTTGCTCATATACATGGGTTGAAGTGAAGACCTTCCGCAAGACCAGCACAAAGCGCGCCAAAGCCTGCGGCCCCGGCTTTTCCGGGTGAGGAGCCTCGCCCTTTTCAGGGATATCACTATGGGTGCCGTCGCGGGTACCAGCGTAGTTGGATTCCTTGGACCAGCGCTTGTTGACTGCAATGATGTTGTCGCGCACCCCGACGAGCACGTGATTGGTTTGCCGCTTGATCCGCCCTAGGATCTGAATTTCACCGGTGGCGAGCCCCTTGAGAGTTGCGGCCTCTGTGTTTGAAATTGAGTTGTGCAAAGGCACCACGGCAATTTGCGCATGATTGGCGCGGATCGCGTCGATGCAGTTCCACACGTCTTCTTGCGGAATGATTTCGTGGATGGTTTCCGATTTGACGGACCGGCAAAGGGTGACAAACGAGTGCCCGCCATCATTCTCGCCAAAAACAGCGACCAACCCGCCACCTGCTTTGGCATCGCTCTCAGCCATGGTCCCGCTCCCCAGATCTTCCCCGCTTCACCAAGTCCCCGGGGCGGTTGTCTGCGCTGACGAACGCCCGGTGGACCACCCGTGAGGTCCAGTACAAATTCCTCATCATTGTTCAGGTTATCACAACTCTAGGCCAGCCCGGAAGCGTCTTCACAAATGTTTTTGGGCGTCCGGCGATAACCACACACCAAAAGGAATGCCTAAACTACAGAACAAATCTGGACAAATCGGCGTTCTTGGTCAGCGCGCCCACCTTTTCATGCACAAATTGCGCATCGATGGAGATCGAGGCGCCGCTGCGATCCGGTGCCTCAAAACTGATGTCCTCCAACAATCGCTCCATGATGGTTTGAAGGCGCCGGGCACCAATATTCTCAACCGTGGCGTTGACCGTTACGGCGGCGTCCGCAATCGCTTCAATCGCATCGGGATTGAACAAGAGACTAACCCCTTCGGTGCCAAGCAGGGCCACATACTGCTTGATCAGGCTCGCCTCGGTGTCGGTCAGGATCTTGATGAAGTCATCCCGGCTCAGCGCTTGCAGTTCGACCCGGATCGGCAGGCGGCCTTGCAATTCGGGCAATAGGTCGGAGGGCTTGGCGATATGAAAGGCGCCGCTCGCGATGAAAAGGATGTGGTCGGTCTTGACCGGCCCATGCTTGGTGGACACCGTCGTTCCTTCGATCAAGGGCAAAAGGTCCCGCTGCACGCCTTCGCGGCTGACATCCGCGCCGCCGCGCGTGGAGCCCTCGCGCGCGCAGATTTTGTCGATCTCATCCAGGAACACGATACCCTGGTCTTGCACGGCCTTTAGCGCCTCTTGCACAAGCGCATCATTATCGATGAGCTTGTCGCTTTCCTCAGCCAGCAAGATCTTGTGGGAGTCAGAGACTTTCATCCGCTTGGATTTAAGCCGCCCGCCAAGCGCCTTGCCGAAGAGTTCCCCAATGTTGAGCGCAACACCCTGCCCGCCTGGCATGCCCGGAATGTCAAAGGCCGGAAGACTGGGCGTGTCCGCAACCGGCACATCGATCTCTTTGTCATCAAGCTCACCGGCCCGCAATTTCCGCCGGAAGGACTCCCGCGTTGCTTCGCTTGATGTCGCACCCACCAGGGCGTCAAGGACCCGCTCTTCGGCGGCTTTATGCGCCCGGGGTTCCGCTTGCTTGCGCCGCCTGTCGCGCAGCTGCGCGATGGCCTGCTCAACCAGGTCGCGGATGATTTGTTCGACATCCCGGCCGACATAGCCGACCTCAGTAAACTTGGTCGCCTCCACCTTGATGAAGGGCGCAGCCGCCAGGCGGGCAAGGCGGCGCGATATCTCCGTCTTTCCGACCCCTGTTGGGCCGATCATCAGGATGTTCTTAGGGAGCACCTCATCACGCAAAGCTTCTGGCAATTGCTGGCGCCGCCACCGGTTCCGCAAGGCGATGGCGACCGCCCGCTTGGCGGCAGCCTGCCCGACAATATAGCGGTCGAGCTCTGAGACGATTTCGCGCGGAGACAGGATGCTCATGATGGACCGGACGCATACAGGGTTAACAAGGAAGGGTTGCGCGCTCTGCTACAGGACTTCAACGACCAGGGAGCGGTTTGTGTAAACACACAGATCCGCGGCAATGCCCATAGCTTTGCGGGCGATCTCTTCGGCATCCAAAGGAGAATCGGCCAAGGCCCGCGCAGCCGCCAGCGCGAAATTGCCACCGGACCCGATGCCGATGATGCCGTCCTCCGGCTCCAGGACGTCACCAACACCGGTCAGCACCAGGCTGACCTGCGCATCCGCCACCGCCATCATCGCTTCGAGGCGACGCAGATAGCGGTCGGTCCGCCAGTCCTTGGCGAGTTCGAC
>DMER01000137.1:22417-22615 GCA_003451645.1 Alphaproteobacteria bacterium | reverse complement strand
CAGTCCTTGGCGAGCTCGACGCAAGCGCGCATCAGCTGACCGCTATGTTGCTCCAGCTTGCCCTCCAGACGCTCGAGCAGCGTGAAGGCATCCGCTGTTGCGCCTGCAAATCCGGCCAAGACACGGCCATTCGACAACCGGCGCACCTTGCGCGCATTCGCTTTCATGACGGTCGGGCCCATGCTGACCTGGCCATCG
>DMER01000137.1:21990-22204 GCA_003451645.1 Alphaproteobacteria bacterium | reverse complement strand
GGCCCATGCTGACCTGGCCATCGCCGGCCATGACGACCTGAGTGCCTTTGCGGATGCTGAGGATCGTCGTCCCGTGCCATGTGGGAAATTCTGTCATAAGATGAGGCATTAGACCGTGCGCCGCCGCCGCTCAAGCGCGAATTCTACGCGACGGCCCCGTTGCTGTCGTAACAATTTGCGGCCAGTCTGCGGCAAAGCACCATGAAACTCAGGC
>DMER01000137.1:7928-21793 GCA_003451645.1 Alphaproteobacteria bacterium | reverse complement strand
ACCATGAAACTCAGGGTGCTGCCATTGGCTCGTTTTGGACAGGAAGAGATGCGCACCGCAGTTATCGACCGGAAAACCCGGGAAACAGAAATATTCGTCCAGTTGGATTTGGACGGGGTGGGGGACTACGACATCGACACCGGGATCGGGTTCCTGGACCACATGCTGGAGAGTTTTGCCAAACACTCCCTAATTGACCTCAAGGTCCGGGCCCAAGGTGACCTCCATATCGATTATCACCACACCACCGAGGACACAGGGATTTGTATCGGCTTGGCGGTGATGAAGGCGCTGGGCGACCGGGCTGGCATCCGCCGGTTCGGTAATGCACTGATCCCGATGGATGAGGCGCTCACCCGCTGCAGCCTGGATGCCTCCAACCGCCCTTACCTGATTTGGAAGGTGTCGTTCTCGCGGCCAAAGCTGGGAGAAATGGACACCGAGTTGTTCAAGGAATGGTTTCAAGCCTTCGCCCAGAATGCGGGCCTGACGGTTCACATAGAAAATCTCTACGGCGAAAACAACCACCACATTGTGGAGAGCAGCTTCAAGGCGCTGGCACGGGCGCTGAGGGAGGCGCTCGAGATCGATCCGCGCATGGATGGCGAGGTCCCGAGTGTGAAAGGTACCCTCAACACCTGATCCACCGTCACATGGCCAAGCTATTCACCTTGACCGGATGGCCTCGAAAACGCGAAATGGATCGGGCACAAGCGGGGGAGTGTGATGCAAGCCGAATTGTCTGCAGTACTGACCGGCCTTGTGCTGCTTGTGCCGATGGCGGCCTTTGCGTTGTTGTTTGCACTGACAATTGTGCAGCCCGCGTTACATATTCTAGCGGTTTTGTTTCGTCTGGTGACGCGTCAGCGCCTGGGGCTTGATTGGTGGATCTTGGGCCGCATTCTACCCGTACTACTAATGCTAGCGGTCATCGCGCCTTTCGCCTATTTCACCAGGGACTGGTCGCCCGAAACCCAATTCGCTCTCGGCCAATTCGGAGTCATGTTCTTGGCAATCGGGGCGATCATGGTCCCTGTGGCGCTGCCGCTCTTCAGAGCCTACAGCGACAAGGCCAACACATTTGCCGTTTACAGCTACGGAGTTCTCGCCTTTTTGGCGATGCCTATCGCTGCGACCCTGACCACTGGCGCGATCCTCGAGGGCGCCCGCTTCCTCGCGGCGCAAACGGAAGATGGCGACAAAACCTTTGCCACCTTGCCGCAGGTGTTCTTGCTCGTAGACCATTTGTCTCCTTGCACAACCGCGTTTTCCGACATCATTCCAATGAGTATAGTCTCTGACCGGCCTGGGGCAGAGCCGGGCCCGGTTTTTGACTATCGGGTCTACTTCTTCTGGGTGGATATGACGCTGAAGGCTGCGTTCCTCGACTTTTTCGAGGTCTTCGATTGCAGCACGAGCAATGTCCGCCACAACACCGACCATCTGATGATGTCGGCGTTTGTGTTTTTGTATCGGGCTTTCGTTCAGCTTATCGTGCTGGCAGCCCTTGCCTACCCCTTCACGCGCAGGCGCTGAGCCTGTTATGCCGGTGCGATGACACAGACATTGGCGGTCATCGACTATGGCTCGGGAAACTTGCGGTCTGCGGCAAAGGCGCTGGAACGCGCCGCCGCAGAAGCGGCTCTCGCGATACGGGTGAGTGTGACCGCCTCGCCCGAAGAGGTGGAACAGTCAGACCGCGTTGTGCTCCCAGGCGTCGGAGCCTTTGCTGCTTGCATGCAAGGCCTGAACGCGATTGACGGCATGGTCGACGCGTTAACCGCCGCGGTCTTCAAACGAGGCCGGCCGTTCCTCGGCGTGTGCGTCGGGATGCAGCTTTTGGCGACCCGCGGTATGGAGCATGGCGTTCACGCCGGGCTTAACTGGATCGAGGGTGATGTGGTGCGGCTGCAACCGCAAGACCCGGCCCTGAAGGTGCCCCATATGGGCTGGAACGGCCTTAACATCGTTAGGACGCATCCAACTTTGCTCGAGCAAGCGTCCGATAGCGCTGAAATTGAGAAAAACGTCTACTTTGTTCATTCGTATAGGTTTGCAGTGACGAATTCTAGCGACCTGATTGCCGGGACGCACCATGGTGAGCCCATCGCCGCGATCATCGGCCGCGACAACATTCTTGGCTTTCAATTCCATCCTGAGAAAAGCCAGGCCGAGGGATTGAA
The DNA here is from genome assembly GCA_003451645.1 of Alphaproteobacteria bacterium. Lineage (GTDB taxonomy): Bacteria > Pseudomonadota > Alphaproteobacteria > Micropepsales > Micropepsaceae > DMER01. The sequence goes on along the minus strand of DMER01000137.1, from coordinate 19,610 downwards.
GCTGCTCACGAACTTCCTCAAATGGATGCCATGATCCTTTACCCTGCGATTGATCTCAAAGACGGACAGTGTGTACGCTTGATCAAAGGCGAAATGGACAGCGCGACTGTCTTCAACACCGACCCTGCCGCCCAGGCCCGCGCTTTTGAGCTGATGGGCTTCCGCTGGCTTCACGTCGTCGACCTCGACGGGGCGGTGGAGGGTCACTCGGCAAATGCAGACGTCGTGGAGTCGATCCTACGCCGCGTGGCGATCCCAGTGCAGCTGGGCGGCGGCATCAGGTCCAGGGCGCAAATTGAGTTCTGGCTGCAACGCGGCGTGGCCAGAGTTATCTTGGGAACAGCGGCAGTTCGCGACGCAGACCTGGTGAGGGAAGTCGCGCAGGCCTATCCAGGCCGCATCGCCGCTGGCATTGATGCACGCGCTGGGATTGTCGCGGTTGAGGGCTGGGCCCAAGGAACGCACCTGACGGCTGGTGAGCTTGCCAACCGCATGCAGGACGCAGGCGTCGCCACGATTATCTACACTGACATAGCTCGCGACGGCACTGGGCTGGGCATCAACATCGCCGAAACACTGGAGCTGGCCGAATCCGTGCAAATCCCAGTGATTGCGAGCGGCGGGTTCGGGGGCATGGCTGATCTTGACGAGCTTTTGAGTGCGCGGGATGGCTGCGACAATGTCTCGGGCGTGATTATAGGCCGCGCACTCTATGACGGGCGGATCGACTCCAAGGCCGCCCTTGACCGCGTCCGCAACTACGCTTGAACAACGACCATGCTTAAGGTTCGCATCATTCCCTGCCTCGACGTCAAGGATGGCCGCGTCGTGAAGGGTGTGCGCTTTGTGGATTTGAGGGATGCAGGCGATCCCGTTGAAGCAGCCAGCGCCTATGACGAACAAGGTGCGGATGAACTGTGCTTCTTGGACATAACGGCCAGCCACGAGCGCCGCTCCATCCTTATGGATGTGGTTCATCGCACGGCCGAGCAGTGCTTCATGCCTCTGACGGTTGGCGGTGGCGTGCGTTCAGTGGAGGATTTCCGCGCACTGCTGCTCGCTGGCGCCGACAAGGTTGCGGTCAATACCGCAGCCGTTGAACGCCGTGAGTTGATCAAGGAGGCTGCGGAGCGTTTTGGCAGCCAATGCGTTGTGGTTGCAATCGACGCCCGCGCAACCAAACCGGGCCATTGGGAGGTCGTTACCCATGGCGGCCGGACACCGACAGGCCTTGGCGCGGTCGCTTATGCGCAAGAAGCCGAAGCCCTTGGCGCTGGAGAAATCCTGCTGACCTCCATGGACCGGGACGGGGCTAAGAATGGGTACGACCTAGAGCTCACGCGGGCGGTCGCCGACAGCGTCCAAATCCCAGTCATTGCCTCCGGCGGCGTGGGCTCCCTCGACCATTTGGTTCAGGGCGTCCAATTGGGACACGCGAGTGCCGTTCTCGCAGCGTCAATCTTTCACTTTGGCGAATACTCCGTTCGAGACGCTAAGATGGCCCTACACAATGTAGGGATTGCAGTACGCCTTTAGATAGTTTAAGGCCCGATCACTTGCATTTATTTTTTGTGACAAAAAAGCCAGGTTTCACGGCTTCAAGCGCCTATTCATTTTATGACACTTGCGTGAACCGACGATCGCATCCAGAGTTATTCACATAGTGCAGAACGCTTTTTCGGGGCTCGGCCTGAGTCTGGCTGAGGCCTGTGTTGCTTTGGATTAAGTGAACAACAGCTTAGGCCAGACTTATGGCACGAGAATTCGAACTCAAAATGATAGGGCCGCCTGCGGCGCTCGAGCGTTTGCGAAGGGCGCAGTGGTTGAAGTCTTTGACGGCCGGGCGCGCAAATACAGCGGCCATGCAGACAACCTATTTTGACACCAGTGACTTCTCACTCGCCGAACAGGGCGTGTCGCTGCGGATTAGGAAGCAAGGCCGCCGGTTGACGCAAACGGTCAAGAGCCTGAATGGAAAGACCGCCCCGCGCTGGGACCGGGCTGAGCAGGATGCGGCCGTCTCGGCAGTGGCCCCGGAGCCGGCTCTCATTGAAGACGGTTACATCCGCAAAAAGCTGACCCACTGGACTGAGGCTGGCGAACTCAAACCCGTATTTGAGACGGACGTACGGCGAACCGCGATCCCCCTGATGTCGGAAGAGGGGCTCAAGGTTGAGGCAGCATTTGATTACGGCTCCATCCGCGCGCTGGGAGCCAAAGAAGGCGTAAGTCAGCCCGTCGCCGAACTCGAGCTGGAACTCAAAGAGGGTGACAGCGCGGCCTTGTTTGCCTTGGCACGTTTGGTTGCCCGTGAGACCCCATTGCGCTTCTCCCTCGAAAGCAAGGCCGACCGCGGCTACGCCCTTGCGCAAGGCGCGACAGACAAGCCAGTCCGGGCCAAACCACTGACGCTCAACGGCGATATGCGAACGAGCGATGCCTTTGCTCTGATCATGCACGAAGGCCTCAAGCAGATGATCGCCAATGAGAATGCGATCCTGCGCGGCCGGGATGTCGAGGGCATTCACCAAATGCGCGTGGCCATTCGCCGTCTGCGCAGTGCCATTGCCGCGTTCGGGAACGCTTATGACCACAGCGAGATCGCACGTCTGAAGGGTGAGATGAAATGGATCGCGAGCGTCTTGGGCTGCGCGCGAGACTGGGATGTCTTTCAGAACCGGACGTTTGCGCCGGTGTTCGCAGCCTTTCCAAAGGATAGCGGCTTGTTTGCTATGGCTGCAGCCATTCGCAGGGTCCGGCGTGACGCATGGGCCCAAGCGGTGGCACAGCTTGAGAGTGAGCGCTATCGCCTCTTTGTTATCGACATTGCCGCCGCGATCTCCGGCCATGTCTGGGTCGACCAAACCCAAAGCCAAACCGCCCTGGCCGAAGACAAGACGTGCCCTTACGAACGCCCGCTGAGCAAGACCGCACAGAAATGCTTGGACAAGAGGCTCGCCAAGGTTGAGGAGCTTGGCCTGCGCATGGCTGATCTCGCTATTGAAGAGCGCCACGAACTGCGCATCCGCCTCAAGCGGCTGCGTTATTCGGCGGACTTCCTGGCCAGCTGCTACGCCCGCAAAAGCACAAAGCGCTATTTGGCAAGTCTGAGCGATTTGCAAGACGTTTTCGGCGAATTGAACGATGATGCGGTTGCGGTTCAGCTTGTTGGAAAACTGTTGCAAACGACCGAAGACACGAACGACGAGCCGCCGGAGGCGGACTTGCAACGCGCGGGCGGCTTGGTGATTGGCTGGCACATGGCCTCCGGCGAGCGCCTTTGGGAGCAAGCTCAGCGCCGTTGGAGGCGTTTTGCGGACGCTGAACCCTTTTGGCGATAGTGAGCCGTGTGCTAGATTAAACCCGTAGAGCGGCACTGATCGCAGTGCACGCGAGCCGATGGCGCGGGGGCGCGATGGAGACGGGGGAACTGACGCAAGCCGAGCTGAGGCTGGTCCGCGCCGCGGAAGCGGGCGATGTCTGGCGTCCGGATGGTGATGCTGAACTGCGCGCCGATATCATACAGGCTCTGACGGTTGGCGAGCTCTTGCCGGGTTTCAAACAGCCGGTGCTGGTTCAATCCAAGGGGATCCGCATCGACGACGCCAAGATCACCGGGCACTTGGATCTCGAATCCGCAATTGTGACCATCCCGCTTTGGTTTTTCGATTGCACCTTTGCCGAGGCCATCAATGTCCGGCATGCCCAACTGAGCCTTCTGTGCCTGCGGGGCTGCAACCTGCCAGGATTTCATGGCCACCGGTTGCGGATCGACGGACCACTGCTCATGAGCCGGAGCGACAAGAATCCCTTTCGCGCGCCGGACCGCATCGATCTGACGAGCGCGGAGGTCGCCGCCGAAGTGTCATTCACTGGCGCCGAGATCGGCGGGATCGGAGCCGTGGCCTTGGACTGCAATGGCGCGCAATTTGGCGCCTCGTTCTCTTTAAGGGCCTTGCGCGCTGTGGGTCTCGTGGACCTCACGCGGCTCAGGGTGGACGGTAATCTGCATGCGCAAGGTGCGGTGCTCAAGGCAGCACCAGGACAGGCAGTGGCTCTGACCGCGCGTGGCGTGCGGATCTCAGGCGACGCATCGTTTCGCGAGGGCTTTGAAGCCCATGGTCAGATTGATGTGAGCCGCAGCGACATTGCGGGCAGCCTGCTGTTTGATGGCGCACGCTTGGAGGCGCCGGGTGGCACGGCGTTGTCAGTGAACCAGGCGAAGATTGGCGCAGCCCTGGGCCTCAGCCAGGAAGGCAATTTCAGCCACGAGGCATCGCTGCGCGGCCATTTGGATTTGCGTGGGGCCCACATCAAAGAATTCCGCGATGATGGCTCCTTGTGGCCAGACAAGCGGACAGGCTTTCTCAAAATCGACGGCTGCCACTATGAACGATTTGGCGGACGGGCGACTATCCGGTCCGGCAAAAAGCGTGTGCGCTGGCTGAAGCTGCAGCGCCCAGGCGATTTGGGTCGCGATTTCAAGGCGCAGCCTTGGGAACATTTGATTCAGAGCTTGAGCAACTCTGGCCACGTCAATGACGCACGGTTTGTGGCAATCGCCAAAGAACAAGCCCTGCACCGGTCCGGAACTCTGACCTGGCGGCAATGGGCCTGGAGTTGGTTTTCCGGCCTGATTACCGGCTACGGCTTTTTACCGATGCGCTCCGTATATGCCGCGGTGGTGATCTATCTCATTGGAGTTGCAGTCTTTGCGAGCGCTAATCGGCAGGGGCTCATGGCGCCGTCTGACCCGACGGTGTTGGCAAGCCCGCAATATGCAGAGACCCGCACGCCTCCGCCCGACTATCCCCGCTTCAATGCCTGGATTTATTCGCTCGACGTCTTCTTGCCGGTTGTTGACCTTCATCAGGAAAGCCGCTGGCTGCCGAGCCGTGATCATGACCCAGTGACGAGCCGCGCCGCGACGCAAGGGGCAGATGGCGCCAGCGCAGTGTTCTGGGACCGCACAGCGGCAAGGCTGGACCAAGAAATCACACCGCTTCGCGCCCAAGCCTGGCTTGAACTGGAGATCATCTTAGGGTGGATCGTGACGTCGCTTGCGATTGCCGCCTTCTCAGGTCTATTGCGCCCAACAAAGGACTGAGCGAGCCATCAATGGGTGCCGCGATATTTCTCATCAAACGCCCAGACCTGATCAAAGCCGACAATCGGATGGAGCTCTGTAAACGAAAAGGCAGACCCTGGTGCGCCACGGCTGTCGCCGTGGGACTGCAGATGCTTGAGCGCTGCCCTCATGGCGCCCGCGGCTGGCGCCAAACAGGCGCCCGGATGGATCACCAAACGAAACCCCATTGCCTCAAGTTCGGCCGCGGACTGGACAGGCGTCCGCCCGCCGGGGACCATATTGGCGAGAAGAGGTGTGCCCTTTAGCGCACGGCCGATCTGCGCCAACTCATCCGCACTCTCAGGCGACTCGACAAATAGGATATCGGCTCCCGCGTCGCGATAGGCCTTCGCACGGGTTAGCGCTTCATCAAGCCCCTGCGTCGTGCGTGCATCCGTACGTGCGATGATCAGAAAATTGGGATCCTCACGCGTGTCGCAGGCGACGCGGATCTTTAGGACCATGTCGGCAGTGGGCACGACCTCACGCCCGAGCGTATGGCCGCATCGTTTGGGGAAGACCTGATCCTCGATTTGAATGGCTGCAGCACCCGCGCGCTCATAGCCACGCACAGTCTCTTGCACATTCAAGGCGCCGCCAAACCCAGTGTCGGCATCCGCAATGAGGGGTGTTTGGGTCTGCTCACTGAGTGTGCGCACGCGTTCGACAAAATCCCGAAACGTACCGAGTCCCGCATCTGGCCGCCCCAGCAGTGACGCATTTATGCCATACCCGGTCATGTAGAGCGCCGCAAAACCAAGCGCATCGGCAATCTTGGCCGAGAGGAGGTCATAGACCCCTGGCGCCACAACGATCGGGCCATCAGCGATGCGGCGGGCGAAGCTGGCACGCCGGGAGGTGAGTTGGTCATAGAAGCGCATGGCTATGGCTCATGGTTGTTGGCGGGCAAGACTTTGGCGCATGTCGGCAACCTCAACCCTTAGCGCCCGCAACTCTGCCAACATCATTGCCTGATCGTTGGCTGCACTGCGCAGCTCTTCCTCGTGTTGTGTGGCGCGCGCTTTCTCATGCTCGGTTTGCATGGCGCTGACCACAATGCCGATGAAGAGGTTGAGCACGGTGAAGGCGGTGGCCAACACGAAAGGCAGAAAGAACAGCCAGGAATAGGGATGGGTTGTCATGACCGGCCCTACGATCTCGGCCGACCAGCCATCGAGCGTCATGAGCTGAACCAGGGTGTAGGTCGAGCGGCCAAGATCACCGAATAGATCGGGATGAGCGCCATGAAACAGCTTGGTCGCCACGACCGCGCCGACATAGAGGAACAGCAACAGGAGCAGCGCGATCGAGCCCATGCCGGGCAGGGCGCTGACCAGCGCACCAACCACCCGCTTCAATGACGGCAACACGGTGATAAGACGCAAGACCCGCAAGACGCGTAAGGCCCGCAATACGGACAGTGCGCCGGTTGCCGGAAGAAATGCGATCGCGACAACTGCAAAATCAAAGACATTCCAAGCGTCCCGGAAGAAGGCCCAGCGCTGAACCGCGATGCGGGCGAGCAACTCCACCGCAAAGATGCCCAGCAGCAAGCGATCAAGCGTGTGCAGCGCCGGGCCCCACTCGGCCATGATCGAGGGCGAGGTCTCCAGCCCAAGCGTCACGGCATTGAGCAGGATCAGCGCGGTGATAACACGCTCTGTCGTGGGGTTAGCAAGGACTTGGGCGATCCAAGCAATCATGCGGCAACACCGGTCAAATCGTGCTCGCTTGCGCTCGTGATCCGGACACGGATGATATCGCCAGTCTGGGCGCCTGCGAGCTTGCTGACTTTCACGACGCCATCGACTTCAGGCGCGTCCGCTTTGGAGCGGCCTTGCGCCTTGGTGCCGGCGACATGATCCAGGATGACGTCGATTGTTTGCCCGACCTTCCGCTTGAGCTTTGCCGCACTGATCGCTTGCTGCGCGAGCATGAACCGCTCAAAACGCTCCTGCGCGATCTCTGGCGCGACATGATTTGGCAACGCATTCGCCGGCGCACCGGTCACCGGCTCAAACTTGAAGCAACCGGCCCGGTCGATCTGAGCGGCCTCGAGCCAGTCAAGCAACTCCTCAAAATCAGCCTCTGTCTCGCCTGGAAATCCGACAATGAAAGTCGAGCGGATCGCGATCTCCGGACAATCCCGCCGCCACGCCTCAATCCGCCGCAAGGTTTTCTCTTGCGCCGCTGGCCTGCGCATCGCTTTGAGCACTGACGCGCTGCCGTGCTGAAAAGGAATGTCGAGATAGGGGAGAATCTTTCCCTCAGCCATCAGCGGAACAACCGCGTCCACATGGGGGTATGGATAGACATAATGCAGCCGAACCCAGACACCGAGTTCGCCCAGCGCGTCACACAAATCCTGGAAATGCGCCCGCCGGCTTTGCCCCCGCCATTCCGAGGCCGCGTGCTTGAGATCGACACCATAGGCTGAGGTGTCTTGGCTGATCACGAGCAGCTCTTTCACGCCCGCAGCTGCTAGACGCTCGGCCTCCTTCATCACGTCGTTGAGCTGGCGTGAGGCCAGCTTACCTCGCAAATGCGGAATGATGCAGAACGAACAGCTGTGATTGCACCCTTCTGAGATCTTCAAATAGGCATAATGCCGGGGCGTCAGGCGCAAGCCTTGTGGCGGAATAATGTCCGTATAGGGATCATGAGGGCGGGGTAGGTGAGCATTCACCGCTGCCATGACTTGTTCATATTGATGCGGGCCGGTGACCGCGAGAACATCCGGATGGGTCTCTCGGATGAGGGCCTCCTCGGCACCAAGGCAGCCTGTCACGACGACGCGGCCGTTCTCGGCCAGGGCCTCGCCAATAGCGTCAAGCGACTCCGCGCGCGCCGAGTCCAAAAACCCGCAGGTGTTGACCAAGACCAGATCTGCACCGGCGTAGTCGCCGCTCAACTGATACCCTTGCGCGCGCAACTGCGTGATGATGCGCTCTGAATCGACGAGCGCTTTTGGGCAGCCAAGGCTGACGACGCCAATCTTGGGCGTGGCGGTGGTGTTGTCGGACTTGCGGGGGCGGGTTGACGGCATGGCGGCGGATGTAGCTGGCGGGGCCCGCTTCAGCAAGCCCACGTTTCACGAATAGATATGACACCCGCATTTTCGACTCAGGGCCGGTTGCCACCCGCTATAAGAATGCATATCATAATTATTCTAGAAAAGGAGACGCCATGACCCGCTCGCTCGCAAAAACTGGAACCTTTGCCATTGTTCACTTCAGTGTTGCATTTGGTGTTGCCTATGCACTCACAGGATCAGCGCCGATAGCCTCAGCCATCGCGCTGATCGAGCCCGCTTGCAATACCGTTGCCTACTTCGTCCACGAACGCGCGTGGCGAAGCTGAGGCGCTATCTACCACGACACCCTTAGGCCAATCGACACTGTGTGGCTGTCATAGGCCTCATTGAGCGCCGCTTCATAGTCCGTATAGACCACAGCATTCTCCCAAGCGGGCATGGTCAAACCAGCGGCCAAGATGGCGGTGTCCCGGCCGACGGTGTCGCTGCGCACCGTAAACGGTGCACCCGGCGCGCCAACGAAGCTGGCGGTGATGACCTGACGGGTATCGAGGTATTCGTGCCGCCATTGGGCGCGGAATTCCGGCGTCACGGTAAATCCGCCTTCTCTCAGTGTGGCCGCTACCTTGATCCCAAGCGTCGACGAGAGGCTCTCGATTTCATTGTCCGCCACGGTCAGACCAAGCACGCCGGCACCGGTTTCGGAATAGCCGTCGACCCATTGTTTGGAGTAGTTGACGGTCAGTGTTGGCTGAACGCGTGCACCGTCCAGCTCATAGACAGCGCCAAGCTCGAGCTGCCCTTGTCCCGCGACCGAGTCGAACTCGGCGCGCGGCGTCTCGCCGGTGATCAAGGTCCTGCGCGTTTCAAACTCCCGAACGATCACGCTTCCCATGCCGTTGACATAGAGGCGCGCATCGCCCCACGAGAAGTAGACTCCAATCTGTAAGGTCTGAACCTCAGCCTGATCCAGGCTGTTGTTGAAGTCGACCTCACTGTCCGTCCATTGCAAAGCAGCGCCGGCCAAGAACGTCTCATCCAAGACGTGGTCCGCACCGGCAACCAGGCCAGCGGTCTGTTGCTCTGAACCCTGCGAGAAAGGCCCTGGATCGCGCTCGCCAAAGGCGCCAACAGCGCGGCCCCAGACCGCAGTCGATCCAGCGCGCCTGTTGCCTGTCCGAAGCCACGCGAACGGATCGCCATCCGACATAACTTGCCCAGGCACGGCTCCAGCTTGCGCATACTGAGTGAAACAATTGCGGCCAACGCTAACTACTTGGCAGTTTGCCGGATCGAGGTTGCTTGCAGGGTCTATGCGCCTCGTTATTAATTCAAGCAGCAACTCGTCGACTTGAATAATTGAGAACGGCGAGTCAGCCAAAGACACGCCAGCGTAACTATCGAAAATGTCGACGGCCCCGCAGATGTCGCTCAGCTGCGCGATGGTATTGAATGTGGAAGAAAATCCAGGGGTGCCATCGGTGAACACTTTCTCAAGCGCCTGCCCCACAGCGTTCTGGTTCGAATTACCACCGCAAGGAAGGTTTGCGAGCGACAGCCGCGTCACCACAAGATTGCCGGTCTGCCCGCCAGTCAATAAGGCGCGCAAGGATTGCTGGCCGAGCGCAAGCGAATCCTCCTCAATCACGCCGGCATCTTCAATTTCGACTGACACCGTGAACAATCCGGAACTGCCTGCGGCAAACGCTGTGCTCAACTCATTGATGATGCTGTCGATGCTTTGGAAGACGTCTTCATATACAAACTCACGCTGCGTAGTTCCTTGGAAGCTCGAATCCAGCACTGCCCGCAAAGCGCCCTTGAGGACCAGGGGGCTGTCAGACACAAAGCTTGGCTTTTGGGAGGTGTCCGTGGTCAGAAAGACGGAGGTCTCACTATTCTGATCAAAAGTCAGATCGGTCGCAACGAGGTCCGTCTGATCGTCGACGAAAACCTTACCCTTGAGAATGATCGTTTGGGCAAACACATCGAAGCCCTCGCCATTGGCATCGAATGCCGATGACCCAATGACGGTTCGCCCCGACCCATCTTCGTCCTCGTCGGTGACCTCAAAAGTGCCTAGCCCAGCCGCGTTGCCCGAGACGAATGCGACGTCGGCATCATTGGGATTGACGAACACAAAATCATTCTCGCCAGCGCCGGCAATCTCTCCCGTATAGTTGCCGCCTTGAAATTCGGCGAAATCGTCGGCTGTGTTTGCAAAAATGATATTGCCACAGGTTTGCGCACCTGCCCCCTTTTGCGAGAAGGTGAGGCTGCCAAAGCCGTCGCGGTGGATCAGCGCAGTCCCGGCATCAATCTTGCCGCCATTATTCGTGATACCCCTCACTCCGACATAATTGCCGACGTCGATGCCGGTGCCGGTATCGGGCGCTAAGACCGCACCAGTGATCTCAAGGCCAGCGGCAAGTCCCATGTCGATCCCGAGTGGTAGCGCTTCAGACCCTGAGACTCCCAGATAGTCATCAACGAATCCCTCGCCGCCTTCTCCACCCTCGCCGCCGTCACCCAAATCGGTGTACGGCAAAATCGCAATAGCCACACCGTTCTCACCCGTTGCTTCAACCCGCCCCCGGATCGCCACAGGGTCGCGAACTGTCTCGACTTCAAGCTTCAGGGCATTGGACAGGGCCGTGATTGTGCCTGTTTCACCAACTTGGATACCGCCAAGCAGGTCCTTGGTCAGAATATGCAGCCCGGTGTTCTCTGCATTTCCCTCAATCTCGCCATTGATTAAGGCATCGCCATTCCACGTGCGAAGGGCAAGCCGCGCGCCAGTCTGGCCGCCAGCAATGCGGGCGCCTTCGCCAACGATGAAATCGCCATCGAAGGTGAAAAACTCCAGATCGACACCAGTCCCACTTAGACCCTCGATGACGTTGAGGTTCTCAAAATTGCCAGTGAAAGAATTGCCGCGCATCTGCACGCCATGGCGGAAACCGCGAATGACGCCAGTGGCCTCGTTAGTGAAGCCACCAGCCCAATGCTGTACTTCGCTGTAGACGCCGATGCCTTGTGACGGATCGAACACTCGGCCGTCGCGAACAAAGAAGACCCACAACCCTCTTACGCCGGTGTTGCCCAGCGCGCTCTCGAGATCGAGGATTTGGGCCTGATTTCCCGAGGCAGGTAACTCGAAGAAGTTTACGCCATCGCCAGCAGAATATCCTGCACGAGCAATTGTTCCGCCCAGACCGCCCGTGCCGCCGGACGCATCGCCCGTCGTCCAATTAATGTCTTCATAGCGGAACACCATGTCAAAATTGCCGTTGCCACGATCAAACAGCTGCAATTGAAACGAGTTCTTTTTGTCCCCGCCAAATTCGAAATAGTTGACGTCTTTCCACGTCATCGTGACCACGCCATTAATCGTGTCGAGGTCCAAGAAAATGGGCTGGCTATCGGTTCCGACGATAGCGGGGGTGCGGGTGTCCACATCAGCCAAGAATGGGGCGATAATTGGAAACCCGAGTGCGCCATTTACTGCAAATGGGGTGTA
>DMER01000137.1:6491-7741 GCA_003451645.1 Alphaproteobacteria bacterium | reverse complement strand
AAATGGGGTGTAGGTCTCGAGAGGAAAACCAAACGTGACATTGCCATTGGTATTGAGATAAAACTCCGTGAACTGAGTGTTGAAGTAATTCAACCCGCCGGGCACCACGGAAACTAGGCTTTGCAGCGACGAGTCGTCATCGTTGCGCGAAATCTCTATCTCGCCAAAACCGGTCGGTCCCCCCAAGCCAGAGACAAGAGTGCCATCACCCGCAATCGGGGCGCCATTGAGCGGTCCAATGTTCTCAATTCCCTGGCCGCCCTCGCCGCCCTCGCCTGCATCGATCGGATCGATATTGACGATCTCGCCGGAATTCGAGAAGCCGCCGGTCACGGACGTGTTGGGTCCGAAATAGACGCCGAAATCAGGGCCACGGATGCTGCCGCGATTATCGAAAGGGCCGCTGAGGCTTGATGAGCCTTGAAACGTGACGCCTGTGCCTGTGCCGCCTTGGATGGTCACCCCAGGATTGTTCAAAAAGAACTGATCGATGGTGGTGTCGAGAAAGACAATGCCATCATCAGGCTCAATCACATCCTGCGTGACGGAGAAGCCGGTTGGAAATGAATCGCCCGTGAACTGCTGAGCGGCGCGAGCGTTCGACACGGACAGGCTGGCTGTGGCTACAATCGCCAAACAAGAACAAGTCGTGAGAAAATCTGCACGGCGGCGGTGATGGAAATTTGTCATGAGAACTTATTCCAAATCTTCGTTTGTGATGAATCAGTCCTAGTGCTAGTGCCGCTGCGTCGGGCACTAACAGCCAGGCACATTTCCAAACTGCACGTCGCCAAGACTGCCATCCGCTTCGATGCGGACATACTCGCCACACTTCAAGGTTAGCTTCTGCCCGCTATTGGTGACAACGTCGATCTCAGAGCAGGTATGCGCTTTGTCCGGGGGCGGAGGATTTCCATGCTCATCGGGCTTGCGCTCGTCCTCAACACCAACCGTGCTGCTGCCATCGCCATCATTCCGTATCCGGACTTTCGTGCCGCGGATGCCGATTGTCGCGTTGGGCGTCCTGAGCTTCACCTTGTCCTTCTGCACAGCACCTGAAACATACCGGAATACGCCACGGCCGAAAGACAGGGCCTGGGAGCTGGCGCTGCCCGGGCCCGCATAGGTGAACTCATCGACCACCATCTCGCTGTTTTGGCCCATGCTGAGTTTGGAGTTGTCGACGAAGGTCACCTCAAGCGCTGCGCTGCTGGACGTTTGGAGAGTGGCGTTACGGTAAATCGGCGCGC
>DMER01000137.1:4132-6289 GCA_003451645.1 Alphaproteobacteria bacterium | reverse complement strand
GTTACGGTAAATCGGCGCGCTCATCGCAAGTGTCGAAGTGCCGCCACCGGGTGGCGTCTGTTTGGCGTTCGGAACAACGGCTGACGTGCGCCCGACGGTTTCAGCGAAACTCAGCGACGGCAGGACAATCAGTGCAACGGTACCGACAAGGATGCGCGCAACGCTCATGCGAGAGAGCAGGACCATATCATCTCTCCATTATCGAATCTGGATGTCTGCGTAAGGCACGGCAAATCAGTGGATTGTTTAGCCGCGAATTAACTTTTGGCGCTAGTACATTCTCGTGTCTTGGAGGCCCGCTCAGTCCCTGTGGCCCTTTGGATACAGTCCAGCATCAAGTTTTGGCGTCTGGAACAATTATTTGGCCAAGCTGTAGGAATGGCCCGGGCGCGGCCGCAGATTGGGCGCTGTCCAAACGGAACCATCTCCTCGTCTCTAAACGTTCAAAAGAAGATGCTGCCGCTCCCATGGCGAGATAACTTGCTGATACGCGTCATGTTCTGACGACTTCACGTCAGAGTAGAGTTCAACGAAATTCTCTCCAAGAACCTGCGCGATTTCATTGGAGGCTCGCATACGGGCAATTGCGTCAAGCAGGTGCCGAGGCAGCTGCATGCGTTTGGTGGCACTTTCATAGGCATTGCCGTCCATAGCCTTGGTCGGCGCCAGCCCCTCAACCATGCCAAGATACCCGCACGCAAGCGAGGCCGCGATGGCAAGATAGGGATTGGCATCGGCACCGGGCACGCGGTTCTCAACCCGCCGGTTCTTGGGGTCGCTCTCCGGAACGCGCAAACCGACGGTCCGGTTTTCATGGCCCCAATGCGTATTGATCGGCGCAGAAAGAAACCGCACCAGGCGCCGGTAGGAATTCACATAAGGCGCAATGAGAGGCATCGAAGCGGGCAGGTATTTCTGCAAGCCCGCAATATGGGCCAAGAACAGCTTGCTGTCCTTCCCATTGCGCGAAGCAAACAGACTTTGCCCGCGCGTGTCAGTGACGCTCTGGTGCAAGTGCATGGCACTGCCTGGCTCCGCTTCATAGGGCTTGGCCATGAAGGTCGCATAGATATCGTGCCGAAGGGCCGCCTGCCTCACGGTCCGCTTGAACAGAAAGGTCTGATCGGCAAGTTCAAGAGGATCGCCGTGATAGAAATTGATCTCGACCTGCGCCACGCCTTCTTCATGGATGAGGCTGTCGATGCCGATGTCCTGCGCTTCGCAGAAATCATAGACGTCTTCAAAGAGCGGGTCGAACTCGTTGACGGCGTCGATGGCATAGGCCTGCCGGCCTGTTTGCGGGCGCCCAGATTTGCCAGCAGGCGGCAGAAGCGGGTAGTCCGGATCAATATTGCGCTGAGCGAGGAAGAATTCGAGTTCGGGCGCCACCACGGGCACCCACCCCTGATCCTTGTACAGACCAAGCACCTTCTTCAGAACCGAGCGTGGCGCCAGGGTAATGGGCTCGCCACTGCGTGACAGGCAATCGCAGATGACTTGCGCGGTCGGTTCTTTGTACCAGGGCACCAAGCACAAGGTTGCGGGGTCTGGCGCCAAAATCATGTCGGGCGCCTGATACGTCAAAAGCTCGGTGTCGGAATCGGCGCCGGTCACCATTTGCCCGAAGATACTTTCAGGCAGACGCAAGGTGCCGCCTTGCAGGCCCGAAAGAAACTTGGCAGCGGGCAAAATCTTGCCACGCGCGATCCCGGCCATGTCGGGCACGAGCAGCTCGACCTCAGTGATCTTTCTGGCCTTGAGCCAGTCCCCTATGGTTTCGCCCTCACGATTCATCCGTAAGCCCCCTGAAAACTCGCCGCCGCCTGTCCGAAGGCCTTGAATAGACTGACCGAGAACGGATCGGCCCAAAACTTCCATTCTGGATGCCACTGGACCCCGGCCGCAAAGGTCTTCGCGCCAGCGACTGAGACCGCCTCGATCTGGCCATCGGGAGCAACCGCTTCAATGGTCAGGCCCTCGCCCAGTCGATCGATCCCTTGCCCATGCAAAGAATTGACACGCAAATGCTGCACGCCTGCCATACGCGCAAGGACGCCGTCCGCGGATAATTCGACGTCGTGAACTGGTGCATACTGAACATCAAGCGGCGCTGACTTGTCCTCACGGTGGTCCATGAGATTTAGCTCAGTGCGGGCA
>DMER01000137.1:3415-3951 GCA_003451645.1 Alphaproteobacteria bacterium | reverse complement strand
GACTTGTCCTCACGGTGGTCCATCCGGCCGGGAACCTCTTCAACATGCTGGAACAACGTTCCACCAAACGCGACATTGAGCTCTTGAAACCCACGGCAAATTGCCAGTAGAGGCATCCCGCGCTCGAGCGCAGCCTGAATCAGCGGTAGCGTGGTCGCGTCACGCCGTTCGTCCTGCAGTACGCCTTCGCGCGGGGCCTGGCCGCCATAACGGTGAGGCGCAACATTCGATGGCGACCCCGTGAGCATCACGCCATCCAGTCGATGCAGGAGGCGAACGGCCTCAATCGGGTTCTCCAGAACAGGGATCAGAACAGGGATGGCATGGGCACCATCGTGCACAGCAACGATGTACTTCTCGCCCACCGCGTGAAAAGGGTGAGGCCCGATCATGCGGTGATCGCAAGGAATACCAATCAGGGGTGAGGATGCGCGCGCGGTCATTCATCAGAGCTAACACCCTGTAACCAAAGCCTGCAACCGCTTGTGACAGCGATAAAGCCGACATTAACGCGCGATCGGCATGATGAAGGGGGT
>DMER01000137.1:2676-3234 GCA_003451645.1 Alphaproteobacteria bacterium | reverse complement strand
GCATGATGAAGGGGGTGTTCTGGGGGTAAGTCAAGTGCAGTCGCTGAACGCAACGGGGCAAGACCAAGCGCGCTTGGCCCAATTCGAGTTGGCGGCGCAATATGTCCGTACCAACGGCGTTTCTACGCCCCTTTTGTCCCTCGGTCTGTGCTGGGCATTGAGCCAGTGGTACCCGCTATGGATGGCGCTCACTTGGGCGGCAGGCGCCGTGGCTACCCAGTTTCTGATGGCGTGGGCGTCGAACAGTTTCTTGCGCGATCCCCTCAGGCTGTCGCGGATAGCCTTCTGGGAAAGGCGCGTGTTTGCTGCGTCCATCGTCGCGGCCGCGGCGTTCGGCAGCATTTCGATTCTGTTCTATATCCCAGGTGATCGCACCAACAACCTATTGATGACTGCCATTCCGGTCGGCACGGTCGCGAGCATGATGGCGATGACCGCACCCTATTTGCGGCTGATGTTTTTTGCATCCCTGCCGCACGCATTGTACTTGCTCAGTGTACCGCTCTTGTTTGAGCCCGCGCCATTCAACATCATTTTTGCAGCCCTCTGTGTGCTCTA
>DMER01000137.1:2226-2437 GCA_003451645.1 Alphaproteobacteria bacterium | reverse complement strand
TTGCAGCCCTCTGTGTGCTCTATGTCATCATCACAGCGATTTCGGCCGAAAAGCTCAACGGCATGGTCCGCCAGCTTGTCACACTGCGACTTGCGCAAGAAAGTCTGACTGCCACCTTGGAGCGGGAGAAGTGCGCCGCCGATGCGGCACGCGTTCGCGCTGAGCACGCGAGTCAGGCGAAATCAAACTTCCTTGCGAACATGAGCCATGA
>DMER01000137.1:0-2030 GCA_003451645.1 Alphaproteobacteria bacterium | reverse complement strand
AGTTCCTGGCGAACATGAGCCATGAACTGCGCACGCCGCTGAATGCCATTCTCGGCTTTTCCGAGATCATCAACTCACGCATGTTTGGTGATACGGCGGTCGAAAAATACGCGGCCTACGCAGGCGACATCAACAAAAGCGGCACACACCTTCTGGCGCTGATCAATGACGTGCTCGATCTGGCCCGCATCGAAGCGGGGCGCTTCGATCTGAATGAGGAAGTGTTCGACCTCACCGGGCTTTGTCAGGAAGTAGTCGCCTTGATGCAGGCTCAAGGGCAGGACCGCCAAGTCTCAATCCAGGGCCCAGGTGAATCCCCGCTGAATGTCTATGCAGGCAAGCGCGCCCTCAAACAAATCCTCCTCAACCTGGTGTCGAACGCGATCAAATTCACCCCGCCAAACGGACAAATCTCAATTGAACTCAGCGAAAGCAGAAGCCGTGAGGTTCTTCTGCGCGTCTTGGACACAGGTGTTGGGATCGCGGCAAGCGATCTTGAAAGGGTACTGGAGCAATTCGGTCAGGGCCGCCACGACATCGCCACAGCGCGCGACAAAGGCGTGGGGCTAGGGCTGCCAATCGCGAAAGGCCTGGCGGAGGCCCATGGCGGCAGCTTGTCATTGTCATCGGAACAAGGCCGGGGCACGGCGGTGACGGTCACCTTGCCCGCTTCGCGGCTGCGTCAAAGCACCGGGGCGCCGGTACAAACTGCAACCGCGGCCTAAGGACATCAGACCCGCTTACTGCTCTCGCGGATCGGCGAACTTGTTGACGTCTTTGAGGATGAATAATTCCGGATTGAGCGTCACGCTCGTCTGAATATTCTGAAGGGCGACCAAGGTTTGTTGGCCCTGCCCGTCTGTGATCACCCATTGCCGGAGCTCCAAGGCGGGATCGGCAAAGATCATGGTGACCTTGCCCTTCAAATCACCGTTGGCACGCTCGGCCGTCACCGAAATCTGGCCAGCCTTTCGCTCGATCTGGGTCAAGCCCTTCTCGGCCGCCAAATTGATCGTCTCGTCCAAAATGATGCTCAGCGGATTTTCGATCAGCGGGTACCGGTCGACGGTATTTAGCTGGCTGTTCCCAACCGCCACCGACACGCCATCCGAAACGATCAAATAGGGGGAGGGCTTGGAATACTCAAACCGCATGCGCCCCGGTTTGTTCACATAGACCGTCCCGCGATCGAGTTCGCTGTTGGGTCCCACCTGCATAAACTCCGCCTTCATCGTGCGGATAGAGTTGAGATAGGCCGAAATGCGCGCTAGATCGGCCTGATCCTGCGCGGACGCTTTGGCATTAGTGGCAGCACCTGGCGCTTGCGCCGGGGCCGAGGGAACAGCGGCCGCAAGGAGGAGAGCTGCTGCTAAATGAATGGGCTTGATCATGGATCAGCGATCTACTGAGCCCTTGTGGCAAAAGCAAGACCGCTTGCGGGCGGCAGCGGTACCTCAGTGCTCGCCAACCAGCACCTCGCGCTTACCGGAGTGGTTCGGCGCCGACACGACGCCTTGCTCTTCCATTTTCTCGATCAGCCGCGCCGCGCGGTTGTAGCCGATCTGTAATCTGCGCTGGACATAGGACGTCGAGGCCTTGCGGTCGCGCGCTACGATTGCAACCGCTTTGTCATAGAGGTCATCACCGCCCTCCCCGTCCCCATCCTCAAGGCTGCCTGCCTCACCCTCGGGCGTTTCAGGTTCGACCGTGATATCGTCAAGATAATCAGGCTCGCCTTGCGCCTTTAGGAATTTGACAATCTCTTCGACCTCGCCATCCGAGACAAAGGGCCCATGTACCCGCCGGATGCGCCCGCCCCCTTCCATGTGCAGCATGTCCCCCTGCCCCAACAATTGCTCGGCCCCCTGCTCTCCCAGAATAGTCCGGCTATCGATCTTGGAGGTCACTTGAAAGGAAATCCGCGTTGGGAAATTGGCCTTGATCGTGCCGGTGATGACATCGACGGAGGGCCGCTGCGTCGCCATGATGATGTGGATGCCGGCCGCCCGCGCCATCTGCGCCAGGCGCTG
>DMER01000156.1:2435-5062 GCA_003451645.1 Alphaproteobacteria bacterium | reverse complement strand
GCGTGTCGCGATAGACCTCCCAGGTCAGGTCCTCGGCAATGCCGCCCACCTTTTCGAGCGCCTGATAGAGGGGGACCGTGCCAATGGGGACCGGCGCATTGCGCAAGATCCACTCGCGCGTTTGATGGATATCGCGGCCTGTCGAAAGATCCATGACCGTGTCGGCGCCCCATCGGATCGCCCAGACGAGTTTCTCAACCTCCTCCGCCACGGAGGAGCTAACAGCGGAATTGCCAATATTGGCATTTACTTTGACCAGGAAGTTACGGCCGATGATCATCGGCTCCAACTCGCCATGATTGATGTTGGCGGGAATGATGGCGCGGCCGCGCGCGACCTCATCGCGCACGAACTCCGGCGTCACCTGATCGGGGATGCTGGCGCCGAAATCCTCGCCATCGCGCGGTGAGGCCTGGGCTGCGGTGCGACGCATGTTTTCGCGGATGGCGACATACTCCATCTCTGGCGTAATGATGCCGCGCCTTGCATAGCCCAATTGGGTCAGGCTGGCGCTGCCTGCCCGCGCACGGCGCACGGGTGCGCGCTGCGCAAAGGCCGGGACCTTGCCCGAGACCGCCCCCATGGCGCCGCCATGGGCAAGGGCGGAGGGGGCCACGATCTGTGCATCCTTGCGGGCATCGACCCAGACGTCCCTTGGCCGGGCGAGACCTTTAGCGATATCGATGAGGGCATTGGGGTCGGTGTAGGGCCCGGAGGTATCATAGAGGGTGAGGGGCGCCTCGCCGCTGCTGGGGTGCAGGGCCACGGTGCGGAAGGGTACGCGCAAGGTGGGATGCAAACGGCCCGGCTCATAGGTCTTGGTGCTGCCCGGGCGGGGGCCTAACGACAATTTGGAGAGATCGATGGTCTCAGACATGGCGCGCTCCCTTGATGCATAAGGGGGCCCAGCCAGCAAAGGCAGAAAACCGGGCGGCGGTTTGCGCGCGCCCATAGCGTGTTCCCATCCCTTCGCCGGCATGACCCGGATCAGGTTCGTCGGGTCGCGAGCACAGCGCCTCGCCTCTCAGCCCGCATGATCCGGGCTCCCCGCAGAACACTGTGGAGCATAGGGCGGCGGGCTGGCATGTCAATGCGGGGGGGGATTTGCGGTTGGAGCACGCCAACCGCTATGGCAGCACCACAAGCCGCGCAGATTATGCCGCGGCTCTTTCCAGATCGTACAGTTTCCTTTCAAGCCACGCAAAAAGATCGCGGGTGCGCATGTTCCCAATCTGAAGCCGCACGACGCGCAGGCCAGAATTTGCCACAACCAGGTGATCGAAATCTTTATCTTTTGTAAGGACGATCAATGCCTGTTGAATCGCATATTCGGCAATGGCGCGATCAGATTGTCCGAGGAGGCCAACCTCACTGAGGTGCTTACTGTTTACACCTTGACCTGCAAACCATTCGACGAGGGCCGCCGGTAAGTTCTCGTCTATGAGAAAGGTCATTCAGCGGCCGAGGGAACATCAATCTTGGACGCCGCAAAGGCCAAGCAGGCTTGGATATCGGCCACGCTAACGGGCGGATAATCGGCGACGATCTCTTCTGGTGTCATCCCCGCCGCCAGCATGCCCAGAATTTGCGAGACACGTATGCGTGTTCCGTCGACACGTGGGTGCCCAGAACAGGTGTCGGCATCTGCGACGATACGATCAGCAAGTTTCATAGAGCGAGTATCCATCTCTTGGCCGCCCTTGCCAAGCCTCAATCCCGCAAGCGGTGCACATCATGCACCACGATCCCGGTGCCATCAGCGGGCATATCCAGCCAATGGCGCTGGCTCAAAGAGGCGCGGGTGTCATCATACCCGCTCTGCCAATGCTCGCGCATCGAGGTGCCGGAGAATTCGTAATCCTTGGCGTGCCCCTCATAGGCCATTTGCTGATAGATCAATTGCACGATGGTCATGTCGGGCATCTCGGCCAACTCGGCCTTTAGCGCGCGATCTTCCTCGTTGAGGTCCTCGGGCGGGACCTTGTCGAGGATATCGCGCAGCCGCATCTTCCAGCCATGCAATCGGCGATAGACGTCCGTGTTGTGGCGGGTGCGGGAGGAATACATGATGTCCTTGTGCCGGCTAATCACATCCGCCATCTCGCGCGGCAAGGTTCCGCGTGCGGAGAATAAATCGACCTGAAAGACCAGCGTGTCGAGATTGTCCTCATGATCGAGCAGATGCTGCAGCGGCGTGTTGGAGACAATGCCGCCATCCCAATAATAATCCGTGCCCACCTTAATCATCGGCAGCGCGGGCGGCAGCGCGCCCGAGGCCATGATGTGCTCCGGTGCGATGACCTCATGCCCATTATCGAAATAGACGAAATTCCCGCTCTGCACATTGACCGCGCCCACCGCAAAGCGCACCGCGCGCTCATTAATCAGGGAAAAATCGACAAGCTCCAGCAAGGTCTCGCGCAGCATGGCGGGGTCATAGAAGCTGGTCGCGTTCTTGGCGCCCGCGGGCGCGAGCCACGGGTTCATGATGTGCGGCTTGAAGAAGCCCGGCTGCCCGAAATAGAGGGTCGCCAGCGCGCTGAAACTGTTGCGCCATTGGCGGTAAATGTCGCCATCGGGGGTGTAGTGCCAGATGCGCCGGGAGGTGATCCGGTTCCAGAACTCCT
>DMER01000156.1:0-2256 GCA_003451645.1 Alphaproteobacteria bacterium | reverse complement strand
GATCCGGTTCCAGAACTCCTGCAGCCGGGCGAGGCGGTTCTCCCGCGTATTACCGGCGATCAGGGCCGCATTGATGGCGCCGATGGAGACGCCGGTGATCCAATCGGGCTCAACATTGGCCTGATGCAGCGCCTCATAAACGCCAGCCTGATAGGCGCCGAGTGCGCCGCCCCCTTGCAGGATCAGCGCGATGCGCTCGCATCCCGGCGGGCGCCAGCCCACAAAGGGCGCGCTGACAGTCTGGGCCGCTGGGCCGTCCGTATACGCCGGACCATAACCATTGTCGTGGCCATTGCTGTGACCAGTTTTGCGGCCATTGACAGGCATGCGATCCTCCGTCGTGCGAGGGTTTGGGGGCGAAAGGCTTCGCTTCATTGCTTTGCCTCGCGGTGCGATGAGCGTCTTACCTCAACGACGCTGACTTCCGCAGGCAATATTTTATGACCGCTTTCTTAAGAGTGCAGGGTTCAGCGGTCCTTGAAAATGAGGCGCGTCAGAAGATCAGCCTTGCCGGGGAAATTCGCGCGCAAGAGTTCGATGGCTGCCTCAGTATCCTGCCTTAGCGCCACCACCGTGGACAAATAAAAGCGGTCAATGGGATCATAATCAGCGCTGAAGCGCGCTTGCTGCAAGCGCAAGAAGGTCCGTGCGACCTGCCGTTCTTCATCCGACTTGCTTGGGTCTTTCACAACATATTGGCAGGTATCGCGGGCCGAGCCATGGTTCAGCGCGCGATAAACTCCGCGAAAGCGCTGATCTTTGCGCCGCGCATTCGCCAGGAACTCCGTGGTGATTTGACGGCACAACTCATGGAACATTGCGTAGTATAAGTCCGAAACCACCCGCCGCAATTGCGTCTGCCTTGGCGCGCCGCGTCTTCGCCTGGTCAGGTGTTCTTGCGCCGCTGTGAGAAGATCATCCGGATCAATCATTTCGACACTGGCGACAGCCATTCGGCCTGGTCAACGTAGTATATGAGCGGAACGCGCGGGTCGCCTGACTCCTCCAAAATCCGCAACAACTCAAATGTGAGCTCGGAGTCCCAGGGAACGCCTGTCTTGACAGGGTCAAAGGAGGAGATGATCACGTCGACGTGGATCGCGGGTTCACCGTCCGGAAATGCCACCTCACGCATTCGGACATCTGCTACTCGTTTCCCTATTGCCTTGCGCGCGGCGGCGAGCACGCGGTCGCGCAGCGCCTCTTGCTCTGTGTCTTTCTTTTGCTTCTTCATGAGAGCAGGGTATCATGCAAGTCCAGGCGCCGGAAAGTGACATGCTGGCGTCAAAAGCCGCCCGAAGGAGAAGGTTTGATGCCCCAACTGACAATCGAGGTAAGCGAGGAGGCGCAAATATGGATCAATGCGCTGATCAACGATGGCGCCTTCGCCTCAGCGGGCGCCTATGTTGAGCAGCTGATTAGATGGCAGAAGGAGGATCTGGACCGGCTGTTGCAGGCCGGCCGTGACAGCGGCCGCAGCCCACGCAGTTTCGATGATATCTTTGAGAGTGCAAAAGCACGGCACTTGGCTCGGGCGGCTGATGAGCCTGTATGAAGCTGGTCCTTTCCGTTGAGGCGGACAGAGATTTGGACGACATCTTCTCGTATAGCTTCGAGCGTTGGGGTACCGCTCAAGCCGAGAAATACCGTGGCCATCTATGGGCAGCGCTGTCGAGAATTCTCAAACAGCCCCATAAAGGGCGGATCATGATCCGCCCGGGGGGCACGGTGTTTTCCGTTACTGCTGAGCGCCATCGGATATTTTATGAGGTAGATGGGGCGGAGATATTCATCCTGCGTATCCTCCATCAGGCCATGGACCCTGGGCGCCATTTGTAAGTACATCCACCCGCAAACATCGTGTTGATCAAACCGCCTTTGCATCCCTATCATGGTGGTCAGCCGAAGAGCCCCAATAACAACCAGACCGCCAGGTGAGGACCCGCAGATGCAAGGTTTGATGCAAAATTGGCCCCTGATCATGCCCGCCATTCTTGACCACGCCCGCGCCCATCATGGCGAGCGGGAAATGGTCAGCCGCAGTGTCGAGGGCCCTATCCATCGCACCACTTGGGCGCACATCCATGGCCGCGCGCGGCGCGTCGCCAAGGGCCTCGAGCGCATGGGCATCAAAACAGGCGACCGGGTGGGTACGCTCGCCTGGAATACCTGGCGCCATGTGGAGGCCTGGTACGGCATCATGGGCATGGGCGGGGTCTGCCACACGATCAATCCGCGCCTGTTCCCGGAGCAGAT
>DMER01000014.1:7004-19689 GCA_003451645.1 Alphaproteobacteria bacterium | reverse complement strand
CCCCTCGACCTTGCCCCGATAGCGGAAGCGCGCAGCCGACACGCGCTCGGCCCAATGCAGCTCGGTGTTTTCCGAGGGCTCATTCAGGTTGTTGAAGAGCAGGACCTTGCCGTCGCAGGATATGAACGGCTCCATCAGATGGCCAGCATATCCATCAACGGCGACGGGGGAGGGTGTGCCAAACTCTGCCCGCGCCGGGAACGCGCTGGGCAGCAAGGCCCATATCAACAGAATGAGCGCGGCTTTGGCGCCCTTGCGCGGGATCAGCATTCGTGGATCTGTCATAAAATTCGGACCCTTCAGTCCAAGCACCAAAGGTTAAACGCTGCCACCCTTGCATCCCAGTGCTAAAAACTGCAAACCCTGGTGAGTTCGGCAGTGCACGGCGGGGGCGTCATGTTTTTCTGGATTTCAAAGGCGTTTTGGGCCCTCGCGGCGCCCTCTGCGGTGCTCTTCATCGCCTTCATCCTGGGAGCGTTGCTGACCCTGACGCGTTATGCGCGGACTGGCCGTAGGCTTATCGCCGTGGGCCTTGTGCTTTTGCTTGCCTTCGGCGTGTCGCCCTTTCCCAACACGGTCATGCGCCGGCTTGAGGAGCGGTTTCCTCCTTATCGTCATGACGGGCAGCCAGTGGCCGGGATCATTGTCTTAGGCGGAGGCTTGGAAACCGGGATCACCACGGCTCGTCAACAATTGAGCATCAACAGCGCCGGCGAGCGCGTCATTGCGATGGCCGATCTGGCAAGGCGCTATCCGTTGGCCAAGGTGATCTACACCGGCGGCGGCGCGCCGGTGTCCGAGGCCGAGACGGCGCGGAGGTTCGCTACCACTCTAGGTATTGACCCCTCACGCATCATGGTCGAAGGCGCGTCGCGCAACACGATCGAGAATGGACGCTTCACGCGTGCCATGGTGCTGCCGCAGCCCGGAGAACGCTGGTTGTTGGTGACTTCTGCCTCGCACATGCCCCGCGCGATGGGCGTTTTCCGCAAACAGGGCTTTGACCCGATCGCCTATCCGGTCGACTACCACACAACAGGAACCAGCAGCGATTATGGACCATTCAGGACCGTTGTTCAGGGGCTTGGATACACGGATATTGCGTTGAAAGAGGTCGTGGGACTTGCCGCCTATTGGGTGATGGGCGAGACGGACGCACTTTTTCCTTCTCCCTAACGTCAGATAGTTGAACTGGGTCCTGTCCTTGAAGTCTTAACCGTTCCCCATGCAATGTGCGGCGTCTGAGTCGTCAAGAGGCCGCGCGCATGTGGGACTTCAATCTCTCCAAGGCCATTGGAATTCTGATCAAGACCTGGCCGTTCATCGCCTTTCGCATGATTGTCTATTTCGGCATTGCGCTCGGCTACTTGCTGGCCGTAGGTACGGGCGCGGGCACCGGCTGGCTTTTGCATTACCTCTCCTCCGATCCTGATGCAGGGACCACCTATACGGCCTGGGGCGGCATTGCCGGCTTTGGTCTCATCTCGGCGGTTCTCTATTGGGTGCGCGAATACATCCTCTATCTCGTCAAGGCCGGACATATCGCCGTGATGGTGGAATTGCTGGATGGCCGCGCGATCCCGAATGGCCGCGGCCAGATCGACTACGCCCAAGCCATGGTACGGGAGCGCTTTGCGGAGGCTTCCGTCCTCTTCGCCATCGACCAGCTCGTCAAAGGCGTGGTTGGTGCGATCACAGGCACCGTGCAGGCTATCGGCTCCTTCTTGCCCGTGCCGGGGATCGATACGGTCTTGAAGTTCGTCAATTCGGTCGTGCGCGTGTCGCTCACTTATGTGGACGAGTTGATCCTAGGGTATATGTTCCGCTTGCGGACGGAAAACCCCTACGCCACGGGCCGCGACGGTCTTGTCTTGTTCGCGCAGAATTACTGGTCCTTTGTGAAGAACGCCATTTCGGTCACGCTGGTCATGTATGTCATGACGCTGATCATTTTCATCGTCGTGCTGGCCCCGGCTTTGGCTTTGGCGGCGATCCTCCCCGGTGCATGGACCGCCTGGGGCATTATCATTGCCGCCATCTTTGCCTTCAGCTTCAAGGCGGCCTTCCTCGAGCCGCTGGCCATCGCATGCCTCATGCAGGTCTATTTCAAGAAGATCGAGGGCCAAGTTCCCGATCCGGTGTGGGATGGCCGCCTGCAGCAACTCTCGCGCAAATTCCAGGAGCTTAAGGAGAAGGCCCTGGGCGCTGGCCCGCGGCCGCAAGCGGCCTGACTGACCTGCGGGAGCGCATCACCGTTGAAGAGGGCAAAGGCGGGGGAAAACCCTGCATCCGCGTCATGCGCATCCGCGTCATGGATATTCTCGACATGATGGCTGGCGGTATGGCGCCCGAGCAAATTCTGGAAGACTTTCCATACCTTGAGCGCGAGGACATCACAGCCAGCCTCGCCTGCGCCGCATTGGCGGTTAACGCGCCGGCTCATGCTATTGCCGTCACTCCTGCGGCTTAATGGCGGGCAGGGCTTGATCGAGGTGGCCTGACGCGCAATATCGCTGATCATTGCAATCGCGCAGGGAGCCGCGGCCCATGGCAGGAAGTCTAGGAAGCGTATTGGTCGGGATCGCCACCGCCGCGGTTGCCGTCGTCCTCATGATCGGGCTCTATAGCCTGCTGCGCGGCGGGGACTTCGCCCGTAGCTATTCCAACAAATTGATGCGGTTGCGCGTGGTGCTGCAATTCGCGGCAATCGTGGTCATCATGGCCGTTCTCTATATTTCGGGGCGCTAGGCTGATGGTTGTACTGAACAGGATTTACACCAAGACTGGCGACAAAGGGGATACGGCGCTGGGCTCCGGCGTGCGGGTGCCCAAGAACGACCTGCGGATCGAGGCCTATGGCACGGTCGATGAGGCGAACTCCGTCATCGGCGTGGCGCGGCTGACCGCCTTTGCCGAGCTCGACGGGATGCTGGGCCGCATACAGAACGACATGTTCGATCTGGGCGCCGATTTGTGTTTGCCCGAAACGCCCGAGCCGCCGCCTTACGAGCCCTTGCGGATGGTGGAGGCGCAAACGACGCGCCTGGAGCACGAAATTGACCAGATGAATGGGCATTTGACGCCCTTGCGGTCATTCATCCTGCCTGGCGGAACGGCGTGCGCCGCGCATCTCCACGTCGCCCGGACAGTTTGCCGCAGGGCGGAGCGGCTGATGGTGGCGCTTGCGGCCAAGGAGCCCGTCAATCCGTTCGCGATCACCTATGCCAACCGTTTGTCAGACTTTCTGTTTGTCGCGGCCCGCTTTGCCAATCTGAAGGGTCCGGGCGATGTCCTTTGGACCCCTGGGGCAAACCGGAAGTAGCGCGTCTGGACGCGTGGCGGCGGTGCAGATATGGTCAAGGCCAAACAGCGGAACTGTCCGCGCGATCGGTGATGGGGGCTCGGCCTAAATGGTGTTTGTACCGCTGCACGACAGCAATGCGCTGCGCTTCATCCCGTTTCAGTTCGCGACCTTTACTTTGATCATCCTCAACGTTCTGGCTTTCCTCTATCAGCTGTCGCTGGGGGATGAGGGGATCATGATGTCCGCCATGCAGGGCGGCCTCGTGCCCAATGCCTTGTTTGCGCCTGCGGCCTTACCTGCCAGCACCGGATCACTGCCAGCCGAATACACGCTCGTGACCTATATGTTCCTGCATGGCGATTGGATGCATTTAATCGGCAACATGCTGTTTCTGTGGGTCTTTGGCGACAATGTGGAGGACGCCATGGGACCGATCAGTTTCACCCTGTTCTACCTCTTGTCAGGCATCGCGGCCGGTCTGGCGCATGCCTATTTTCATGCCGAGAGTGCCGCCCCTCTCATCGGCGCTTCGGGGGCCACGGCTGGCGTCATAGGGGCCTATTTGATGCTCTATCCGCGCGTGCGGATTTGGGTGCTGGTCTTGTTCCGCTTGCCGCTGAAGCTCGCGGCCTATTGGGTGATTGGTGCCTGGCTGGCGATGCAGCTGTTCTTTATCTTCACCGGCGTCAATGACGGCACCGCGTGGTGGGCGCATTTGGGCGGCTTTGCCGCCGGATTGATCCTGGTGGTCGTCTTCAAGCGCGCGAGCGTGCCCTTGTTCGGCGGTGGCGGGCCTGTGCAGGGCTAATCTTAGCTGCGCCAGCGCAAGGTCACCGGCTTGACCGGATTGTCAAAGGTGCGGCCTTCCTCCAGGGCGGTGGCCCATTCCTTCTTGAGCCGGAAATACCAAATGGCGGGCGTGTCCGCGTCCTGGATCAGCATCTGACGGGGCTGAAAGCGCGCGGCCTCCTGCTGCAGGGTCACCATATGGCGGTCCTGCGCCAGAAAGGCGCTCGCCATTGGCCGGAAGAACGGCCTGATCGCCCACAGCCAGCCAATGTTCCAGAAGAACGTCTGCGTGACTTCCGTCTTGGTCGCATCCACGGGTGTGCAGGTCGTAAGCGACAAGATTTGGTTCTTGCCCGCCTTGATCGTCTCAATGCGAATGCCGGGCAGGTGGAACGCGATCTCCGTCGTCAGGTCACCGCCCAGCAAATGATAGATCGTCGAATTGCGCGAGGGCTTGTGCGCCACCATCGTGAAGCCGCGTTCGACAGGCGCATAGTCCTTGGCTTTCTCATACATCGACTTTGTGGAGCGCCACCACCAGGATTTGTGCACGAAGGGCCCATGCGCCGGGTCCATCAGGCCCACTACCGCACTGTCGAGTTCGCAAGGGAACAATTGCATTTCCTGCATTCGGGGCCGTGCCCCGGGGGGCAAGTCCAGCGCAGGGGCTGGCACCTTGGGTGCCTCGCCCGGCTGTTCGGCGATATAGACCCAGATCAGGCCATTGCTCTCGGAGACCGGATATGTCCGCACACTGATCTTGCCGGGGTCGAGGTCCTGCCCGCTGACGAGGGAGGGGATATGGTGGCATTGGCCCGAGGGCTTGAAGCGCCAGCCATGATAGGGGCACTCGACCGTGCCTTCGACCAATTTGCCCGCTGACAAGGGCACGCCGCGATGCGGGCACAAATCGCGGAAGGCAAAGACTTGGCCTTGCAGGTCGCGGGCAAACATGACCGGTTCGCCCAGGAACTCCTTGGGCGTCATGCGTCCCGGGGGCACTGCGCGAGAGGGCAGGGCGAAATACCAAAGGTTCTTCAGGAACATGGGCTGAAGCTGCCTAGTTTGCCGGTCTCTGGCAAGGGTTTCGATTGGGCATGCAGGTAGTGTGGACGGCGGCGTCTGGATGGGCTTTGGTGCCGTCTATTCGCAATCACATGGACGGCCCTGCAATGACCAATATCAATGACTTTGATGCTGCCATCACCCTCGTGAGCCAAGGCGATGGTGTGTACCTCGGCGAAACCTCGCCCGCCTTCGCCAATTTCAATGGCCAGTTTGGCGGCATTACCGCCGCGCTCCTGATGCGCGCGGTCCTAAGCAATGAGAAGGCGCAAGGCTCGCCCGTGTCCATCACGGTCCACTATACGGCGGCCGTCTCGCCAGGGCCCTTTACCATCCGCGTACGGGATATCCGCCGCGGCCGGACACTCCAGCATTGGGCGGTGGAGATGGACCAGGGCGGCAAGGTTACCGCCAGTGCCATGATCGCCCTTGCCGCCCGCCAAGATAGCTGGGGCCATGCGCCGGTCGGCATGCCTGCGGCACCCCCGTATAGCGAGGTCCAACCCTTTGACACCGGCAACTGGAAGGGTTGGGCCACACAATATGACTTCCGCTTTGTGACGCAGAACTACCCCGCCCTCGGTGAGCCGCCCTTCGTGCCGCCGCGCAGCGCGCATTCCCTAGTCTACATGCGGCATGCGGTGCCCCGGCCTCTCGATTTCGAAGGCCTTACTTGCATGAGCGATGCGTTCATTGTGCGCATGCTGCAGGTTCGCAACACCTTTCCCGCCATGGGCACGGTAGCGCTAACCACCCATTTTCATTGCACGGCTGACATGCTTGCGGCCCAAGGCGACCAGGCCCTTTTGTGTTCGGTCGATTCCTCCGTCTTCCGCGACAATTTCCATGATCAGAGTGCGCAGCTCTGGTCGCATGACGGGGCGCTGCTGTGCACCACCCATCAAATCGTTTGGTATGCGGAGTAGGCCGTCATGGCTCTGTTCTTTGATCAGGCCTGGTTTGAGGATCGGCTCCGCGCGCTATCGTTAACACGCACCCATGTGGCGCAGGTCTTAGGGCTGAGCGAGGAGGAGGTGGGCGAGGTCTGGAAGGATCAGCGCGAACTGCGCGCTCGCGACGTCCTCCTTCTGTCTGGCTTGCTGGGCGTGGAGCCCAAAGACATCGCAACGCGGGCGGGGGTGTCGACCCCCGTGCCGCAATCACCAATGACCGTTGAGGCTCTGGCCGCGCGGCTGGAGCAAGCGCTGCGCCGGATTGACGCAGTAGAGGAACGGCTCCGGGCTCTGGAAGGCAACGGCGTGAAGAAAATCTGACGCAATTGCGCGACACTGCACTGCGAACCCGCGCCAGGGTGGCGTTGCTGTCATTAGATGCTCTTGTCAATTGCCATGGCGCGTGTTGCGCTGTTCCTAATCAGGTTGCGCGGGGGGCCGCTGCGACCAAACCGCTGTTTACCGGGGAGTGGGCGCATGAACGCCGTGGTTGTTGCAGGGATTGTCGTCACCATTCTGACCGTGATCCCGGTCGTGTGGCAATTGGGGAAGCACCCCCGGGGCCTTTACATCCTGTTCTTCGCTGAGATGTGGGAGCGCTTTTCCTATTACGGCATGCGCGGGCTGTTGATCTTTTACCTGACCCAGCATTTCCTCTTTGACGACGCAACGGCGCAGCAAGGTTACGCGACCTATACCTCGCTCGTTTATCTAATGCCGCTCATTGGCGGCTATCTCGCGGACCGGTATCTGGGAACCCGCAAGGCCATCGCATTTGGCGCGCTGCTGTTGGTTGCCGGGCACTTCTCGATGGTGTTTGAGGGCAGCCCGGCCAAGCAAATCCTGACCTATAATGGTCAGACCTATGAATTCTCCGCGGATGGCCGGATGGCCTCGCGCGAGGTGCGGCTCATCGTTAATGGCGAGCGGTTTGAAGTCGGCGCCTCGCCTGATGGGGGCATGCTGATCAAGGGGATGCCGGAGGGCGGCGCGCTGCCGCAAGTCTTGCCCAAGGGCGAGTACCAGCTTTCGGTCGCCGACAAAGACCCAACCGCCGTCAGCATCCTCTATATGGCCATGGCGCTCATCATTATGGGCGTAGGCTTCCTGAAGGCCAATATCTCGTCCATCGTGGGTCAGCTCTATGAGGACAACGATCCGCGCCGCGACCCCGGTTTCACGCTCTACTACTATGGCATCAATCTGGGCGCCTTCTGGGCCTCGATTCTCTGCGGCCTGTTGGGTGAGACGGTCGGCTGGTATGCGGGCTTTGGCCTCGCAGGCTTCGGCATGTTGCTGGGTTATGTGGTGTTCGTGCTGGGCAAGCCCTTGTTGGAGGGGCGCGGCGAGCCGCCTGAGCCCCAGAAGCTGGCCGCAGCGGTCGTCGGTCCGCTGAATACCGAATGGATCATCTATCTGCTGGCACTGGTTGGTGTGGCGGGCATCTGGTACCTGCTGCAGCTCAACACATCCGTCAGCTATCCGCTGCCGGTGTTGGACATCGAGGTCAGCACCTTGTTCCTGCTGCTCAGTGCGGGCTCGATCGGAGTGCTCGTCTATTTCGTCTATCACATGCTGACCGAGTTCACCTTTGTGGAGACGCAGCGTGTCGTTCTGGCGCTTGTGCTCATCTCCGCATCGGTTGTCTTCTGGGCGCTCTTTGAGCAGGCGGGCTCTTCGCTCAATCAGTTCGCGGAGCGCAATACGGTCCTCAAGGTTGGCGATGTCCCCATCACGGCGGCACAGACGCAGTCCTATAATGCTGGCTTCATCTTGATCCTGGCGCCGATCTTCTCGGCCTTGTGGGCTTATCTTGGCCGCAGAAATGCCGACCCCCGTCCTGCCGAGAAGTTCGGCATCGCGCTGGTCCAAGCAGGCCTCGGCTTCCTCGTGCTCGTATGGGGCGCCCAGACCGCCGATGAGAACTTCAAGGTCGCGCAGATCTTCTTGATCCTCGCTTATCTCCTGCACACGACGGGTGAGCTCTGCATCTCGCCCGTGGGCTTGTCGCAGATGACGCGGCTGGCGCCTGCGATGGTCATCTCGACCGTGATGGCGACATGGTTCCTGGCCTCTGCCTGGGCGCAATATGTCGGCGGCATCATCGCTCAGCTCACCGCGGCCGAAACCGTGGCGGGGCAGGTGCTCGATCCCAAGAAGGCGCTGGAGACCTATGTCACGACCTTCTGGGACATTGGCTGGATCGGCATTATCATTGGCGGCGGGTTGTTGCTGATCAGTCCGTTCCTCAACTTCCTCGCCCACGAGGACAAGGGCAAGGACGGACGGTAGCAGGTCTAGATCCCGCGCACATCCAGGCGGCTCAGGCGGGCCGCCAACAGGCCCTGCGAGCGGCGGTAGGCTCTTGCCGCCTGCGCCGCATCAAGGCATGCATCGAGGGACTGGTCCCCAAGAACCTGCGCCATGAGGCCCGTACTGGGCAGGCGCGGCTGCACCACGTCGGTGGGTGCCTCGCTAATCTTGCGGCCAAATTTCGGCCAATTGGCCTCCTGGTCAGGATCGGGGGTTATCTGTGCCACCGCCTCCACCCGCCGCGCCAGCACCATCGCCCGGCTTTGTACCGGAATGAAACGGGTGATGGGCATAATCGCGGTCATGACCGCTCAATCGCAAGCAGCATGCCTGTCCCGGTCACCTCCATTAAGCCCGCAGCAAGCTTAACGCCGTCTTCACCAATCTATGCCAAAGCTTGAGGGTCCCGAAATTCGCCACTTCTTAAAGGTTGGCGCGCTAGGGTCTGCCCCAGAAGCACCGGGAAGAACTCATCCGGGCACGTTTTGTGTGGGGCGGTCGAAAGCCGTGTTGCGTCGTCAGTCAGAGTTGTCGTTGCAGACGCTTGCGTCCGTCGCTGAAGCGGACAGGTTGCGTATTGCGCTCTCGGCCGCCGGTGGTGTCGTCTATGATTGGACACCCGATACGGGCGAGGTCTCCTGGGCCGGTGACGTCCAAGGGGTCCTCGGCATCAGCGATCCCTCCGCCGTCAGCAGCGAGGCCCTGTTCCGCAAGCATCTCGACCCCCAAGGCCTTCAGGCGCGCGCAAACCTCGCTGAGGCGATCCACGCGCCAGGCGCGCTGCATTGCGCCGAATTCAAATTTAACGCGGCAGCCCAAGCGCCTCGCTGGCTTGAGGACCGGGCGGTCGTTTTCACCCGCCCCAATGGTCAGGTCGAACGTGTGGTGGGGACTTTGCGTGACATTACGGCCCGCAAGACCGCCGATGCACAGGTGCTTCAATCCGCACACATCGACGAGATGACCGGGCACTTGACCCGCGGGCGCCTGCGGGACCGGCTCAATGAGATGGTGGCGCAAGGGCCCACCGCCTATTGCGTTGTCGCCATTGACGATCTGGCTGTCCTCAACGAGGTCTATGGTACCGACGCCGCCGATGTCGCAATTGTCGCCGTGGGGCGCAAGCTTGCCGAGACTGCGGGTGCGCATGCCGCCATCGGCCGCACGGCTGGCAACAAATTCGGGATGGCGGTGCCTGGCGCCGATGCGCTGGCCCTGCAAACACTCTCGCAAGAGATCCGCAACGCGGTGCGCGACATGGTCATCACCACACCCTGTGGTGTGGTCTCGGTCAGCGTGTCTGTTGGCGCAGTTCTGGCGCCCTGCGATGCCGATACCGCGCAAAAGGCCATGGCGCGCGCGGAAGTGGCACTCGACCGGGCCAAGGCGCAAGGCCGTGGCGGTTATGCGCTTTATGAACATGCAGAGCAGGCCGAATCGACGCGGCTGCGTGTCGTTTCGCTCGGCGATCAGATCTTGAGCGCGCTTGCCGATGACCGCGTGCGCATCGCCTACCAACCCATTGTCGACCCCAAGACGGGCAAGGCCGAGGCGCAGGAATGTCTCGCGCGCATCCTCAAACCCGACGGTCAGTTGCTCCCTGCTGGCGAATTCATTCCGGCGGCCGAGCAATTGGGTCTGGTGCGCCTTATCGACCGGCGCATCCTGGAGATCGCGCTCGACACCTTGCGTCGCAATGCCGATGTCCGCTTGGCGCTGAATGTCTCTGGCATGACGGCCAGTGACCGGCTGGCGCTCGAAGGTTTTGCCACGACGCTGGAGATGAACCGCGATGTGGCGCCGCGCTTGATCGTCGAGTTGACCGAGACCGCAGCCCTTCTCGATCTGGAGGAAAGCGTGCGCTTCACGGCGCGCCTGCGCGACATTGGGGCCAAGGTCGCCATCGACGATTTCGGCGCGGGCTATACCTCGTTCCGCAACCTTCAGGCCCTGCGTGTCGACATGGTCAAGATTGATGGGTCATTCGTCAAAGGCCTGGCGCTCAGTCCCGACAATCTCGTCTTTGTGCGGACCTTGGTGGACCTGGCGCGGAACTTCCGGCTGCAGACTGTGGCGGAGTGGGTCAGCGATCAGCGCGAGGCAGACATCCTGTGCGCTATGGGCGTCGATTTCCTGCAAGGCTTCTACCTTGGCAAGCCCGACATCGCACCGGAGTGGTTGCGCTAACCCTTAGCCTCTTCAACACGCAATTTAACCCGCGGATTTATCGGCTTGTCGTTTTTCATGTCGACGATGAAAACACCAGGGACCAGACGAGACCGTTGATCCTCGGCCTCGCCCACAGTCACGGCGATTGCGATCGTCCCCGTGATGCTTGCGCCACTGCTGACGGCTGTCCGCGCAGGAATGATAACGTCGTCGACTTCGACATGTTCGCCAAGACGATTGATTTGCCGGATTTGTTCATCGTCGGGTTTGAGGCTGTCCCAAAATTTTCTGACAGCCAGCACCGCCTTTTGAGCTGTCTCTTCGTCGGCAGGCAAGAAGGGGCCGCTCAGTGCGAAGCTTTGTTCCGGTCGCTTCTTCTGTGCCCGTTTCATTCAGCTTGATACCTCAAAGGTCCCAAAGCCAGTGCGCAACTGCCACGACATTGTTCTGGCCACACCTTCAAGATCGTGCCGGATCACTGTGTCGTCAATACCAAGTACAAAAAGAAATTCACTCAACTCATTTCGTAACTGCGCTGGCACTCGAAGCTCCGCGTAGTGAGAGATGACGCTGTCGGGCGCTTTTACGGCGTCGGCTGGCTTCCAAGCGACGTTTGGCCGGTTATGTAACGAAAATGCCCCTCTCTGGTTCGCAATCCGCATGTTGAGGGTTGGCGGGCGCACAAAGTAGACGTCCGGCTCGCGACCATCCTGCAAAGGTTTGCTCTCTGAAGAAGAAATCACATATCGGCTTTGAGGCCTGACCGAATGAATTCTTGCCTCCTTGTCCAGTGGTTCTGAAGTAACAGCAAAATATAGTGCTACAAGCGGGCTGTAAGACCAATCCAACAATCTCGTGGGCAGGCCATAATGCTGCGCTATTGCCATCGTTTCAATTCTATTTCTATCTTTATCCCGGCCTTCTAGAAATAATCGTGAGCGACTTTCGAATTCCTCGTATAGCCACCGCTCCTTGTCATATTCATATGTCTTGAAGATACCAGTGCGGCCGATTTTCGGTATCAATTCAAAGCTAGAATTTGGTTCTCCGCGAAATAGCCACAGGCCATCGGACCTGTTATTGCAAAACGCGAGAAAGTCTTGCAAGAACTCTATACGCGTCTTTGGTTTCCGCTTATCTGCCTTACCCATCGTTCCAGAATCATTTCCGGCTTGCCAGTTCAGCCAATTGCTGCTGCATTGCATTCAGCTGGTTTTTCAGATCGGCGATTTGGGCCTCTGCGGCTGCCGCTATCTGTTCGCTTGATTTCTCGTCGCGCTCATTGCTGCGCATCAGGGGGCCAAAGGGCGTGAACATGCGCACCGCGCGCTCAAACATCGCCAGGTTCTGGCGCGTGAGGGATTCGAACTCCTTCATCATGTGCTTGCCGCCAAAGGTCTCGGCGATTTGGCTGCGCATGCGCTCCTGATTGCGCGAGAAGCTTTCCATACTAATGTCCAGATAGCCGGGGATGAGCGCCTGCATACTATCGCCGTAAAAGCGGATCAGCTGCCGCAGGAACTGGATCGGCAGGAGCTTTTGGCCCTTGCCCTCTTCCTCGAAAATGATTTGCGTGAGCACCGAGCGGGTAATGTCCTCGCCGGATTTCGCGTCATATACGTTGAATTCTTGGCCTTTCTTTACCATTTCCGCGAGATGGTCGAGCGTCACATAGGACGACGTTGCCGTGTTGTAGAGTCGGCGGTTCGCGTATTTTTTGATTGTGATTGGGCCTTCTTCGGCAGGCATGGCGTGCTCCCCGTGTCGGTACCGCAGCGCAGGTTTGTGCACTGCGTGATTGTTGTCTGCGGAAAGGATATTGCAGATTTCGCGAGCGCGCACCTGCAATCGTGCGGGCGCAGCAAAATGTTATGCTGCGCAGCAATTGGTGCAGCATGACCAGCATCATATGTGCGGGAGCCATGCCCCCCTGTCGCCGCCTTCAATCTCTGACAGAAATGGTTTCGCGCCAAGCCGCCAAGGCGAAAGCAAAGGCGCTAAGTCAGTCGCGCTTGCGCTTCATCTCCCCCAACTTGTTTTGGGGGGAGCGGCACGAAGCGCCGAGGGGGGCTAATAGCCGGCAACTGCCCCC
>DMER01000014.1:0-6685 GCA_003451645.1 Alphaproteobacteria bacterium | reverse complement strand
GGAGCTGTCTGGCGCCAGCCAGACTGAGGGGGCAATTGCCGCAAGAAGGCCCGTGCGGTCCTAGAGGACCTCATCCCCCAAACGAGGGCATATGGCGCAAGTTGGTGACTTGCTATGCCGCCAAGCACGAACAGCCCTTCGCGGCTTATTTCACTTGGCGCCTTGGCGTGACACGTCCTTTGCCCAAACCGCACGCCCAATTATCCGACACCCCTCAAGTGAGCGCAAAGTTGGCTGTGGTCATCGCGACCCGCATAGCCGCCTCGGACTTTTGCGGCCCTGGCTTAGAGACGAAAAAGGCCTTGAACGAAAGCGCATGCAACACGGTCTCTCCGCCCAGACAGAATGGCAGAAATGAGCCAAAAACGCTCCGAAATCCTGTGTCGTTTTGTTTCGTTGGCTGGTGGTTTTTGTTACGTTTTGTTTCGTTTGGTTACGTAAAGCGGCCCCAAAAGGACCCCTCTTGTTACGTTCCAAACGCTTTCACGTAAGAGGCGCGCCGGTTACCGGAACGCCACGCTTGGCCCGCCGCGGCGAGATACGCGGTGCACGCGGACCAGGTCGACAAAGTCGGCGGGCATCCCGGCCTTGACGTTCAGGCCCATTTCGCGCGCCTCCGTGACCGTGATCGGGTTGCCATGCGTCCAGCGCCCGGACACCAGCAGGTCAGAGATCGCGCAGGACCCGTCCGTGCTGTACGTGCCTTGCATGAGCTCGCAGGCGTGCTCCCGGGCCTCCCGCATCGCCTTCTCGGAGATATCGGCGTAGAGGAGCAACTGATCGGAGATCAGCTCCACGGGCTTTTGCTTGGCGACGCGCAAGATCGAAACCGCCGGAAAGCCGATCTGTGGATCGATGGGGCCAAGGCAGGCGTGCGGCGCCATGACGATCTCGTCGCACGCCAGCGCGATCATGGTGCCGGCGGACATCGCGTAATAGGGCACAAAAGCCGTCTTCCTCCCCTTATGCGCCTTGATGGCGCGGGAAATCTGCATCGCCGCCAACGACAAACCACCGCGCGTGTGCAGGACGATGTCGAGAGGCTTGTCCGGCGGCGTGGAATTGAGGGCGGTGAGCACGTCCTCAAGATCGTTGAGGACCAGATAGTCGCTCTCCAGCGATTCCCTGTGGATAATCGAGATCACCCGCGTCTTGCGCGATGCCTCGATCTTGTCGATCAGCATCCCCATCTTGCGGGCGCGCTGCTGCAGCTCATTCGCCGACGGGGATGGGTAGGCGCCGTCGTGATGGTCGTGGTCGTCGTCTTCATCCAGGGCCCCACGCGCCTGCACGTCAGGAGCGGTCTGGAAGGGGCGGGCCTGGACATGGGGCTGCTGCGGTTCACGCGGCTCTTCCCAGCGAGCGACGGGCGGACGGGGCCTGCGCAGCATCATGATCGCGCCGCCGAGCGCCACAATGACCACGCCTGCAAAGCCGATCAGCACAGGATCACCAGGCCGCTCCAACACCGCCTGCAATCCGGCAATAAGGTCACTTAGCATCTGTCCCCCGCACTTTAGCCTCAAACAATGTTCGAAGAGTGCCGGGCCTGGCAAGCAAAAAAGGACAGTGGATACGCGCGCAAACCCCAGGATTTGATGTCAATCACAACGCTTTGCCCGAAAGGTTATTTGCCCGGATGCGGCAGGCATGCCACATTCAAACACCGTTAATGTGATTCAAGGAGAGCGCCTCATGACCGATGTCGTAATCGTTGCAGCTGCCCGGACCGCCGTTGGGTCCTTCAATGGCACCTTGGGCGGCTTGCCCGCGCATGAGCTCGGCAAAATTGCTATCAAGGAGGCGCTGAAGCGGGCAGCAGTCGAGGGGAAAGAGGTCTCCGAGGTCATCATGGGCCAGATCTTGGCGGCGGGGCAGGGGCAGAACCCTGCGCGGCAGGCCTCGATCCATGCGGGCGTACCGGTCGAGGTTCCGGCCTGGGGCGTCAATCAGCTGTGCGGTTCGGGCTTGCGCGCCGTCGCTCTTGGGTACAACGCTATCCGCAATGGCGACGCGGCCATTGTCGTCGCGGGCGGGCAGGAAAGCATGAGCCAAGCGCCCCATGCGCAATATCTGCGCGGCGGGCAAAAGATGGGCGAGCTGACCTTCGTCGACACGATGATCAAGGACGGTTTGTGGGACGCCTTCAACGGCTATCACATGGGCAATACGGCGGAGAACGTCGCCCGCGAATGGCAAATCACGCGCGAGCAGCAGGATGCCTTTGCCGTCGCCTCGCAGAACAAGGCAGAGGCTGCGCGTAAGGCTGGCCGCTTCAAGGACGAGATCGTGCCGGTCGTGATCAAGGAGAAAAAGGGCGAGAAAATCTTCGATACCGATGAGTTCATCCGCGACGGCGTGACGATCGACGGCATCAAGGATTTGCGTCCGGCCTTCATCAAAGACGGTGGTACGGTGACGGCGGCAAATGCTTCCGGCATCAATGACGGCGCGGCGGCCCTCGTGCTCATGACGGCGGCTGAGGCGGCGAAGCGGGGCTTGAAGCCGCTCGCGCATATCAAGTCCTGGGCCCAGGCTGGCGTCGATCCCAAGGTCATGGGTTCGGGCCCGATCCCTGCCTCGCGCGCGGCCCTGAAAAAGGCGGGCTGGTCAGCGGGCGATCTTGATCTCGTCGAGGCGAACGAGGCCTTCGCGGCGCAAGCTTGCGCGGTCAACAAGGACATGGGCTGGGATGTGTCTAAGGTGAACGTCAATGGCGGAGCGATTGCCATTGGCCACCCGATCGGTGCCTCAGGCGCCCGGGTCCTCGTCACGCTGCTTCATGAGATGGGCAAGCGCGACGCGAAGAAAGGCCTCGCCACGTTGTGCATCGGCGGCGGCATGGGCATCGCCATGTGTGTGGAGCGGTGAGAACGAGAGACATTCGACGGTGGCGAAGTTAGGCGCTCAGACGAAGGCCCAAACAAAACAAAGGAGGAAGCGATGGCGCGGGTTGCGATAGTGACAGGTGGTACACGGGGCATTGGTGCTGCGATCTCCATCGCCTTGCACAAGGCGGGCTACAAGGTCGCGGCGAATTATGCCGGCAATGACGAGCGCGCTGCGGCCTTCACCAAGGAGACGGGCATCGCGGCGTTCAAGTGGGATGTGGCCGACTATGAGGCGTGTGTGAAAGGCGTCGGCGAGGTCGTTGCAAAGTTGGGGCCCGTTGACATCCTGATCAACAATGCCGGTATCACTCGCGATGCCACCTTAAAGAAACAGACCCGCGCACAATGGGATGAGGTGATCGACACCAATCTGGGCGGCGTTTTCAACATGTGCAAGGCGGTGTGGGACGGGATGCTGGAGCGCTCTTTCGGCCGGATCGTCAACATTGGCTCGATCAATGGTCAAGCCGGTCAATATGGCCAGGTGAACTATGCCGCCGCCAAGTCGGGCATTCACGGTTTCACCAAAGCGCTAGCGCAAGAGGGCGCGCCAAAGGGCATTACAGTAAACGCCATCGCGCCTGGCTATATCGACACCGATATGGTGGCCGCTGTGCCCGCCAATGTTCTGGAGAAGATCGTGGCACGCATCCCTGTCGGCCGTCTGGGCAAAGCTGAGGAAATCGCGCGCGGCGTGGCCTTTTTGGTGGCCGATGATGCGGGGTTCGTCACAGGCTCGACCATGTCGATCAATGGCGGCCAGCACATGTATTGACGCCGCTGCGGTGCAGAGGATGAAGCCCAGTATCCTTGGGGCTTCACCCTTGCGTTAACTGCATAGCCGAATTGCCGGTGCTGACAGGCACGGGCTTCACATTCCTGCCATTTTCCGAGCCTAGACCAACGCATTAGGGCACGGGGCGCGTGTGCGATGGCGCGGCAATGAGCGGGATTTTTGTGCGTGATGGTTGGCGTTTGGCGCAAGTGGCTGGTTGTGTTGGGCCTGTTCATAAACGGGCTGAGCCATGCTGCCGCCATGGACGCGGCGCCCGCGACCGGTTCTGGGTTCTATCAGACGAGCGACGGTCGCGCAGGCTTTGTCCTTGACCGGATCGGCAGCGAGGCGCGCTTGCGGTTCGATGCGCAGGACGAGGTTTTTGCCTTGCGTTGGAAGCCCGCCGTTAATGGCGACAAGGTTCTTGTGCGCGATGATGGCGAGGTCGTTCTGCGGATGACGCCATTGGGCGGGATCACCCTCTTTTCGCCCGAGTTCCCGAATGGCGTGCCCGTCGTCTATCAGCGTGTCGCAATGCCATTGGAAGCGCCTCCGCCGCCCATCGAGACGGTACAGGAGGTTGCGGCGACCGCAGCCGCGCGGCTGCGCCAAGTCTATGGAAGCGCTATCCGCTTCGAGGGTCCTTGGGCTGCTGCTGCGGACG
The DNA here is from genome assembly GCA_003451645.1 of Alphaproteobacteria bacterium. GTDB lineage: Bacteria > Pseudomonadota > Alphaproteobacteria > Micropepsales > Micropepsaceae > DMER01. The sequence continues at coordinate 2,355 of DMER01000014.1, read as the reverse complement.
ATGGCGGCTTGCGATTGGTGCTCTTTGATGCCGTCCGCAATGCGGAGAGCGCGTTTCTGATGTTGTCGAGCTATGGCTCGGAACGCGAGGCGGTCCGCCGCCTGAGTCCGCGGGTTATATTCGCCGTTGGGCCCCAGCCGGGCGTCACCCGCAAAGGCAGTGAGCTCAGGGTGATATTCGCCTTGGACCGGGGCGTGTCAGGCCGCGCGTCGTCCTACCGCATGCTGACGGATCTGCGTGCGACGCTGCGGTAGCAGGGCACCCCCTCAGCCCTTGAAGCTGTCCTTGCGGCGGCGCAGTTCAGCAAAGACTGCAACTGGATCGCCAGCGGCAAGGCCAACGGCCGTGGCAAGCGCGGGCTCAGTGGCGCGCAGAAACGGGTTCGTCGCGCGCTCCAAGGCGATTGAGGAGGGGATTGTTGGCCGGCCCTGAAGGCGGGCACTCTCGACGTCTGTCATTCGGGCGTGCAGGTCAGCATTTCCAATGTCAACAGTCAGAGCAAAGCGTCCGTTGGATAGCGTGTATTCGTGGCCGCAATAGACGCGGGTGTCTGGCGGCAACGCAACCAGCTTTTGCAGGCTCGCCCACATTTGTGCTGGCGTCCCTTCAAACAGCCGCCCGCATCCCATAGCGAACAGGGTATCGCCCGTGAACACCGCCGCCTGCTCCCTGCCCCAAAAAGCGATATGACCGCTGGTGTGAGCAGGAATGTTCATGACCGTCCAACGCGTGTCGCCCAATGTGACTACATCGTCTTCGCCGACACCTTGATCGAGGCCCGGGATGCGGTGGGAGTCGGCCGCTGGGCCAATGATTGTCGCGCCAAACTGCTCCTTAAGCGGAAGATTGCCACCGGTGTGATCGAAATGGTGGTGCGTGTTGAGGATATGGGTGAGATGCAAGCCCTTATCTCGGAGGATGCGCAAGACCGGCTCAGGCTCTGAGGGGTCCACAACGGCGACGGCTCCGGCCGCCTCAATCAGATAGGCGTAATTGTCAGAGAGACAGGGGATGAGTGAAATCTGCATCGGTCATGGCCCTGTGTTGATGTCAAAGGCCGCAAGGGCCGCCATGTTCATGATCTCCGACATCTTAGCGCCGATCGGGCAGATTTGCACGGAATGGGTCAGGCCCACGAGCAGGGGCCCAATCACTGTCGAGCCGCCCAAGACTTGCATCAGCTTTGTCGAGATTGATGCAGAATGGATCGCGGGCATAATGAGAACATTCGCGGGCTCCTTCAGGCGCGAGAATGGGTAGAGCCGCATTTTCTCCCGGTCCAGGGCCACGTCTGCGGCCATCTCGCCTTCATACTCAAAGTCGACCTTCCGGCTGTCGAGAACCTCGACCGCTTCACGCACATGTTGCGAGCGCTCGCCCCAGGGCTGCCCAAAGGTCGAATAGGCAAGCAGGGCCACTTTGGGCTCAACGCCAAAGCGCCGGGCAACGCGCGCGGCCTGGATCGTGATGTCGGCAAGCTCTTCGGCCTCGGGCAATTCGTGCACATTCGTGTCGGCCACAAAGACGGTCTTGCCGCGCGAGAGAATGACCGAGACCCCAATGACCCGCTGACCGGGCCGGGTATCCAAAACTGTGCGAATATCCTCAAGAGCGACGGAGTAGTTGCGGGTGACGCCTGTGACCATGGCATGAGCGTGCCCTGCCTCTACCATCATGCTGGCAAAGATATTGCGGTCATAGGTGACCATGCGCAGGCAGTCGCGCGCGAGGTGACCTTGACGCTGCAAGCGCCTATAGAGCGCGTCAGCATAATCCGCCGTGCGCGGACTTTCGGGAGCGAACTGGATCTCCAGATCCTCCATGCCCTCGACACTTGCCTTGCGGGCCGTTTCGCGGATGCGGTCCGGATTGCCCACCAGGACGGCTTCGCCCAGCCCAGAGGCTTGATAGGCAATGGCGGCGCGGATCACCGCCTCTTCTTCGCCTTCGGCAAAGACGACTTTGCGTGGGGCTGAGCGGACGTGGGCTACAACGCGCTGCACGAGGGACGCGACCGGATCGAGCCTAGAGGAGAGTTGATCGCGGTAGTGCTCGAAATCGTGGATTGGGCGCGCCGCCACGCCCGACTTCTGTGCGGCTTTGGCGACCGCCAAGGGAACTGTCGAGATGAGCCGCGGGTCAAAGGGCACAGGGATGATGTAGTCGGGCCCAAACTTCGGCCGTTTGCCGTGATAGGCGGCGGCCACTTCATCGGGCACATCTTCGCGCGCAAGTTCGGCCAGTGCCTTTGCGGCCGCAATCTTCATGTCCTCATTGATAGTGCGCGCACCTACATCGAGCGCGCCCCTGAAGATATAAGGAAAGCCCAACACATTGTTGACCTGATTGGGGTAG
>DMER01000126.1 GCA_003451645.1 Alphaproteobacteria bacterium | reverse complement strand
AAACCTAAAAACATCACGCTCTAAGTCATGGATGCCAGCCCCTGCTGCAAGCAACAGACGGACCATGCCGGGCGACCTGGCCCCTTTGATCGCTGTCTCGTCAGCATAATTGGCCTCATGAAGATCGGCACCGCGGTCAATAAGGGCACGCGCGCACGCAACCGCGCCAAGCTGCGCGGCCCAGACCAAGGGGACCCAGCCAAACCGGTCCTGGCCCTGGAATGGAAAGCCTTGGCCGATGAGCCAGTCGAGCATGGCCACTTGGTCATGCTCGATCGCCACCAAAAGGGCGGAGCGGCTCAGTTTGTCCGCAAGCGGATCGGCGCCCGCTTGCATGAGCAGCTCGGCCTTCTCAACCGTGCCAAGAGCCGCCGCGAGCAGGAACGGGGTCCGGTTGTCGTGGTCGCGCGCCTCCAGATCGATCCCGCTGGTGACCGCCTCTTCCAGTTCCGCGGTCGTGCCAAAGGCCACCGCATGGAAGACCGCATTCCAACCCAGATCGCTTTCGAAAGCACCATGCTCAAGCAGCAGCGCCACGACATCAAAGCGGCATTTTCTGGAGGCAATCTGAACCGCCGAGGTCGCGGAGCGATGCCGCTCGCTGGCGTCATGCCCCTCATTGAGCAGCCGTTCCACCTCAGCCAGCATAACTGCGCCATCGCCATTGACGGCATCGATCAGGGTCCTGGGCCGGTCCTTGTCCATGAGACGTCTCCTAACGGCGGCACCATTGCGCGGCTTCGGCGCGGCCGGGCGCCTTCGGACACTAGCACTGATTGGTCGTTACCGTGCACATCGCTCAAGGCTGAAGCATGGAATTACGGGGACATGTATGGACGGGAATTACGGGGATACAAGAACAAGTGCTGTATCCTCGTGGTTCGTCCCCGGTGATCCGTCGCGCGCCCAACTAAGACTTGCCAGCCAAGGCGATCTGAAGCTCGATCCGCTTGAGCTCGCGCATGATCCGGTTTGTGTGCATGCTCGGCCACATGGACAGCTTGATAATCAGCGACGACAGGATCGCGACGGCGGCAGGCAAGCCCCACTGGAGCGCAATAAGCATGTCCGTCGCTTGAAAAAATTCCCATGCCGCCCAACACCCCGCGATGAACAAGACGCTCTGCGCGACCATCATCACAACGTTCACCCACGCCGACGGTCCTGTCGTGAACATGTCAGCGAGTTGGCCAAAGTGTCCTGGCTCTTTGCCGATTTGATCAAGCAACTTGCGCTCCTCCGCACCAATCGCTTCGTCGATTAACGTGTCGATGTCTCGCATAGGTCTGCTCCTTCCAAAGCCGCGCGCAATTTACGCCTGGCATGCATAAGGCGGGTCTTCACCGTGCCCGCCGGCACGTCGAGAGCGACCGCGAGCTGCGCGACGCTCATGTCTTCGAAATAAAACAGCGCCACTGCGGCGCGTTGATCGGGAGGCAAATCCGAGACCGCCGCGCTAAGCCGTGCCGAATCCACGCCCGTGCCGGGATCTGGAGGTCCGTTGTGGGGCGCAGCGCTCGCCTCGGCGTTCAGCGCACGTCGCATTTGCGCGGCTTTGATGCCTTGCGCGCAACGCCGTGTCACGATCCGATAGGCCCAGGCTGGAAAGGCGCGCGCGTCCTGCAATGAACCAATCCCGCGTAAGATTTCAATCCAGCCGTCTTGCGCCGCTTCGCGCGCGGCCTCTGCATCGCGCGTCAGCCGCCAAGCATGCGCGATCAGTCGCTTGTTCCATCGCCCGAACAACGCAGCCATCGCCCGCCGGTCGCCGGTTCGCGCGGCTGCCGCTAAGTACTCGTCAAAAACCTGCTCGGCGTTACGCATGGCGCTTTCATCCATTTTCAGGAATAAAGGTGCGCCAAAGGGGCAAAACGGTTCAATGTTGTATGGAGAATTCGTCGTGCCGAAAAATAATGGACTCAATCAATAGTGGAGGGGATTAAAGGCATACAATACTTAATTGAAGCCTCTACGCATCCTCCCGTACAGCTGGCTTCGGCCCCGGCTTCGCCTTGGCGAGCGTCCGGCCCAAGGCCTTTTCCAGGTGCTTGACGAAGCTGTCCGGTCCGCGCGGCCGCCCTGTGCGTTCACCTGAGCGAATGGCCTCCAAGGCGTCCACGTCCAAGGGCTCGCCCAGAAACGCCTTCCAATCCGCGACCCGATCCAGCAGCGGCTGCACCGCCACCAGCCCGTCGTCGCGGCCTCGTAAGTGTGCCTTGGCGCTCGACCAGGGCCAGTCTTGCGCGCGCAGGGTCAGGCGCGCCCGCACCGGGTTCTGTTCGGCATAGCGCGCGGCGGCGAGCGTATGCGCCTCGTCCATCGGACAGCTGGCGAAGCGCCCCTGCCAGAGAAACCCTGTCCAGCCCTTGCGCGCGTTGATCATCCGCGTGTAGCGCCGGTGCGCCTCGGCGATGGCCGCGCGCAGGCCGTCCTCATCGCCCGGCACCAGGATGAGATGGACGTGATTGGGCATCAGGCAATAGGCCCAAACCTCAACGCCCGCCGCCTTGCAGCCCTCGGCCAGCAAAGCCTTATAGGCGGCATAGTCGCCATCGTCGAAAAAGGTCTTTTGCCGCCGGTTGCCGCGCTGCGTCACATGATGCGGCATGCCCGGTGCGACTGCTCGTGCCAATCTTGCCATGAGCACCAAGATCGCATGGCGGAGCGGGCGCGTCAATTAAGTATTATGTCCCCACAATTACGCGCTCGCCTTCCTCCACCATGTCTAAGCTGGCGCAGGATCAGTCCGTCGCGTGACCTAGTCCGGATCGATGGACAAGGGCAAGCGCTCATAGGCATTGAAGAAGAAACTTGGCTTGCGGGCGGGCCGGCCCTCGGTCAGCCGCAGATGTGGAAACCGCGTGAAGAGGTTGCTCAGCGCGATCTCGCCCTCCAGCCGCGCCAGCGGCGCCCCGAGGCACTGATGGATGCCGCCGCCAAAACTGACGTGCTCATTCTTCTGGCGGTCGATGCGGAATATGTGCGGATCGGCAAAAACCGCAGGATCGCGGTTGCAACCCATAATCGAGACCGAAACCATCGCCCCCGCCTTCACCGGACATCCCTGCACCTCCTGAGCAATGTTGCTCGTGCGCGTGGTCGCCTGCACCGGCGGCTCATAACGCAGGATTTCCTCGACCGCCCCTCGCGCCATTTTGGGATCGGCGCGCAGTTTCGCCGCCTCGGCCGGGTGCTCCAGAAGTTCGACGATGCCGTGAGCGAGCATGTCCGTCGTGGTCAAATTGCCAGCGATCAGCAAGAGAAACAGTACTGCCACCAGTTCCTGATCCGAGAGCGCTTGTCCATCATGGCGCGCCGCGATCAGATCAGAAATCAGGTCATCGCGCGGCACCGCGCGGCGTTTCGCGATCTCACTCAAGAAAAAGGCCGCCAGCGCTTGATCGTGCTCTACCCTCAGCGCTTCCTGCTCTGGGGTCAGGAACGGCGTCAGCCCCAACTCGGCGAGAATTTGCGACCGCTGCCGGAACATTGGCAGGTCTTCGCGAGCCAGCCCCAAGACGTCTGCAATGACAAAGATCGGCAAGGGCACGGCGAAATCGTCAATGCCGTCGAAGTCGCGCTTGCGTTCAATGTCATTGAGCAGATCATCGACAATTGCGCTGATGCGCGCCCGCATGCCGCCGCAGCGCTTGAAAAAGGCCGGTTGTACCAAGCCCCGATTGACCGCATGTTCCGGGTCGTCCATCCAGAGCATATTGTTGGGCTTTTCGCCGCTCAGGAACTCCGGCGGCATCATGGAGCGCATGAGAGAGCCTTCCGGCGCCTTGCGCAGGTCGCGCGAGAGTGTGGGGTCGGAAAGTGCAGACCTCCCGTCGGCATGGGCGCAAAGGAACAGGCCGAATTCGTGCAGGTGGCGGGGTGCCCGCGCACGCAAATTGTCTAAGATGGGATGCGGGCGTTCACGGAATTCCGGGTCCAATCCACTCAACTGCAATCCAGATGGCAGAGGCTTGTTTGTGTCATTCATGGTATGCTCCCTAGTCCATGAGGGCTCTGAGCATGCTACATGACGTCAGCCAAGCGCCGAATGACAATCCAATGATCGTTTCCGCCAAGAGGGCGGTGGTCTTCGCGCTTTATGATGGTGTTCAGTTGCTTGACTTTGCCGGCCCCGCCGAAGCATTCGCGACTGCCGACGCAATCACCCCGGGCGGGGCTTACACCATCACTTATCTTGCCAAAGGAGAGTGGGCCGCGACCTCCGCAAATGCGAAGGTGGCGACGGCGCCGATCGCAATGTTCAAGGGCGACATCGACACGCTGATTGTTCCCGGTGCACTTGGCACACCCCTGTTCGCGGCCCTGGCCGACGCAGAGTGGCTTTCCGCAATGGCCAGTCTGGCGTCGCGCGCCCGCCGTATTGTCTCGGTTTGCTCGGGGTCTTTTGTGCTGGGTGCCCTGGGACTGCTGCGGAAGAGGCGCGCGACGACTCATTGGCTGGGTATCGACACGATGGCAGAGATGTATCCGGAAACATGTCTCGTGCGCAACGCGCTGTTCGTCGAAGACGGCGCCGTGTGGACGTCCGCAGGTGTCACGGCGGGGATAGACACTGCCGTCGCACTGATTGCGCGCGATCTCGGGCCAGAGGCCGCGTTCCGCGTGGCCCATGCGCTCGTGCTTCCGATGATGCGTTCGGGCGATCAGACGCAAGTTTCCCACCTGCTCACTTTCCAACGCTTGGCGGGGCCGAAGCTGGCGCGCCTGATTCCTTGGATCGAGGCTAGGCTTTGCGCGCCCATCGCCACTGCGGACATGGCGCAGGCGATGGCCATGAGCGAACGCACGTTGCACCGCCAGTGCCTGGACGCCTTCGGGATGCCGCCCGCACGGCTTGTGGCGGAGTTGCGGCTAGCGCGTGCGGCCGCGCTTCTGGCCCTTCCGGACGCATCCGTTAAGGCGGTGTCCGCGCATTGCGGCTTTGGCGACCCGGCCGCATTTTCCCGTGCCTTCAACAAACGCTTCGGCTACCCGCCCGAATACGCCTCTCGCCAGCCCGGGCTCAGGTCTGAGACGTGAGGCCACACTATAAGTTCCATTCATTGGGGCCGCTTACGCCCAACGGAAACTCTTTGAACCTCGACCTTGCTATTGGATGCCGTACCCTATGAGCAGGAAATGGACGCGGCAGCAGAATGTCGACCCATTCTGCCATCCACGCCAGTTGAACAGGGTGGTGGCGAAGAACCGGGCGGGGGAAGAGTGTGATCGCAGGCCAAACGCAGGCACTGCCGCCTTCAATCCTAGGTCTTGCTTTCCAAATCTAGCGTTCAGCGTGCGTTACTTTGCCTTCCGCGATTACCTTATCAATTTCATCACGAATCGGGCCCGCAAACACTTGGCGGCCTCGCACCCACCACTGTCCAAAGCCCGGTCTTTGCGCAATCCAGCCAAACGCCGCTGGGCCAGTCCCAAGTCCCGGCAACTCGCCAAACTCCTTTGCCAGTGTCCAATTGTGGGTCATTATTTGCATCATGGCGCCGAAACGCCATTGATCCAGGGGATCAAGCGAATCCATGTCGGCAAGACCGTCGCGATAGATGCGGGCGATGTCGCGATCCGAGAGGATCGCATGCCGGAAGGTCTGCAGATCATTCGCATAGGCGGCGACTCGCGCCTCCCGCGCCTGCTTTGCGAAGGTACGGAACTGAAGTCCGGCATAGATGAGCGAGGCGACGATGGCCACGGCCGCAATGATCTGGCTTATGAAGTAGGCGTCTTCGAGCGTCATTGGGGTGTCCTTTCTGTTGTTCGCCCATCAAAGTGTTTAGACCGTGTTGTATGAACCGCTCCGTTTTTGCCTTAGGCAGTTTCGCTTAGGTTACGCCGCCAGCTTCTGCTCGTCGAGCAAGGCGCAGTGGCGTTGCTCGGCTTCGGCCGGCGGGATGTCGCCGATGAGTTCCGTCAGCCGACGATTGTTGAACTAGTCGACCCACTCACGCGTCGTAAACTCAACTATTGCGGAGGTCATCTCGTATTTGACGATTTGCGGGCCCAGTCGGTTCACTACCGGCTTTCCAAGTTGGCCCGCATTTACCGAGACGAGTCTGAGGGAATTAAGGGGACACGGAATTAAGGGGACACGGAATTAAGGGGACACATGTATGGACGGCCCCCTGGA
>DMER01000063.1:3457-12134 GCA_003451645.1 Alphaproteobacteria bacterium | reverse complement strand
GCGGGCCGATGGGCTCAATGCGCGGTCCCTGGCACGGGCGATCTCGGCCTTGCGGGCGTTTTTCCGGCATGCGGAGACTGAGGGCTGGGTCGCCAATACAGTGGCATTGCAGCTGCGCGGTCCAAAGCTGCCCTTCCTGGCGCCCAAGCCGGTCGCCGAAGCGGCGGCCTTGCGCCTGGTCGATGACGCGGAGCTGGACGGTGCTGAACCTTGGATTGCGGCGCGCAACGGTGCGGTCCTGGCGCTGCTCTATGGTGCGGGATTGCGCATTTCCGAGGCGCTGAACCTGCCACGCCGGGCGGTACCTTTGCGGGACAGTCTGATCGTGACCGGCAAAGGCAATAAGCAGCGCCAAGTGCCGATTCTGGCCGAGATTGCCGGCAGCGTGGACGCCTATGTGCGGCTATGCCCCTATACGACAGGGCTTGATGGGCCATTATTCTATGGCGCGCGGGGCAAGCAGCTCAGTCCACGGATCATTCAAGGTCTGGTGGCACGGTTGCGCGGGGGGCTGGGTCTGCCCGAGAGCGTGACGCCGCATGCCTTGCGGCATTCCTTTGCCACGCATCTGCTGGCAGCGGGCGGTGATTTGCGAGCGATCCAGGACCTTCTCGGTCATGCCAGCCTGTCGACCACGCAGAAGTACACGGCCGTTGATGAGGCGCATCTGATGAAGGTCTACCGGGCCGCGCATCCACGGGTGTGATGGAGGGTTACCAAGCGTAACGGGTGCGCAAGCCCTCAAGCGTGAGGTAGAACCCCATCATAGTCTCTTCGATGATCTCCTGGACCGGGCGGATGCTGGTGATCCGGCCTGCGACTTGGCCCGACAAGGCGATGGAGGCCTCCATATCGCCGCCAAAGTACAGGTCTTTGGCACGCGCAAACTCCGCCATGACGGGCGGACCTTGGTAGTCCGAGGTGAGCTCACGGTCGAGACGCTCGGTTTTTTGGGTGCGTAGCGCGCGAAGGGCGGGCGAGCCAAAGCGGTTCAAGAACACGGTGTCGGTCTCGGCGGCGTTGACGATCGCGTCCTTCCAATTTTGGTGCACAGGGCTTTCAGCGGCCGACACCATGCGCGTGCCCATCTGCACGGCCTCAGCGCCTAGGGCAAAGGCTGCCGCCATGGTGGGACCATCCGTGATGCCGCCCGCGGCGATCAAGGGGACTTGCGTGCGCTCGCGGATCAGCGGCAGGAGAACCATTGTCGAGACATCACGCGGGTTCTTAAAGCCGCCGCCCTCAGCCCCCTCAACCACGAGCCCATCGACACCCGCATCTACGGCCTTCAGGGCCGCCTTCAAGGTGGGGACCACATGAAAGACGGTGAGGCCTGCGCCCTTAAGGGCTGCGGTGTAGCGCGTCGGGTCGCCGGCCGAGGTCGTGACGAAGCGTACCCCTTGCGCCACGACAAAGTCGACAATGTTGGGATCGCGCACAAAGGCCTGGGCGATGTTGACGCCGAAGGGCTTGGCTGTGAGCGCCCGCATGCGGGCGATCTCTTGCTTTATGGCATCAAGCTCGCCGGAGGAGGTTTCAATGATCCCCAGCGCGCCCGCATTGGACACGGCGCTCGCCAATTGGGAGCGGGCGATCCAGCCCATCGGGGCCTGGACAATCGGATAGTCAACGCCCAACAGCGCGGTCAGGCGGTTCTGGATTGGTTTGGGCTTTTGGATGGCGGACATGAAAACTCCGGCGATGCATGGATGCTGATCGCCGGAGCTTGCAACAAAGGGTGGGCGCTTACCAGATGATGACGCGCTCGTCCTTCTTGATGTACATCTCTTGGCCGTCCTTGACGTCAAAGGCCTTGTACCAGGCGTCAATGTTGGGGACCACGCCGTTGATGCGGTAGCGCGCCGGGCTGTGGGGCCCTTGCAGGATCTGATTGCGCAAGGCGTCATCGCGGAAATTGGCCCGCCAGACCTGCGCCCAGCCGAAGAAGAAGCGCTGATCGCCAGTGAAGCCATCGAGGACGGGGACTTTTTTGCCCTTGGTCGCATTCTTGTAGGCGACATAGGAAATACCCAGACCGCCCAGATCGCCAATGTTCTCGCCCAAAGTCAGGCGGCCATTGAGGTTCATGCCGGGCAGGGGCGAGTAGCCATCATATTGCTTGGCCAAGCGGTCGCCCAACGCCTTGAAGCGCTTGACGTCCTCCTCGTTCCACCAGGTGCGCAAGATGCCGCGTTCGTCGGACTTGGCGCCTTGATCGTCAAAGCCATGGCCGATCTCGTGGCCAATCACGCCGCCTATGCCGCCATAGTTGACCGCCAGGTCGGCGTTGGGATCGAAGAAGGGCGCTTGCAGGATCGCGGCTGGGAAGACGATTTCGTTGAAGGTGGGGTTATAATAGGCGTTGACCGTTTGCGGGGTCATGAACCACTCGTCGCGGTCGGTCGGCTTGGACAGGCTGTCGCGGTTACGGTTCCACTCAAAGCGGGCCGTGCGCTTGCGGTTGCCGACGGCGTCCCCTGCGCGGACCTCCAAAGCGCTGTAGTCAACCCACTTGTCCGGATAGCCGATCTTGGTGCGCAAGGTGTCGACCTTTTTCAGGGCGATCGGCTTGGTTTCCTCGGTCATCCAGGAGAGGCCACGAATGCGCTGACGATAGGCCTCCTTCAGGCCCTCAACCAGCACCATCATTTGTGCCTTGGATTCAGGCGGGAAGTGCTTGGCGACATAAAGCTGACCCACGAGCTCGCCGACCGAGCCATTGACGACGCCCACGGCGCGCTTCCAGCGGTCGCGCTGCTGCGGCTGACCGTTCAAGGTCTTGCCATAGAAGTCGAAATTCGCGTCGTCAAAGGCCTTGGGCAGGACATCGGACCAGCCAGACAAATAACGAAAGGTCATATAGGCCTTCCAAGTCTCAACCGGTGTGGCGCGGAAGAGCTTCGCCTGATTTTGCACCGCATCGGATTGGACGACGACGAAGAAATCATGCGTCTCGATGCCAAGCGTCTTGAAGCTGATGTCCCAGGGGTATTCCGGTGCGAAGGCCTTGAGCTCAGCGCGGGTCTTGGGGTTATAGGTCAGGTCGCGGTTGCGGCTCTTCTCAGGCGGCCAATGGTTTTCGGCCATCTTGGTCTCGAGCGCCAGGATCGCAGCGGCCTTCTCCTTGCCGCCCGGGATTTTCGCGAGCGCAAAGACGGTTTCCATATAGGCCTGATATTTCGCGCGGATCTGAACGAATTTGTCGTCCGTCTTCAGGTAGAAGTCGCGCGTCGGCAGGCCCAATCCGCTTTGGGCGACCGCCATGCCATAGCGGTCAGGATTCTTCTGGTCGATGTTGCGGCCGGCGCCAATGGGTCCGGGCACGCCCAGTTCAGGATCGGCCATAATGCGGGCGACGTCCTCATAGGTCTTGACCGCAGCAATGGCCTTGAGATCGCCCTCAACCGCCTTGAGGCCCAGTTTCTCGATGGTCGCGGTGTCCATATAGCTGCTGTACATGTCCGCGACCTTTTGGTCGGGGGTGCCCATGACTTGGGGCCTGGCTGCCGCAGCCTGGATCACGGCCTTTTGGTCTTCTTCCGACTTGGCACGCAGCATGTCAAAGGTGCCCCAGCGGGTGCGGTCAGCGGGGACGGGATTGTTCTTCTCCCAAATGCCACCGGCATAGCGGGCGAAATCATTGCCGGGCTTGACGCTTTGGTCGATGCCGGAAATGTCAAAGCCCCAATTGCCAATAACCGCCTTGCCCGTCTGAGCGGTGCTGGCGGTCGCTGGTGCGGCAGAAGATGATGTACCCGGCGCGCGCTCTGAACAGGCGCTCAGGGCCAAAGCGATTGCCAAAGCGGATGCCGCCACGCGGCGCGTCGATCTCACAAACATGTTCCCGGTATCCCCCAAAATGTGACGGTTAGTTTGCGCGAGAACCCTGTCCTCTTGCAAGAATTGGATTTCTCAATAGTCCGTGACAAGTTTGGCCGTCGCCACCGCCCTTAACCACATGATTTTCAGGAGCCCTCCGCCCATGACCCTCAGCTTTGAGCCTGTCCGCCCGGAATCCCTCGGTTTTTCCTCCGCCAGGCTTGAGGGGATGGAGCGTTATCTGGCGCGCACCTATGTGGAGCCGGGCAAATTGCCAGGGACCATGACGCTGATCGCGCGCAAGGGCCAGATTGCGCATTGGGGCATTCAGGGGATGGCCGACAAAGAGCGCGGCCGCAAGCTTAGCCCCGACACCATTTTCCGCATCTACTCGATGACCAAGCCCATCGCCTCGGTAGCCTTGATGATCCTGATGGAGGAGGGGTTGATCGCGCTCGATGATCCGGTGCACCGGCATATCCCCTCCTGGAAGGGGCTGGGCGTCTACAAGGCCGGCAATCACGGCGCCTTTCAGACCGCGCCCACCGTGCGGCCCATGCTGGTCATCGATTTGATGCGCCACACCTCAGGGCTGACATATGGGTTCCAGGAGCGCACCAATGTCGATGCCGCCTATCGCAAGCTGGGGATCGGCGTGTTCGGCGACAAGCAAATCACTCTGGAGCAAATGGTCGAGCATCTGAGCACCTTGCCCTTGGAGTTCTCGCCCGGGGAGGCGTGGAATTATTCGGTCTCCACCGACATTGTGGGCTATCTGGTGCAGGTCGTGTCGGGGATGAAGTTCGAGGAGTTCGTCCGCCAGCGGATTTTGGCGCCGCTCAAGATGACCGACACGGATTTCATGGTGCCGCCGGAGAAGCGGGCGCGTTTTGCCGCCAATTACGCCTTCGCCAATGGCATGACGTTTCTCTATGACGATCCGGAGAAGAGCAGCTATCTGGCACCACCGGTTCTCGTGTCGGGCGGCGGCGGGCTTGTCTCCACCATGGCCGATTACTACCGGTTCTGCGCCATGATGATCCGGGGCGGGGAGCTGGACGGCGTGCGTTTGCTCAGCCCCAAGACGATCCAGCTGATGACCATGAACCATTTGCCGGGCGGTGCCGATCTGCCGTCGATGTCGCGCGCGCTGTTCAGTGAGGCGGCCTATGGCGGCATCGGCTTTGGGCTGGGCCTGTCCACCACCATCAATGTGGCGGAGACCATGATCTCTGGCTCCCTTGGTGATTTTTCGTGGGGCGGGGCTGCCTCGACCTATTTCTGGATCGATCCGCGGGAGGATCTGATTTGCATCTTCCTGACCCAGCTTCTGCCCTCCACGACCTATAATGTGCGCCGTCAATTGCGCATGATGGTCTATAGCGCGATGACGGAGAGCTTTTCGGGTTGATGCCAGCGGGGTATGTTTGCGATCGTTGACATTTGTTGCATGTATACGATCGTTGACTTCTATAAAAAGTCTGCGATCATTGACTTCGATGTAATGTCTATGAACGTTGACAGCTGACCGGATCTCTTCGTGCCATGACCCTGAAAACCGCCCGTGACATCGGGCTTTTGATCAAAAGCAAAAGACTGGACCTTGGACTTGATCAAGCAACACTTGCCAAAAAGGCGGGTGTCAGCCGCATATGGATTGTTGCCATGGAAGCGGGCAAGGACAATGCCTCGCTGGCACTCGTCCTGCGCACGCTGAATGCGCTGGGCGTTGTCTTGACGGCCGATGCGAGGACCGCCCAGACGGGTGCGCCACAGATCGATCTTGATGCCATCATCGCGGCCGCCAAGGCGCCGCGTATTGTGCGCAAATCATGACGGCAACGCTGGTGGCGCTCATCAATGGTGCGGCCGCAGGGACGGTAACCTGCGGCCCGCATATCCGGCTGTCCTTTGCGTATGATGAGCGCTGGATCGTCAGTCCAAACGCCATAGCCCTTTCATTGTCTTTGCCTTTGGGCGTGCGCAACCATCGACACGATGCCATTACCGCCTTTTTGTGGGGGCTGCTTCCCGACAATGAGCAGACGCTCGAGCGCTGGGCCCGGCAGTTTCAGGTCTCGCCGCGTAATCCCTTTTCCCTGCTGACCCATGTGGGCGAGGATTGTCCGGGGGCGGTGCAATTCGCGACGCCGGAGCGGGCGCGTGAATTGTCTGGTCCGGCTCCCTCACAGATTGCCTGGCTGACACCGAAGCAGATCGCGGAGCGTCTGCGGGCCTTGCACAACGATCCCTCGCTATGGCGGCGTCCGGGTGATATTGGGCAGTTCAGCCTGGCCGGAGCGCAGCCGAAGATCGCCCTTCTGAAGCAAGGGCGGCGGTGGGGCATCCCTTCGGGCCGCACCCCCACGACGCATATCCTGAAACCACCGATCGCGGGCTTTGATGGGCATGCGGAGAATGAGCATTTCTGCCTCAATTTGGCGCGGCGCTTGGGGCTGCCAGTGTGTGTCTCAGAGGTGCGCCGTTTTGATGATCAGCCTGTGATTGTGGTGACGCGGTTTGACCGGGTAGCGCCCAATGGTGAGATAGTCCGTGTCCATCAAGAGGACCTATGTCAGGCGATGGGGCTTCTGCCGTCCGCCAATTACCAGAACCAGGAAGGCGCTACGCCAGAACAGATCGTCACTCTGCTGCGCAGTAATTCGAGTGCGGCGCAGGACGACATTCAGACCTTTGTGGCGGCGCTAGCATATAACTGGATCATTGGGGGCACGGACGCACATGCGAAAAACTATGCATTGCTGCATGGCTCGGGAGGGCGCATCCGCCTGGCGCCGCTGTATGATGTGGCCAGCGTGTTGCCCTATCCAGGGATTGATGCCAAGCGCGCGAAACTCGCGATGAAGATTGGCGATACCTATGAGATGGAGGCGATTGGACCACGGCAGTGGCGCAAATTCGCGGAGGCCAACAAGCTCAAGCCCGACGAGACCTTGGAGGCCGTAGGCCAGATGATCCGCGCGACACCGGACGCGGTGGAGGCGGAAATGGCAGCCTGCCAAGCGGAGGGTCTCGACCACCCGGTGCTGGGCAAGCTGGCCGAGATCGTGCGGCACCGCGCCCGCAAGCTGGCGCGCGGATGGGCCTCTTAATCTTTAGGCCGCCGCTTCCTCAGCCACAAAGCCTTTCCAGTTGCGCATATAGGTGACGAAGGTGTCGCTCAAACCCTCGTCGCGCAGATGTTGCGCTGTGACGGGCAGGGCGGCGGGCCTTGCCTGCGGGTCGGCAGCAATGCGCCGTGGCCAATCATGGTGGAGGATCGCGCTGCGGCCAATGACCACGAAATCGAGGCCGTGTTTCAAGCGGTCCGCCGCATGCTCGCCAGTCACGATCTTGCCGGCCGCACCGAGCCGCGTGTTGCCGCGCTTGAGCTCGGTAAACAGGGACATGAGTGGGCGGCCCTTGAGCGCGGGGTCCTCAGGCTCCTTGAACACGTCCCACAGCGACATGTCGAGATAGTCGATTCTGCCACCGGTCATGAGGCCCTCCGCCAGCGCCATCATCTCAGTGGTCACGAGGCCAAACCGCTCCGGCGACAGGCGAACACCCAGTTGGAAGTCCGCGCGGGTGTGGCTGCGGATGCCGTCGATGATTTCGTGCACGATGCGGGCGCGGTTTTCGGGCGAGCCGCCATACGCGTCCGTACGCTGATTAGTCTCGGGGCTCAAAAAGGCGCAAAGGATGTAGCTGTGCGCGCCATGGAGTTCGACACCGTCGAAGCCGGCCTTCTCGGCCCGAACGGCGGCGGCAATGAAGTCATCGCGCAGATGCTTGACCTCATCCAGTGTCAGCGCGCGGGACTTGGTGTCGGCATGATCGGAGGGGCCGACCGGCTGCTGACCGATCAGCTTTTCGGGCGAGCGGATGCCCGCATGATGGAGCTGCACACTCGACACTGCGCCATGTTTGCGGATTTCGGCTGCGAGGCGCGCAAGGCCCGGCAGATGCTGGTCAGAAAAACAGCCCAATTGGCCGGGGAAGCCGCGGCCCGCGGCCTGAACATGGCTGGCGCAGGTCATGACGAGGCCAAAGCCGCCTTCCGCCCGTTTGGTCAGCCAGCGGAACTCTTCATCGGAGAGCGTGCCATCATCATGGCTCTGGCTGTTGGTGAGAGGCGCCAGCATGAAGCGATTGCGCCACGCGGGCCCGCGGGCAAGCGTCAGTGTGTCGTGAAGGGAGGTCATGGGGTTGCTTTCAAAGGGAATGGCGATCCGCAAGACCTAAGTTGCCAGCATCAAAGGATCAATCCCCCATCGACGGGAATCGTCTGCCCAAGGACATAAGCGGCCAAGGGTGAGGCGAGGAACAAGGCCACGCCCGCCATGTCCGTTGGCGTGCCGAGGCGGCCCATCGGAATAGTCTCCAAAGAGGCCTTGAGGCGTGCGGGGTTCTCGGTCGTCACTTTGGTTAGTTTCGTGTCAACCAAACCGGGCGCGATCCCGTTCACGCGAATGCCCTCTGGACCCCAGGCTTGCGCCAGTGTGCGGGTTAGCCCCACAACGCCTGTCTTGGACGCGTTATAGGCGGGATTGCCGCGCGTGGCATGGAAGGCGGCCGTGGAGGAGACCGTGATCAGGCTGCCCTTTGCGGCCTTGAGCATCGCATGAAATTTGAGCGCGCAGGCCATCAGCGAGTTCAGGTTCACATCCATGACCCGTTGGAAACCGGCCATCTCAAACTCGCCCTTGCGATAGATCACCGTGCCTTGGCTGAGCACGAGGACATTGAGGGTCGTAAAGGGCGGCTCCCAATGCTTGACCGCCTCGAAATCGCTCACGTCGAGTTGGGAATAGGTCAGGCCGGTCAGATCGCAGCCCTCATCCCGGTGATACTCGCC
>DMER01000063.1:1980-3248 GCA_003451645.1 Alphaproteobacteria bacterium | reverse complement strand
CATCCCGGTGATACTCGCCGCCGCTGGCGCGCGTGCCCCAGATATGGGTGTTCGCGCCCGCGTGACGGAAGGCCTGGGCGATGCCATTGCCGATGCCGCTGGACCCGCCCACGACGAGGACGGTCTGGCCTGAGAAATCGAGTGGGTTGGTGGTCATGGTCTTGATACAAGCGCAGTTCCGGCGACATCGCAACGACTCTGGGCTGGGGCGATCCGCCCCTAGCGCTTTGCAGAGCGAAGCTGGCGCGGATCGATCTTGCCCGAGCGCTGATCGACACCGTCAAAGGTGTGGAAGTTGAACTTCGCCGTCAAGCGCTTACACAGTTCGACCCCGCGCACGCTGTTGCCTTTGTCATCAACCGGCGGGGACCAAATGGCAAGGCCCAATAGGCCAGGCACAACGGCGACAATCACACCCGACACGCCCGACTTTGCAGGCAGGCCGACAAGGAAGGCGAATTCGCCGGAGTAATTATACATGCCATTGGTGAACATCATGGAGAGGCAGTTTTTGACATGCCTGTTGTGGACGGCCTGTTTGCCGGTCAACGGGCATACACCGCCATTGGCAAGAGTGGCTGCCGCGAGCGCCAAGCGGTCCACATCGGCCTCCATCGCGCAGGCCTGAAAGTAAAGGTCCAGCGTTTCCATCATATTCGACGCAGGCGGAAAGACCTTGTTCTCCTTCATGAAATAGGCGAGCGCGAAGTTTTGATCCGCAGACTGACGTTCTGAGGTGTAGACTTGTGTGGAGAAACCAAAGGGCCGCCCGCCGGCCATTGTCTGCCACACGTCACGCAAAGCCTCAAAACGCTGAGGCAGAGCCTTGTCCGGCAAGATGATGCTGGAGCACGCAATCGCACCCGCGTTGATCATCGGATTATGAGGCAGGTTTTGGTCGTTGAGGGTGAGCGCGTTGAACCTCTGGCCACTTGGCTCGCGGCCCACGAATTGATGCACCGTGTCACGCCCGTAAAGCTCAAGGGCCAAACAATAAAGCGCGAGCTTGCTCACTGATTGGACTGTGAAGGGCGTTTTGGCATCGCCAAACAAAGCCCGCTGACCATCGATGGTACACATCGCAACGCCGCAAGCTTTGTGATCCGCACGGGCGAGTTCGGGGATGTATTTCGCAACGGCGCCTTGGTTGATTGTACGCACGGATTGGTATTCGAGCTCGACCGCACTTGCGAAACTGGGAAAATCTGGAATGACGAGGCCGCCACTCAGCGCGCGCGAAATGATGTCGTGATGAGCCTTGACCAGTT
>DMER01000063.1:0-1774 GCA_003451645.1 Alphaproteobacteria bacterium | reverse complement strand
GCCTTGACCAGTTTCGCAAAGGCGGCCTCGCCAATCGGGCGGCGCTCCGTTTCGGCTGTGAGCGTTTTGAGGAAGGGCTGAATTCTGTCGTCATCCTCGAGCAGACCATAGCGGCGCAAATGTGCCATGACTTGCTGGGTGGTGACGCCGCCACGGCGCGGCTTATCGATCTCGGCGAAAGCGGGATGCCTCGCAGCGGCCTCCACAGTGCCGCCATGCAGTTCAGGCGGCGTCGCAGACGCGCTGCGCCTTTTCCAAAACACGGTTCTGCCCCCCAGCGTCCGGCGGTCGCTTCACGCCGAGCCGTCGTAGCAGACTGCAACAAAGCCATGACAATGGCATGAACCCGCTCAATGAGAGCTTATCTCGAGAAAAATACTAGCAAAGCTGGTGTGATGACGACTCCAAGGCAGCGCAGCGATAGGCTGCCCTAAGCCCGCAACAGATGGTCTGCAACCGCCTGATAAGCGGGCAGGGAGATGTAATCTAGGGGGCCGTTGCCATTGGCGGCTGTTGGATGTGATGCGTATCGCACGATGACAAGCTCCGCGGATGGCGCGATCCAAATCGCCTGACCGTGAATGCCACGGGCCGAATAGGCGCCCAGATTATTGTGGCTGATCCACCATTGGTGGCGGTAACTCCAGCCGGGCAAAGTCTGATAGCCAGCCTTGGCGAAGTGGTCGCGGTCCGCACCACGCGTGATGTCCGCGACGACAGCCTCAGGCACAAGCTGGCGGCCATTGAGCGCCCCATGCCGGCGCATCATCTCGCCAAAGCGGGCGAGGTCCCGCAATGTGGTGTTGAGGCCGCCCCCGCACATTGCCGCGCCGATGCCGTCCACGACAACATAGGCGTCCTCCTCCGTCCCCAATTGCTGCCAGAACCAGTCCGACACGAGCGTGGCGAAGGTTGTGCCAGTGAGGCGCTGTACGATCCAGCCCAGGACCTCAGTGTTGCAGGTCTTGTAGGCAAAGGCCTCGTCATGCGCGCCTTCTTTTTGCAGAGTTTGCAGAAACGCGAATATGGATTGAGGGCCCTGGTAATTCGGCGCGCGCGGGATCACGCCGCAGGCGCTGGCATAGGCCCAGATCTCGGCGGTGGGATCGGTATAGGTCTCTGAATAGCGCACGCCAACGGTCATATCCATGACCTGACGCACCGTGGCATCCGCGTAAGCAGTGCTGGCAAGCTCAGGCACGTAATGGGTCGTAAGCTGGTTGGGATCGAGGGCGCCTTGATGCTGCAGCATGGCCGCGATGAGGCCGACGAATGACTTCGTCACCGAGAAGGCCATATGCGGGCGTTCTGGGGTGAGCGCGCCAAAGTAGCGCTCATAGATGATCCGCCCACGGTGCAAGATTAGGATGCCATCGGTCTCGGTCTCGATGAGGCCTTGCGCCCAGCTCATGGGCCGCCCGTCCAGCGTCGTGAAGCCAATGGTGTCAATGTCAGACCGCGGGCTTTGGGAGAAGCTGAAGGCGGGGGCAGGGCCGCGGCGGATCGTGGCGGTGGGGACCAATTCGCGCTGATGGCTAAAAGCCCAGCGGGTTTTTGGGAAGATGTAGCCCGAGCCATCTTGGAGGCGGACCAAGTTTTTGGGCTCCGGCGGGAAGCCTTGCATGATGTGGAGCGCCACAGGGTCGGTTGGCTGGGACGGTTGCATGCTCAAAAGCTTGATCCTTGTGCTGCCGGGGGAGGCGGGAGTTCGGATAGTGGTTGGCCCTATCAAACACTTGTGATTGGAAAGGGACAACAACGAATTGGTTTGGCC
>DMER01000201.1:4995-8077 GCA_003451645.1 Alphaproteobacteria bacterium | reverse complement strand
AGTTCAGCAACCGCTTTGAGCGCAGCTGGGGTGCGATCACGCCCTTCGCCCGCGTGCAGGCGACCTCTGAGTTCGGCGACGAAACACTCGGCTTCACAGGCGCCTGGTCGGCGGCGCCTGCTACCACCTTCACGGTCGCTCTGCCGAATCTGGGACATACCTGGGGCACCGCGGCACTGGGCATCTCGGCTAGCGTCGACGACAGCTTGAACGTCTATGCCCGCTATCAGACCGACATTTCGCGCGAAGGTCAGACAGTTGACCAAGTGTCGATCGCGGCACGGGTCGGCTTCTAGGCCGGTCACACTGCACAAACGTCAAGGGCCCCAGCCTCTGGCCGGGGCCCTTTTTCGTGCAATATGAGGGGTTGGCAAAGCTTGCGAACTCCCCTATTTTCCCGCCTCCCAAATGACCCATGGTGGGGTATCGCCAAGTGGTAAGGCAGCGGATTTTGATTCCGCCATCCCTAGGTTCGAATCCTAGTACCCCAGCCAGCCTTCAATGGTTCACGTGCCTCCCTTGCTGGCCGTCATTATTCCGACACTCAATGCCGCGGATGGTTTGCCCGCCTGTCTCGCGGCCCTAGTGCAAGCCCGCAACGACGGCCTGATCGCCCATGTGATCGTCAGCGATGGCGGGTCTAGCGATGCGACGCTTGCGATCGCGCGCGATGCACAGGCGCAGCTTGTTACCGGCCAACCCGGACGCGGCCAGCAATTGCAGAGAGGTGCCGATGCCGCCACCGCACCCTGGCTCCTGTTCCTCCATGCCGACACCGTGCTGGAGCCCGGCTGGGCGGAAGCCGCGCGGACCCACATCGCCCAAGCGCCCGATCATGCAGCGGTCTTTACCTTTGCCCTCAATGAGGATAGCGCACCCGCCCACAGGCTCGCCCGGATGGTGGCCTGGCGTGTACGCGTGCTCGGTCTGCCCTATGGCGATCAGGCGCTGCTTATCTCACGCGCTCTTTATGATGAGATCGGCGGCTATCGCGCTATGCCCTTGATGGAGGATGTCGACATTGTCCGCAGATTGGGCCGCCGCCGCTTGCGCATGTTGCATCCGCGCGCCATCACCTCGGCGCGGCGCTATTTGAGGGAGGGGTATCTGATGCGCTCGACCCGCAATCTCTTTTGCCTCAGCCTGTATTTCTTGGGCGTGCCCGCCGGCCTCATCAAGCGGATCTACGGATGATGCGTCTGCAGATCGTCCTGATGCTGAAGGTGCCGGTCATGGGTCGCGTCAAGACAAGGCTCGCGCGTGAGGCGGGGCCAACCGAGGCCGTGCGCGCCTATCGCGCCATGGTGGCGGCCCTCTTGCGCCGCCTAACCCTTGACCGCCGGTGGCAGCTCACCCTGGCCATCGCCCCTGCCGCCGATCTCCGCACCACCACCTTCCCCGCCAAGCTGCGCTGCCTGGGCCAGACGCGCGGCGATCTGGGTGCGCGCATGCAAGCCGTGTTCGACACGATGCGCGCAAAGGGTCCCACCATCATCATCGGCTCCGACATCCCTGGCATCTCGGGTGAGGCACTTGCGCAGGCCGCCCGGTTGCTTGGCGGTCATGATGCGGTGTTGGGGCCCGCAAGCGATGGCGGCTATTGGCTCGTGGGCTTGCGCGGCCTGAAACGCCGCGCCCCATTCGGCCAAGTCCGCTGGTCAGGCCCTCACGCCTTGGCGGACACTTTGGCCGGACTGAAAGATGCGCGCGTTGCTCTCACCGGCACCTTGGACGACGTCGATACGCTCCAGGACTGGCAACACTGGCAGCGCCAGCCGCCCTCATTGCGCCTGCAGGGCGGGCGCGGGCATCCGGCCGATCGCATTCTCGGCGATTGAGCCAAAATAGAGTTCGCCATCAAACTCATTGACGCTGGTGATCGTGTGATAGCGCTCGCCCTTGGGGTCCATCAGGCTCGCCAGCACCCGCCCCTCGCCATTGATCGCAATGGCCCAACCGCGCAAAGGCGGCACTGGCGAGGGTGCGAGCCCCAGTTGCGTCAGGCGGAACATGACCGCGCGCAGGAAAGGCTGCGGCATCAGATCATCGAACTGATCATTGGCGGGGCTGGGACAGGCGATCCAGAAATGCCCCTGTGGACTGCGTGAGAGATTATCCGGAAAGCAGGGCAAGCCATCAATCAGCATCTCGTCCTGGCCCGCCTTGGGGCCCGAGAGCCACAATTTTCGGATGCGCCGCGCCGCCGTCTCGTTGACGAGCACGAATGATCCGTCTGCGGACAAAGCCACCCCATTGGCAAAGCGCAAGCCTTCAAGGCGCACCTGGGTTTCCCCTGTCGCCGGATCATAGCTAAGCAGCCGGCCGGTCGCCGAACCCTCCCACATGTCGTTCAAAAACAGCTTGATGCCAAAGCGCTGCGAGGCATCCGAGAACCAGATCGTGCCATCCCCGCCAATGTCGAGATCGTCGACAAAGACCATGCGCTTGCCCCCGATCTGCTCGCTCAGCGTCCGGATCGTTCCATCGGGCGCGATCGCAATCAATCCCTTGATCGCGTCGGCGACAATCAGTGCGCCGCTTGCGTCAAAGCCGAGCCCTAAGGGCCTGCCGCCGGTCTTGGCGAATTCCACCGTGGACGAACCGTTCAGGGCGATCTTCATGATGCGCCCGTCCTCAAAGCCCGTATAGGCAAAGCCATCCTTGACCGCGACATCTTCCGGTCCATGGCCGATTTTGTCCGCAAAGCGCACCGCCGCATCCTTGATGGCGGAGTTCTCAGCATAGGGGCCCGTCATGCCGGGATTGGGCGGCGGCATCCAGGCCTCGGGTTTGATCGGGATCGGCCACAGGCTCAGATACAGTCCCGCTGCCGCCAATAAGACTGCAATGGCCATTGTCGTCTTGCGAAGCATGGTTGACCGCCCCCGCCGGTTAACGCTCTCTCATCATCTTTTTCACAAGCATGTCGAGGCCAGCCTGCGCGTTAAGGTCCCAATCCACGAACATGGCCACAGGGGCCCAGCTTGACATGGATTTGCAGAGCTTTGGCGCCTTTTGCTGGCCAAATAATGCTTGAACCTCCGTATCACAGGACGCATTGGCGTCGGAGTCGACATAGGCA
>DMER01000201.1:1661-4767 GCA_003451645.1 Alphaproteobacteria bacterium | reverse complement strand
TAGGCATAGGCAAACGCCTGAGTTGTCACGCCACCAGGATAGGCGCCGAATTGACAAGGTGGCGTTAGGACGAACACGGCCGCGCGCTCGCCGCCAAATTTCAACTCCCCTGTGCAGCCGTAAGTGGCGTTGCTCGTGCGGTCCGGCGTTGCTTCATCCATCGACTGAAAGTCGCCGTCCTTTGGCCAATAAGGCCCCTTCTCCTGCGTTCCCGGCATGGTGCGCAACCCCAAGCCAACCGGCTTCCGGCCCGACAAGACATGATAGACCTCGAACGGCCCTGCGGCGTAGACTCGGTATTCGACATTGGCAACGCCTGCAACGGTTCCTGGAAACTCGATATGGCGCGCCGTCCCAAACAACTCAGCGTACCGTTCAGTTGGCGTTCCAGGCGTGAGTTCTTGTATACGTTTGCGCCAGTCATCCGGCGACAATGTACGGGCCACCGGTGCCGGGGCTGAGGCACCGCCCGCTTGCGGCCGCGGCCCTTCGGCTAGGAAGTATTCCTTGCCTCCGAGGGACTCGTATATGAACGGCTCTTGTTTGCCCTTCGTAAGGGTCATGACTTCGTCCCGCACCCGGCCAAACATGAGGCGCAATTCAATGCCGGGGGTGGCAATGTGCTTGGCCAGCGCCGCCGCATAGGGACCATTGGTTCCTTCCCCGTCTTGCGCGACGGACCCGGCTTTCGCGGCCAAGGCTAAGACCGAGACACCGCCCGCTTCGACGGCCGCGAGGCCGCGAGTGCCCACCGAACGGCCTCCGCCAACAGAGCGCATTTTCGGTACGAAGGGGTTATCCCGGCATGCGTCCAGGACGACGATGTTGACGCCTTTGGCACGCTTGGCCATCTGCTGGGCAAGGTTGCCGGGCACGGCCTCCAATTCAACAAAGTCTGCGTCTGAGAGCTTTGCCTCAACTGGGATCAAGTAATTCACCCCGCCGACCTCGATTCCATGGCCGGCGTAGTAGACCAGGCCCACCGAGCCGGCGTCGAGCCGTTCGACGTAGTCGCGCACGTGGCGGTCCAGGGTCGCGCGGTCGGCCACGTCCAGGTGGCACAGCACGATGAACCGCAGCCGGCGCAGCGCCGCGCAGACGTCGTTGGCGTCGTTCAGCGGATTGGCCAGCGGCGGCGCGTGGGTGTAGGCGGCGTTGCCGATGACGAGGGCAACCCNNCATGGCCGGCGTAGTAGACCAGCGCAATGTTCGCCCCTTGGGCCTTCATGCCAAAATCGCGCAAGGCTTTCTCCATGGCGCCCTTTGATAGGTCCATCAACACGGGTACGTCGCCGAATCCGACTTTCTTGAGGCTTGCCGCCACCAACTTTGCGTCATTCAGAGGGTTTGCAAGGCGTGGAACTTGTTCATATTTACTGTTGGCGATGATCAGGGCGACCCGGTCTTGGGCTAGCGCGTGTGCGCCTATGAATCCAAGGGCGAAAGCCAACGGAAAAAATCGCGTAATCCACCCCATGAAACCCCCTGACACTCTATCGGGCGTTATAACATAGGCCCCGTGTGACCGGTAGTCAGGCAAGCTGGCATTGTTTCGCCCGGTCCAACCGCCAGTCCGATGACAAGAAGGTGACCAATTGTCCCCCGCCTGCCCTTGCGGTGGGATCATTCCTCCCCTTACCATCTGGCGCTTTTCGATTTGTTGGGGATCAACCGATGCAGTTGTCTTTTGGCCGCGCCCTCCTTGGGGCTCTCGCTGTTGTTGTCGCGTTTACACTGGCGCATGGAGCGGCCGCGCAAGCGCCCGTCTCGCCCGCCGGCCTCGCCAAGATGGTCGACATCCCTCACGACAAATTTGTGCTGGCCAATGGCTTGCGCGTGCTGGTCCACACCGACCGCAAGGCCCCCGTTGTTGCTGTCTCCGTTTGGTACGATGTGGGCTCCAAACATGAGCCCAAGGGCAAGACTGGCTTTGCCCATTTGTTCGAACACATCATGTTCAATGGCTCTGAGAATGCGCCCGGCGATTATTTCGAGCCTTTGCAGCAAGTAGGCGCCACCGATTTCAATGGCACGACGTGGCTCGACCGCACCAATTATTTCCAGACCGTGCCGACCGGGGCGTTAGAGCGCGCGCTCTTCCTGGAAAGCGACCGCATGGGCTATCTTTTGGGTGCGGTGACCCAGGCCAAGCTCGATAATCAGCGCGGCGTGGTCCAAAACGAAAAGCGTCAGGGTGACAATCAACCCTATGGCCTTGTGGGATACCTGACCTTTGAGAACCTGTTCCCCAAGGGCCATCCCTATCACCACTCCACCATCGGCTCGATGGCGGATTTGAATGCGGCGACCCTCGATGACGTGCGCAAATGGTTCAAGGACCATTATGGACCCAACAACGCCATTCTGATCCTGGCCGGCGATATCGATCTGGCAACCGCTAAGCCCTTGGTTGAGAAGTATTTCGGCGCCATCAAGCGCGGGCCTGCCGTCAAGCCGGTCAAGGCACCTGTGCCCACCCTCGACGCCCCCAAGGCCGAGGTCAGCAAGGATCGCGTCGCCACCACCCGCCTTTACCGCTATTGGACGGTTCCCGGTCTGAACGACCCGGATTCCGTCCGGCTGCAGGCGGCGGCGTCGGTCCTGGGCGGTCTTGCCTCCTCCCGGCTCGACAATGCGCTGGTGCGCTCGGAGAAAATCGTGGTGTCGACCTCGTCGTCTGCGCAAATCTTCCAGCATGCGGGCGTCTTTGGCGTGCAGGCGGACGTAAAGCCTAGCGTCGATCCCGCACTCGTTGGCAAGCGCATGGATGAGGTCATCGCCCAATTCCTGGCCGAAGGTCCCACCAGCGATGAGCTGAGCCGCGCTGCCACGGGCGTGATCGCAGGCGCCATCCGCGGCTTTGAGTCCGTGGGCGGCTTTTCGGGTAAGGCCGTCGCTTTAGCTGAGGGCGAGCTTTATTCGAACGATTCCTCCTTCTACAAGAAAGAGGCCCTTGCCTGGGCGGCGCTCACGCCGGAGGAGGTCAAAACCGCGGCCAATAAGTGGTTGTCGCGCCCTGTCTATGCGCTGACCATCGAGCCTGGCGAGCGCACCGAAAGTGGCGCCGAGCGCGGTGGCGCTGTGATCAGCGGCCCAGAACGGCCCG
>DMER01000201.1:0-1423 GCA_003451645.1 Alphaproteobacteria bacterium | reverse complement strand
TAGTCCAGCCCCGCCTTCTACAAGGCGCCTGGCAGCGACGACAGCGCCGCGTCAAAGCCTGCCGCCAATGTTGACCGCTCCAAACTGCCGGAGGTGGGTTCGCTCGCGTCCCTCGACTTCCCCAGTATCGAACGCGCTAAGCTCAAGAACGGTATCGAAGTCTTTTACGCTCAGCGGGCGGCCGTGCCGGTGACGCGCATGGTGGTCAGTTTCGATGCGGGCTATGCCGCCGATCCCAAGGACGCGCTGGGCACGCAATCGCTCATGCTGGCCCTTATGACCGAGGGCACGACCTCGCGCACCTCCGTGCAAATCGCTGAAGAGACCGAGCGCCTGGGCGCTGGTTTGGGCTCCAATGCCAGCCTCGACCGTACCGGCTTCTCGCTGACCGCGCTGACCCCTAATCTGGGGCCGTCCGTCGCCTTGCTCGCCGATGTGGTGCGCAATCCCAAATTTGACCCGGCTGAGGTCGAGCGTTTGCGGGCGACGCAAATGACGCGCATTGCTTCCGAGCTCAATAATCCGGCTCAGATCGCGGCGCGTGTCTTGCTGCCTGCGCTCTACGGCGCCAAGCACCCGTACGGCGTGCCGCCTAGCGGCTTGGGCGATCCGGCCGTGGTGGCCAAGCTCTCGCCCGACGATCTGCGCAAGTTCCACACAATGGCGATCCGGCCCTCGCGTGCCCGCATCCTTGTGGTGTCAAGCGCTGGTCTGGCCGAGGTCTTGCCGCATTTGGAGACCCATTTCGGCGCTTGGCCCGAGAACCGCATGCTGATGGTCAAGAAGGACTTCAAGACCAAGATTCCCGCCGCTCAGCACCGGATCATTCTGGTCGACCGGCCAAAATCTCCGCAATCCGTGATCGCGGCGGGCCAGGTCCTCGACGCGGCCGGGCGGGATGATCTCGTAACCTTGCAAGCGGCCAACGAGGTTCTGGGCGGGTCGTTCCTCTCCCGGATCAACATGAACCTGCGCGAGACCAAGGGCTGGTCTTATGGCTCCCGCAGCTCTATCAGTGATCCCCTTGAGAGCGCCTCCTATCAGGTCCGCGCGCCCGTGCAGGCCGACAAGACCGGCGCATCGATCAAGGAAATCCTGAGCGATATCGATCAGTTCCTGACCGCCAAGCCTGTGCAGGCCAATGAGCTGGAGCGCACCGTCAATGGCAACGTGCGGGGCCTGCCCGGCAGCTTTGAGACGGCGCAGGCCGTGCTCGCGGGCCTGTCCAACATTGTCAATCTGGGCCGCCCGGACGACTACTACGAGACCCTCGCCGCCAAGTACAAGGCCCTGACCACGCAAGACCTGGACAATGCCGCGCGTGCCAAGATCGACCCCAAAAAGCTGCTCTTTGTGGTGGTCGGTGACGCCTCGGTTGTGAAGCCGCAATTGGAGGGCTTGGGTTTGCCGGTCGAGGTGATCC
>DMER01000082.1:10627-15443 GCA_003451645.1 Alphaproteobacteria bacterium | reverse complement strand
CGCGAAGCAGATCGTCGACGATCCGGTCAAACTGGAATATGGCGTGCAACGCTTTGTGGGCGAGGTTGACCGCTTGAGCGCCGTCATGGATGCGCAACTGTCCGCAAACCGGCATTTGGCTGGGGATGACTACAGCATCGCTGACATGGTCACGTGGCCTTGGGCTTGTTTGCTTGGACGGCTTATCGATGAGAGCCTGTGGACCAAATTCCCGCACCTCAAACGCTGGGTCGATGAAGTAGGCGCAAGGCCAGCCGTTCAGATTGGCCGCAACCTCCACAAGGATTGGTCGGAGCGGCAGCTAAGCGAAGACGAACAAAAACGCCGCCGCGAGATCCTATTCAACCAGAACAGCGACAAAGTTCGCGCCGCACGCGAAGCGGCAGCACGGGCGAGCGAGTAATCTCCATTACACCGCTTTTCTGCTTTTGAGAGATTGTCCTCTTCCCCTTCGCGCATTGCGCGGTACCATTCCAGTGTAAGGGTTGATTCGAACACATCATCCCTTGCACGGAGAAGTATTGATATAGGGAGATGGAGAATGACGATTGCGCGCGCACGGCGCCTCGCGCTCAGTGGGTTTTCAGGCGGGCTGGCGGGTTACCTGACAGCAACGTCGCTACACGATGGCGGGTTGGCACTCGGATTGATTATCGGCGGTTTGACTGCTTTCTTTGTGCAGCAGCTTCAAGACTATTGGGCGTATGAAGCGGAATTCCGCCGCAAACAACGCCGGTTCGAATAGACCGATTGGGCTCAATCGCCGGCGTGGCGCGTCGGCGTTGAGACATGGAATTTCGGGTCATGAGCATTCGCTCGCTTGTCTGCATAATATTGGGCGTACCAATCTCCGTCCCGCGCGCGCGCATAAGTCAGGAACATCGCGCGCCTTGAGGCGTCAGTCAGATTTGTCCCCGAGCGATGCGGAACGAAGCTGTCAAAAACCACAAGATCGGCAGGCAGAACGGGCAGTTTCGCCCAAGAGAGGCTGCGGACCTGATCATCGAGAATGTCGCCATTGTGCGGCCCACCGTGGTGGAACGCAAGCAAGGGCTTACCATCAAACCACTCCGTTCCCGGGGCGCGCTCGGCGACCTCCATCAGGTTTGACGCGAACTCCAAACAGCCATTCTCGGGCGTTTGCGGATCCAAGGCCACCATGGCGGTCAAGTTGTAACGTGGCCCAAAGGATTGATAGGCGGCAAAATCCTGGTGCGGACGGAATGCGCCGCCGCCGGGGTGCTTCTCGTTCTCCTTGTCCTTGAACGGCAGACAAGGCTCGCCCGCCAAGGCCGAGATGACCGGTGCGATCCGTGCACGGACGAACTGCGCAAAGCCTGGATCATGGCCCAGAAGATACTCAAAGCGGCAAATGGCGGCCGGATCATCCGCCTCTGGGACTACGATCAAGCTCTGCAGGCCGGGCTTGGCCCCGTCCGCAGCCGCTCGCAGAATGGCTGCGGCCTCCTGTGCGAAGGCCAACGAGGCGGATTGCAGATAGGCGCAATCGGCCGCCGAGAAAAAGCTCTCGATACGGACAAATCCAGCCGCACGGAAAGCTGTCGCGAGGCCCGCGATATCTCTCTGCGGCGCGATGCGATCCAGGTGCCCTAAGACATGGGCCAATTCTGGCACAGACGCTCCGGCCTCTTTGGCCATCTCATCATAACGGCGCAAGCGCACTGCATCGGCCGCGTAGGGCCGTGCCAAGAAACGCGCATGCTCCGCCTCCGGCATTGGGCCGCCCTGCAGCTTTAGGCTTGTCACCGAATCGGGCGCCAATTGGTCCAGATAACCCGGCTCGGCTGCACAGAGATAACGCTTGGCCTCGACATGCAGGCGGACAGGTTCACTGACCGCGGCAGGCAAGCGCGCCGCCAGCCAATCCGCGCCCACATTCTCATGCCAATCATCAACGCCGTCCGCGGCCGGGTTTTCACCTAGCGCATGGACCATGTGGCCGACATCATGCGTCAGCGCCGCAATGATCATCTCCGGCCCCTCCCCCGCCCGCTCAGCCGCCGCCGCTGCTTGCAGAGCGTGCTCAAGCTGGTTGACATCCTCAAGGCCGTAACGCTTGCGGCCGCGGTCCAGATAAATCCGCTCAATCTCATGTTTGAGGGGGGATGGCATAGGCGGCTTTCCTCCTGCATTTTGGGGATGGTTAGCACAAAAGCGCGTGGCGTACAGCCCTTGGGGCGTGCCTCTCAAAATGAGACAGGCCAGCCGCCGCCGGATATCCCGCAAGTGCGAATTCCGCAGAAATGGCCGTGAGAATGCTCTGTTTCCGGACGAATTGCGTTGGCCCGAGGCCTGCAGAAGCGCCGTCAGGGACGAAGGCACCCTGGCACACTAGTGGAGGTTTCTATGCGTAAGGCTCTGATTGCAACGATTTTGGCGGCGGCGCTCGCGCCTCACGCCCTGGCAAGCGGCTATCATCATGGTCACGGTAAAGCGCCAGTCTACAATGGCGGGAACGCCTATGGCGGCAAAGCCTATGGCGGACATGGCTATGGCGGCAACGGCTATGGCGGGCACGGCTATGGCGGGCACGGCGGCAATGCGGTCAATGTCGTCAAGAACGCACCGCACATGAACAACCACCAAAACCAAGACCAATATCAAGATCAGTACCAGGATCAATATCAGGACCAGTATCAGTCCCAGCAATCCTACTCCAAGGCGTACTCCAAATCGTCTTCGTCGTCGTCCTCATCTTCGGACAATGCGAATAACGCCAGCCAGAACGTCAATATCAGCAACCCGCGTGCGCCAGTGAATACCGCCTATGCGCCGCCGCTGGTGACGGGCGAGGACACCTGCATGGGTTCAAGCTCCGTAGGCGGACAAGCTGTCGGGTTTGGCCTGTCGATTGGCACCACCTGGACCGACACAAACTGCCAACGCTTGAAGAACTCCCGCCAATTGCACTCGTTGGGCTATCAGCGTGCCGCTGTCGCACTCATGTGCTTGAACGAGGATGTAGCGACCGCGATGCATGCGGCCGGACACCCCTGCTATGTCGCGGATGAGCGCAGCCACGTGACTGTGTTCTCGACCCAGCATCTCAATCCCGACATCGTCGAGGCCGAGCCAGAGCCCATGCTGGTGCGCCACGAGTGGATCACCTCCAACCGGCCCGTTCCTGATGCGGTCTGCGCCAAGCCGCGTAAGCCCTGCGCCCCGAAGCGCAAGCGCACCCGCTGCGGCTGTTAAGACATCTCTCCCGGACCTATGGGCCGCCTGCGGATAATCCGTAGGCGGCCTTTTCTTCTTCAAGTGGCCCGGCTACCAGGTGGCTCGCGCACCGAATGAGACGAGCCCAGAGCGCGTGTCATCGCTCATATTGCCTTCCGCGTCGATGTAGCCCGTGACGGTTCCTGCAACTGGCACCGCGAGGCCCAGGCCCAGACTGATGCTGTCGCGCGAGAACAATTGCCCGCTCGCGGTGAAGGGGTTGTTGGGCGCCCCTTGCATGGCGGCGGTGAAAGTCTGCTGCCGGTCGAGCCACTCATGGCGCCAATCGAGACGCGCTTGCGGCACGATCTTGCGGTCGCCGAGGTCGAATACGCGGGCGAGTTTGAACCCAAGCGTCGAGCGCAGAGACCAGGTGTCATCGGGCGACACATTGAGGCCCAGGCCCCCGCCGCCGGTCTCGGCATAGTCATCGCCTTGACTGAGCGAGCCCTGCAAAGCCGCGAAGGGCTCAAAGCGGGCGCCATCGGCTTCGAGGATTGTCCCCACTTGCAGATTGGCCGTGTAGCCATAGGTCTTTTGGGTGCTGCGGATGTGATAATTCGTGGCGCCCACCGTGAAGAAGCGTTGTGCCTCCGCCTCTGCCATGCTCACGCTGGCGTTGCCGTTCACATAGAGTTCCGCGCCGCCATAGGAGAAATAAGCCCCCAATTGGCCCGAGCGGATGTCGGAGGTGTTGGCCGACCCTTCGAAATCCACGCTGGCGTCTGAGAATTGCAACGCCGCGCCAATCAGGAAATCCGAGGTCAGCACCTGATCAGCACCAAAGATCAAACCGCCAAGGGTTTGCTCCGAACCCGGAGAGTTCGCATCTCCGTCGACATCACTCAACGATCCGACGACGCGGCCCCAGATCGAGGTCGTGCCACTGTCTCGCAGGCCCGTCTCCAGCCAATCAAAGGCGCTGGGATCGCCTTGCACATCGCTAATCACGGGCGAGGCTGCTTGCGCATAGCGGCGGAAGCACCAAACATCGCCCGCCACGCGGCACCCTGTTGAGCGCGATGCATCCACGCGATCCTCCACCGATTTCTCGAACGGCTTTTCGCCTCTGGCGGCGGCTGTCTTGATCTCGGCGAGCGCAGGCCCGGCGACGTTCTGATAAATCGCATTGATCACGATGCCATTGCTGTTGGCGACCGTCAGGATCAAGTTCTGTATATCGGGATTGGTGTTGCCGCCTTGGAACGCGCCCTCCAAGGCGCCGCCAATGCCGCCACCCGCTCCGCCGCCCAGATTCGCAAAACTCGACCGCGTGATCTCAATGTCCACGCCATTGGGTTTATATAGTGCCGCAATACTGAAGAGGTTGTTCGGCGCGGCCAGGATATTCACGCCCGCAAAGGTCCCCGACACGCTCGACGAGGCGATGACGTCTGTGTACAGAAAATTCGTCGCCGTCGTGCCGCCAAAGCTCAGCGGATCGAGATAGGCGCCAAAATTCGCACCCGTCAGGGCCGCGCCGCCCGTCAACGCAATCTGCGCATGGGTCGCCGTGCTGGTCGTAAAGAAGGCCTCCAGATTGGACCCGTTCGCCAAGGTCAACGATGCGGCGTTCAGT
>DMER01000082.1:384-10421 GCA_003451645.1 Alphaproteobacteria bacterium | reverse complement strand
CGGCGTTCAGCGCGGTGTTATCGTCCAGATAGAGGCGGCCGGTATTGGCCACCGACAGCGCCCCCAGATTGGTGCCGGTCATGCCGGTGCCATTGACGCCCAGCAATTGCCCGCCCAAGAAGGCGGTGGCGCCAGAGGCGACGCTAAAGCTCGAGGCGTTGGCGAGATCACCTCCGGTGTGCACTGCCAGTTGGCCCTGCGCCAAGGTCAATGCTCCGGAGGCTGAGTAATCGCCCAGCATCGTCAACCGGCCTGTGCCCGATTTCGTCAGGCCACCCAAGCCCGCCGTATTGCCATCATAAATGAAGGAGGTGTTGTCGCCGCCCACATTCAAGACCGCGCCGCTATCGAGTTGCAGCGCGCCCAAGCCCACCAGCGCGCCGATGGTCTCGCTTTGCGCCACGCGCAGTGTCGCGCCGCTGGCAATGTCGACATCCGCGCTGTCCGCAATGGCCGCGCCACCGGATAGCGTCAACTGGCCCCCGCTAATGGTTGTGAGGCCGGTATAGGTGTTGGTGCCCGACAGCGTCAGATTGCCGGCACCAATCTTCTCAAGCGGCCGCAAGCCGCCCGTCTCTGAGATCGCGCCGGATTGCTCGGCAGAGCCAACCAAAACCTGAAGCTGCGTGTCATTGGAGGCCAGGATGATGGGTGCGGCATTGTTCACGCCATTCGAATAATCGATTACGGTCGCGAATGTGCGGATTGGCCCGGTACCCGCCGCATTGTTGCTGCCTAGGCTAATGCCGCCGCCCATGATGTCGATGCCGCCATCAAAGGTGTTATTGCCAGAGAGCGCCAAGAGGCCGCCCCCCGTTTTGATCAGCTTGCCGCCCGCGCCAGTCAGAGTGCCGGAGAACAGCGTGGACGCGCCGTCACCGCCGACCGTCACCTGCGCGCCCGCAATGTTGAGCCCACCGCTGCCTAACAGGGACGGCAATGTGGCGTCAAAGCCGCCGAAATCGACCAGGCCATTGGGGCCCACTACCAGACGGCTGTTGGGAGAGAACGCTCCGGCCGCGCCTGCCTGCAAGGTGCCTGAAAGAACGGCCGTGTCGCCTGAATAGGTGTTGGCATTGGCAAGGATCATGAGGCCTGGCAAATCCTTGACGACCTGACCCGCTCCTACAAGCGACGCGCCGATGGTCCCCGCGCCCAAGCGCAAGCCCGAGAACGCCAGCTGTCCATTATTGATGGCGCCGCCATCGAGGACGGCCTGATCGACCGTCTGTGCCGACCCGCCCAGATCAAAGATGCCACCAAGCACCGCGACATCGACTGCGCTGGTTCCGGCGCGGCCATTGGTCCCGAGCGCCAGTGTCCCCTCCTCAACGATCCAGGCGCCGTTCAACGTATTCTGTGCACTGAGGGTTGTGGTGCCCGCGCCGCGCTTAAAGGCGCTGCCCGCGCCTGCGATCCCATTGGCCATGGCGATGCTGTCGGACCGGTTGATGGCCAAATTTGCGCCCGCGCCAATCTCGATGCCGCCCAACACAAAGCCGGACGTGCCGCCATTCCCTAGCGATACGCCGCCGCTGGTGATGGTTGTGGTCCCCGTAAAGGTGTTGTCCGCGGTCAAGATCAGCAAGCCACCGCCGGTCTTCTCAAAGCCCCGCGGACCGTTGGCCTCGCTGATCACGCCCGCTTGTGTGGCCGAGCCCACCTGCACATCGAGCTTTGTCGTGTTGCTGTCGAGGATCACTTGATTGGCCAGCGCCATCGCATCCGTTCCATAGCGCAACGTCGAGCCCGTGGTCGTGATCGCGCCCGTGCCTGCCGCCATGCTGCCGCGCAGCTCCAGCGTGCCGCCCGCAATCGTCGTCCCGCCAGTGAACGTGTTGGCGCCGGACAACACCAACTCGCCACTGCCCTGCTTGACCAAGCTGCCGCCGATGCCCGAGATCACACCGGAGATGGCGGTCGAAGCGTTGTTCCCGCCAAGGGTCAGCGTGTTGGCACCAAGGACGACGGCGCCCGAAGCACCCAAGCTGCCGACAGTCTCGCTGTTGGCAAGTTGCAGCGTTCCAGGTGCGGTCACCGTGACGACGCCCGCATCAGCAATAGCGCTACCGCCTTGCAGGATCAGCGTTCCGTCGAAGACCGTCGTCGCTCCGGTATAGGTGTTCGTTCCGGACAGGGTTGTGACCCCAGCCCCGCCTTTGAACAGCGGGCCCGTGCCTTGGAGATTGGCGCTGATCGAGCCCTCGTTCGCGTTCATCCCGCCATTGACGATCAGAGTGCCGTTCGTGATCGTATTGTTCGAGGCCTGGAAGAGCGTGAAGCCGCCGATCGTCTGCGTCGTGCCGCCCAAATCCAAGATCGCGGGGCCAAAGCTGCCTGCGATGCTCACCGTCGCATTCGTCGCGCCCAGCGTTCCCGTCCCTTGCACCCTTAGCGTGCCAGCGGAGATGGACGTCGAGGCATGCGTGTTCGCGCCCGTCAGGATTGTCACGCCCGTGCCGATCTGCGCGACGTTGCTGCCGGACAGGACGCCGCCAAAGGTGAGCGTATCGCTGCGGTTAAAGATGAGAAATCCGCTCGCCACGTTCACATCGCCCGCGATCGACCCCGCCGTGCCGCCATTGCCGATTGCCAGCTGTCCGTCATTGATCGTTGTCAACCCGGTATAGGTGTTAGCGCCCGTCAAAGTGAGTTGGCTGTTGCCGGTTTTGGTCAGTCCGCCCGCGCCCGAGATCACACCACTGAATGTCGAGTTGCCAAAGCTAGACCCGGCCGTCAGCGTATTGGCGTTGAGCGTGACAAGGCCCGCGCCGGACAGTGCGCCGATCGTTTCGCTGGAGGCCAGATTGAATGTCGCGTCACCGGCGACCGACACCGCACCGGTGTCCGCGATGGCCGAGCCGCCCTGCGCCGTCAGCGTACCGGCGGTGATCGTCGTCGCCCCGGTATAGGTGTTCGATCCGGACAAGATCAACGCGCCCGCGCCGATTTTCTCTAGGGGCCGGGGGCCGCCCAATTCGCTGATGGTCCCCGACTGCGTTGCCGAGCCCGCCAAGACCTGGACCTGCGTCGTGTTGCTATTGATGATCACCGGCGCGGCGTTATTGATCCCGCTGGCGTAGTCGATGACCGAACCGAAGGTCGTGATCGGTCCCGTGCCCGCCGCCGTGTCGCTGGCCAGGCGCAGGCCGCCTTGCAACAGATCGATGCCGCCGGCGAAGGAGAAAATGTTGTTGCCCGAGAGCGTCAACACTCCCGCGCCGGTTTTGACCAGCTTACCGGTCGTGCTGGAAATGACCCCGTCGAAACTCGTCGAGGCGTTGTTGCCTCCTGTGGTCAAATTGAACGCGCCGAGGTTCAAGCCGCTGAACGGATCGCCGCTAAGGCCACCGATGGTCTGGTCGCTGAGGATTTGCAGCGAGGGCCCGATACCGAACCCGATAAAGGACATGTTTACCGACGCGGTGTCGGTGATCGCCGCGTCGTTGGCCGCGATCAACTTGCCATCGCCAATTCCCACACTCGAAAACGAATTCGTCCCCGAAAGCGTCAGGTCGCCGCTGCCGAACGCCTTGTCAAAGCTGCCTGTAACGGTCAAGTCGGCGCTGATCGTTCCGACCTGTGCAAAGGCATTGCCATTGACGATGAGTGCGCCGTTCAGGATCGCACCGCTCGCCAAGCCCAAGGAGCCCACCGTTTGCGAGGTCCCGCCCAAGTCCAGCGTTCCTTGAACGAACACGTCCACAGTTGATGCGCCCAGCGTGCCGCCGCTGGCAACTGTGATGCCGCCATCGTTGAGCGACAACGAACCGGTGAGCGTATTTGCACCCGACAGGGTAAAAATGCCGGACCCTTGCTTCTCGAAATCGCCAGAGCCCGAGATGATGCCCGCGAACGCCGTTGACGTATTGTCGCCGCCCACCGTCAGGGTGTTGGCCCCCAGAGCGATGTCGCCCGAACCTGCGATCGAGCCCACGGTCAGCGCGCTGGCCACTTGCAGCGTGCCGGGCGTGAAGATGTTGACGCGGCCATTCGCACCCAAAGTGCCGCCGCCCGCGATCAAGGTTCCGTTCTGAACGTCGATGCCTTGGGTAGCGTCCGCCATCGTGCCCGTCAGCGTCACGGTGCTGACGTCCGCCTTTTGGAAGACCTCAAAGTTCGTGTAGGTCGTGCCGATGCGGCTGACATCGAAGCTGAAATCTGTTGGGCCGGTCAGCTGCAGCGTGTCATTGCCCGCCAGCGCGTCGATGGCGGCCGTCTGATCGGTCGCGCTGTCGATGAAGCAGGCGTCGTTGCCGGTCGTGACCTCGCAGCCCGGTGTGGCGAGCGTGGATTGCAGGAAGAAGCGGTTGCTACCCTCTATCACGGCGGGGACAAAGGCCAGATTGTAGAAATAGTCCCCGAACAAATATTCCGTCATCGCGAAATCTTCGTCAGTCGTAGTGCCGCCAACGCGGATGATCTCAATGCCGTTGCCCGTGGTGGCGGCGGGTTCGAACGAGGGCGGAAAGCTCAGCAGGCTGACGGTTGTGGGACCGCCCAAGACGTCGCCCGCGATGTTCAGGAAGTCATGCGTCACGCCATTTTCCGGCGCGCTTGCATTGTCGAACTGAACCTCAACCTCCAGCACGCCGCCGCCGGTGTAGTTGCCGAGCACGGTCGTCGTGCCAGGCGAGTTGCCGGGGGCGAGCGTGCCGAGATTGATGAGGTCGCCGTTGATGGTGTGCGTGCCGGAGAGCCTGCCGCCGGAGTTGACGGTCACAGAGCCCGCAGCGGTGCCGTTGAAGTTCAACGCGCCGGCGTTGACGCGGGTCTCGCCCGAATGGCCCAAATGACCGACAGAGAATATTCCGGTGCCGGTCTTGATGAGTTTGCTGTCGCTGTTGCCGGTGAACGTCCCCGAGAACGCCGTGCTCGCATCGTTGCCGCCAGTTGTCAGCGTCGTCCCGCCGAGCGTGACCGCGCCGCTTCCCGCGAGACTGCCGATTGTTTCGGAGGCGTCGAGTTGGAGCGTCGCTCCGGTCGCAACCGTGACGGCGTTTGAATCGGCGAGGGCGGAGCCGTTCTGCAGGATCAGTTTGCCGCCGTTGATCGT
This sequence comes from Alphaproteobacteria bacterium, assembly GCA_003451645.1. Lineage (GTDB taxonomy): Bacteria > Pseudomonadota > Alphaproteobacteria > Micropepsales > Micropepsaceae > DMER01. Next base: position 5,365 of record DMER01000082.1, on the reverse strand, counting down.
CGTCTGGCCAGAGAAAGTGTTGACGCCGGAGAGCGTGAAAGCAGCGAATGGGGCGACATGTGACGTCGTGAGACCGCTTGTTCCAGATATCGAGCCGCCAAATTCACCGCTCACGTTCAATAGCGTAAGTCTCGAATTCAGCGTTACGTTTCCAGTGCTTGCAATCGAGCGCAGCGTTTCGGCGTCGTCGATTTGCAGTGTCGCGCCGCTCTCAACAACCACTTGCCCACTATCGGCAATTGCCGCCCCGTTCCTTAGAACGAGGGTGCCCTCATCTACCGTAGTCACACCCGAGAACGAATTTGCACCCGACAAGATCGTGCTACTTGCAGCGCCAGTCCTCAAAAAACCTGCAGTTCCCCCTAGATTTGCGCTGATCTCTGCACTCTCGACGTTGTATAAAGCCGTCGCAATAATAGAGCCGCCAGTGACAATCTGTTGCGTATTTCCAAAGATATAGAGATTTAGAATGTTTTGGGTCGTTCCGCCGAGGTCAAGCGTAGTGCCAGCACCCAACCCATTCATCGTTACTCCGACAATTGAGGAATCACCCAGCGTGCCCCCTGCGGTTAAACGAACGGTGCCGTTATCAATGTTCGTATGGTGATGCACGTTTGCGCCCGAAAGCGTAATCGTCCCCGACCCAATTTTTGTAAATTCTCCAATTCCGGAAATCACTCCGCTAAACGTGCTCGAAGAATTGCCATTTCCGCTTGAAAGCGTTGTGAACGCCCCCAAAATCAAGTTTCCAGATCCAGCAAGGCTTCCAATTGTCTCGCTTGAATTGAGTTGCAGCGTCCCACTCGTGTTGACGACGACATCGCTCGCGTCGTCGAGCGCCGCACCACCCTGCAACACCAGCGTGCCCGCATTGATCGTCGTCGGGCCGGTGAAGGTGTTCGTGCCGCTCAGCGTCGCCGTTCCGGCCGTGGTTTTGATCAGCGAGCCCGTGCCGCCCAGATTGGCGCTGAAGGTGCCGCTCTCGATATTCATGACGCTGTTGACGTTGAGCGTGCCGTTCGTGACCTCGTTCGTGAAGACATTGCCGCCGAATTCATGGAACGTATTCAGCGTGCTGATCGTCTGCGTCGTCCCACCCAGGTCGAGGACGGCGGCGGTGAAGCCCGACAGGCCGACCGTTGCCGTTGTGGCGCCCAGCGTGCCCGCGCCCGACAGCAGCAAGGTCCCGTCGCCAATGCCTGTGTAGCTATGTGTGTTGGCGCCGGTCCATTCGATGATCGCGCCCGTGGCACCAAGCGACACCTGGCCGCCGGACAGGATGCCGTTATAGGTATAGTTCGCCGACTGATTAAAATCGAACCAGGCATTGCCGCTGGGGCCAACATGGACGTTCCCAGCGAGTGATCCGCCCGGCCCCAATTGCAAGCGGCCATCGGTGACGGTGGTGAGGCCGGTATAGGTGTTGGCGGCGGTCAGGATCAAATTGCCCGTGCCGATCTTTTCCAAGGGGCGCGGACCGCCGGACTCGCCGATCACGCCGGATTGCGTCGCGATGCCGGTCAAAACCTGAAGCTGCGTCGTGTTGGAGTCGAGGACGATGTGATTGCCGATACTGGCGCCTGCGGCATAGTCGATCACAGAGCCCGTGGTGCGGATCACACCGGTCCCGGCGGCCGCGTTATTGGCAAGGCGCAGTGTGCCCTGCGCCACCTCGATCCCGCCATCGAAGGTGTTCGTGCCGGAGAGCTCCAACACGCCGGCGCCCGTCTTCTTCAGTGATCCGCCTGTCCCTGAGATCAGGCTCGCCAGCGTGACATCGCTGCCGGGGGTGTCGATGGTCAGAAGGCTATTGTCGAGGAAAATCTCGCCCGCGCCGCCAATATTGGTGACCACATACTCGGCCTGATCCAAGAACTCCAGATCCAGGCGGCCATTGAGCCCGAGCACGATTGCCTGAGGCGCCACATTCCCTGTGCCTTCAAGGCCGACGGTTCCATCCACCCGGAGGGTCTGGACCGGCGACAGATCGACGGCGCCGAAGGATTGGTTCGCGCTGTCCGCAACCGTCAGAGTGCCGGCCGTGAAGCTCGCGCCATTGACGAAACCGCCCGAACCGTTGACGGTGAGTTCGTTCCCCGTCAGGTCGAACACGCCATTGCCCAAGAGAGCCGCGGCGCTGATGTCAAACCCATTGAGGCTGATGGTCGCGATCGAACCTGGCGCGTTGAGGGGCGAATTGTTCGTGTTGAGGAAGCCCGTGCCAAAGGCGGTCGCCGAGCCCGCGCGCAGTGTGCCTGCGCTGACATTTGTGCCGCCGGAATAGGTGTTGTTGCCTGAGAGCGTCCATTGTCCGGCGATCACCGTGCCGCTCACAAAATCGAAAATGCCGTTGGTCGAAATACCTCCGGCGCCGCTGATCGTTCCGCCAAGATTGAGCGCGGTGTCCTGGCGCAGAATGTCCAGATACCCCGCCGCGCCGATCTCGATAGGGCCTGTCAGGCTGCCGTAAACGCCCGTTAGGCCTTCGCGCAGTTGCACGCCGCCTTCCGTGATCTTGGTCAAGCCGGTGAAGGATGTGGGCGCGGCAATGCCAAGCAGGCCAAAGCCCGCTTTTTCAAAGCCCTCAGTCCCAAAGATGTCGCCGTGCTGAACGCTGATATTTGTGGCGACATCGATCTTGGCGCCCGCGGCGGCCAGATTGATCAGGTTGGAAAAATTCTGACCGTTGCCGGTGCCATTGTTGAGCGACAGGATCGTGTCGCCATTCATGTTGACGGTGCCGGAGCCCAATGCATCGCCCCAAATCAGCTGCAGTGTGCCGGCATTGTGCTCGACTGTGCCGGTGAAGCCAAAATTGGGGAACCCGCCGATGCGCAGCGTGCCAGTGCCATTCTTGGTGACCGTACCGCTGGAGGCGAAAGCGACGTCTAGGGCCGCCGTCTCGCCCGAGGCCGTGGTGGCCGCAACCGTGTCGACATTCAGAAACGCATTGGGGTCGTCGCCGAACACCTCGCCGGTGACGATGGCATTGCCATTGAGCGTCAGTGTGCTGAGCGTCTGTGTCCTGTCGGTCAGGTCAAAGGTCGCACCGGATTGCACCGTGACATTCGCACCCTCGAACAGCTGACCCGCGCCCGCAAGGCGCAGCGTGCCCGCCGTGATAGTCGTCTCGCCGGAATAGGTGTTGGCGGCGGTGAAGATTAGCGTGCCCGCGCCGATTTTCTCGAGGGGGCGCGCGCCTGCGTCTTGGCTGATCACGCCGGACTGCGTCGCCGATCCGGTCAGGACCTGAAGTTGGGTGGTGTTGGAATCCAGCGTAATCGGGTTCGCGAGATTGATGCCATCGGCATAGTCCAGGACCGATCCCGTGGTGACGATTTGGCCGGTGCCCAGCGCCAGGCTGTCTTCAACGCGCAGCGTGCCGCCTTCGATCGTCGTGCCGCCCTCATAGGTATTGGCCCCCGTTAGGGTCAAGCTGCCGGTTCCGGTCTTGACCAAGGCGCCGGTCCCTGCGAGCAGGCCGCTAAAGGTTGTGTCGACCCCGTCCCGCCCTACCGTCAAAACATTGTCTTGCAAGTCGACCGCGCCCGCGCCCGCCAATGCGCCAATCGTTTCACTGAAATCGAGCTGCAGCGTCGCGTCGAGTTCGATCGTCACGTCCGACGCGTCGCCGATGGCCGAGCCGCCTTGGGCGATCACGGTGCCGCCATTGATCACGGTGGCGCCGGTATAGGAATTTGCTCCCGACAGGATCACGATATTGTTTGAGCTGTCCTTGGTCAGGCCCGCAGCGCCTGCAAGGTTCGCGCTAATCGTGCCCTCGCTGATCGCGATCTCATCTGACACAATCAACGCGCCATTTTCGACCAGGTTGTGGACGTTGCTCACGTCCAGGCGCTGGATTGATTGTGTGGTGCCGCCGAGATCCAGAAGCGCTGGCGTCAGCGCGTCAGGGCCCCCTCGCAATTCAACCTTGTTCGTGCCTTCGCCCAAGGTCGCTGTCGACTGAAGGATCAAGCCCGCGCCTGGGTTCACCGTAAAGGTGCTGTTGGTTAGCGTCTGCGCGGCTGTCAGGATCAATTGTCCACCGGTTGCCGAAACGCGCCCTGTCCCAGACACCACGCCGTTATAGGTATAACCTTCTGATATATCGAAGGTCAGGAACGCGCCGTTGAAGAGTTCTGTGCTGGATTGGAATCCGCCCATGGCCGCAATCGTCAGCTCGCCTTCGCTGACCTTCACTGGCCCGGCAAATGTGTTGCTGCCATTCGTAATGCGCAGATTGCCCGCGCCGGTTTTTTCGAAACCAAAGACCCCTGTCTCTTGGGAGATAATCCCGCTCCACGTCGCGGTGCCCGCATCGACATTGATTGCAAGCCCTGTGTTCCTTAGCTCAATTTCGTTCAAGACATTGAGACCCGTCGACACATCGAGCACGCCAAAGGTCGTGCGTACGCGCCCAGTGCCCAATGAGGCGGAACTCAGAAGTTGCAAGGTTCCGGCAAAGAGCTGCGACGTACCGGTATAATTGTTGGCGCTCGCGAGCGTCACGACGCCGCCGGTGGATTTGGTCAGCAGGCCAGACCCCGAAAGAAAGGCGGAAATCGTGCCGTTCCGGACGTTGAACGCGGTGGAGGCATTGAGCGTCCCGTTGATGACGCTGCCATCGATCAGTTCAAGCGTGTCGGTGCTCTGTGTTGCGCCGTTGAGGTTCAGCGTATCGCCGTTTTGCACGGTGATCGCCGCGCCAACGGACTGCGTGGCCAAAAGTGCGAGCGCTGCTGTTGTTGTTCTCAATGCAGCGCGCAGGCAAACAGCCATGCTTTTGGCCCCTGTTGATGTCGCGGGTCTTTGATGTTTGTGTCCCATGGTCTAACCCGGACACCCTTCAACCTTGCCCAGCGTGATGCCGCCGATCTCGCCGCCCGGCTTGATCGTCACTTTCTCGCCCGCCGTAAGGTTCACATTCTGACCCGTCACGGTGCTGGTCACCGTCGCCTCGCCCTTCTCGACGCCCACG
>DMER01000082.1:0-184 GCA_003451645.1 Alphaproteobacteria bacterium | reverse complement strand
CCTCGCCCTTCTCGACGCCCACGAACGTGGTGCCGTCAGGCTCGACCTTGGTCAGCACGACCGTGCCGCGGATGCCGACGGTCGCGGTTGGTGTTTTGAGCTGCACCCTGTCCTTTTGGACCGCGCCGGAAATGAAGCGGAAGGCGCCCTTGGTATATTTCACCACTTGCTGACTGGGGCTGCC
>DMER01000150.1:10842-13103 GCA_003451645.1 Alphaproteobacteria bacterium | reverse complement strand
TGACGCGCCGTCTGCAACCAGTTCGGCGGACTTCCGGTCAATCGCGGAAGGCTCGGCGGCGCCCAGATGGCTGTGCCAGGTGCCCAGCCGCCTCAAAACCCCGGAACTCTCAGCTTCAATCTTCGAAAGTCTGTCTTCCAGACCGGAAGTTCCGAGGATGAAAGAAGATGCCGTTCTCTTGCTGTCGGGCGGAGCGCACACAATGTCCGTGATCACGATCCGCCGGGCTGTCAGTGAGGTATACCCAATAATAACGCCGCCCGTTTCCGTGTTCGGATGACTTCCCATATCGGACTTCATCTTTGTAACAACGCGCTCTGGCATCGATACAGACCATCCCTCAAGGCCTTCAACAGGAACGCGGACGAATGGCGAAACTTCGATATGCCGGATATCAAGGCCGAGCGATTCCGTCTTGAGGATGATGCGGATTGATGAGCCATCACCTGGCCGCAATGATCCAAACGTTTCCGTCATAACTGCAGCCTGAACGCTCAGGCGTGCATCGCTCATAATGGTGGTGAAGGAACCGCACCCCTGCCCCAGGACAACCCGGGAAGCCGGGCTTTCTCCGAACAGCAAAGTCCCGAAGGAGCGATCAGTTGAAGCAATGTGATAAAGCTCAGCAACTAGCTCGAGACTGTTGGGATTCTTCGCTGGGCCTTCTATGGCCACGTAGCCAACAGCAGCTCTGCCAAACAATGTCATATCTACAACAGGAGGTATGTCATCATACTCGGTGCGGGACAGGGACTCCCTGACATGAAGCGAAGCTGTCGTATTGACCACCCAGGCCGGCCGTTCGCTGACTTTCATGCCCCTGATTTCCGAGACGAGCTGCCGGTGATCGCCCGTCACCGCACGAGGCCGATTTCCAAAAGCACCCAAAACGCCGGAAAGAGCGTTTGCCTTCCCTTGCAGCCAGCCCGAAAATTCACCGGCCCTTTCAGGGTAAAGGCTGTGACGGGCGGCGTTGTGAGGCGACAGCATAGCCGGATCTGCGACGATGCACGGAGAGTTTGCCTCCCGAGCTAAATGCAGCGCCACTTTTGACCCGAGGCTTCCTGCTCCCAGAAGGGCCCAGGGCGCCATTTCCCTTGTACCGCTCATCCGGCGGAGTACGCCGGGCTCTACCGAACCGCGCAATCCAAGCGGCCTGACTACATCGCTCGCATTATCCAATGCTCCGCCCAAGCGAAGACGAGGGAGAACATAGCCAAATATCTCAATCGGACTATCGCTCCCGATCAACGGTCTTGGTCGCCTGACAAGCAACAGCACCACGAGTGGCACGTCGAGTTTGCGATACACCTTCGACGAAACATCAAGGTGCGGGAGCACCTTTGTCAGACGTTCCTTCAGACCAAACAACTCGGCTCGCTGGAGCAGCTCGCCGACATTCTGAACGTCGTCTGGCAGATACTGGTCGAAACTATGATCCGCCTGCGAATTGCCGGCTCCACCCCACACAACCAGGCCAAGACCAATGCCGGACCTCTCAGACGCAGCCTTCAGCGCTTCCCGGGCGGTTGACCGCTTAATCAGTGCACCGAGAAAGTCTTTTCGAGGCTTGCCGTCATCAGATGTCCTGAATGACGTTTCGTAGTAGGCATGACCGGCTGTCCTGCCCGCATTTGCACGGATAACTTCTTCATTGAGGAGAAGAATATCATTAACATTATCTCGCCTTGCGGGCTCCCAACCGGAAGCCCCTGACATCAGCGTACCTTCCGCTGCTCGCGTTAGCCACAACATTGTCTGTGCGGCAAGCTGCGAATAACCCGACGCTGCGAGGAACTCCTTCATAGGTGCGTCGATCACGCACGGGACAACTCGTCCGTCCAAAGACAAGTAAGGCTGGATGTGCGGATGTTCCCGGCTGAAATCAGAGCGCAGGGAGATCTCCGGAGGAGACGCCGGAAAATCATCTGGAAAGCTAAGCCTGACCTCTTCCAGCGGACGCACACCTGTTGGACTCTCGCCTCGGGCGCTCCAACGTCTCCCGAACTCCAAATCGAACTGGAACATGACGTCTAAGCCGCGCGGTGTCTGCTGCGGCTCACTCAGGAGACTAACTCCCGGGTGAGCCGCAATCTGGCGGACCGCGAATGCTACAGCATGAAGGTCCATTGGGATGGCGCCCTCAGCCGTGGCCAATGGGCTGGCTTCCGATAACCGGAGCGGCAACAGCTGCCGGCACCTTCTTCCTGACAAGTTTCACACCGCCAGGCCTGATATCAAACTCGAGGGGCTCATCATCA
>DMER01000150.1:10085-10648 GCA_003451645.1 Alphaproteobacteria bacterium | reverse complement strand
CTCGAGGGGCTCATCATCATTGTCGGCGACACAGAAGAACACGCCGTCCCGCACCTCATCGAGAATGCCATCATACTCCCGCTTTGCACGGATGCAGGGCGGGTCGCCGTCGTCGTCAGAAATCGTTTTGGAACTGGCGACAATCACGGCTCCATCCCGCGGCTGTCCAAGTGCCGCGCGGGCATCTTCGCTAACCTCGGCCTCCTCCCCTAGTTCACTCCAGCTGTCCCATGACAGGGAATGCCAACTGCAATGGTGCGGCGCGAGGAGCAGGTCATAAGAGAAATACTCGGACGCATTGCCGGAATTCCGGGTCCAGACACGCTCCCAGATTGCGACCTCCGCGTCTCCGCCCAGGAGAATACGGCCAGCGTCGGCAACGCCACCGCTTCCCAGCTTTAACCGGCATACGATGCTGGAGTTGTTCTTTGTCAGAAGCTCTTCCTCATCATCGTCAGACGCCGGAAGAGGCGCAATGAGGAGGGCACCGAACGTAGTGTCGACCTCACCATTGATGGCCGTCCAGGTCGCGTCGACCTTGACGAGAATCGCATCCAGCCCAT
>DMER01000150.1:7153-9851 GCA_003451645.1 Alphaproteobacteria bacterium | reverse complement strand
CGTCTTTCCGTCTACATCCTGCCCCAGGATGAGGATGCGCTCCTGATCGGGGCAATAGCCAAGGTTTCTGTACTGAGCAACCCGCCGGCGGGCCTCAGTGGCCCACGCCTTCGCATCGGGGCAAAGATCAAAGGTCTTCTTCTGCGCGCGGCGGAAAACCGTAGGCGAAGACCACATCTCGCGGATGATGATCTTGCCACTGCCCTTCTGGTAGCTGCTGACTGGCCCCAGGTGGAAGTGACGAAGAAGGCCGCTGCAATGATCCTTGTCAGGATGAGTTAGCATCATCGCGTGGACATAGGGCCGGCCGGAGGCGTCCCTGGGCAACCGCTCCTTGAGCTGCCTGGCCACATCAGGTGTATCATCATCAGCGTTGTCCGCTGCCTGACGGATATTCACATCAATAAGAATGAAGCGGCCGGCATCGGTTCTGACCAACGCCATGTCGCCGCAGCCCACGGGAAAAAAAGAAATTCTGGCAGTCATAAGAGGAAAGTCCTTGTGCTGGAACTTCCTGTCCGGTGACCCCGCAAAACACTGGCACTCAAGACGCTTGTGTGCCAGCGGCCGCGCCGCTAAGGGATCAGTCACCGACTTGGAAGAGTCGGAAAAATACGGGAGAAAGGGCGGCATCCTCGACCTGCAAAGTTAGGTAGCCGCTCTTTCCCCCACTCATTTTTGCGTTGCAGCTTAATCCGATGACGGCCCACCAGTTGATCTGGTCAGAGGGTCGGGCATCAGAGCAGAAAACGCATCGCTCAGCTTTAGAAAAATCGTTCAGCTGAGTTTATTTCAGTCGGTTAAGCCCGACCCGCCATGACCGAATCGATTCGCCCATTCCGCGAGGATAGGATGATTTACGAAACGTGAAAGGTGCATTTTCCTGAATTGCAGAGAAATTCGCCGATTCGGCACGTTTGTCCACATATAGTGCGCATCAGCGAGTGCAGCGCCGCATGTTGTAGCTTCCTTACGAGGACGGCAGGCTGAGAGACCTGCTCATTCCTCGCCCGCGTCAATCCTGCATTGCACTCTGCAGAAAGGCTGACACTCATGTCGCCGGATACGATCTTGCCACGGGCCTTCTGTCCGGAGGGAATGGCGTGAGGCAGATTGATATATGCGCTTTTAGTCATTTATTTTCATTTTGATGACCAATTCTGCATGCTTTTTGCCCTGGTCATGACCTGTTAAATGTTCCATCATACATCAAACTGAAAAATTATGATTGAGAAGTCATCATGCGCTACGTATTGGAAGAAATGGGCACCACGCTCAAGGCTGCCCGCGAACGTCAGGGCTTAAGTCAGCGCGAGCTGGCAGACGCCGCCGGGACAGATCAGGCGCGTATCTCAAAGATTGAGTCCGGGGACATCGACCTCAGGCTGTCGAGCCTTATGGACCTGACACGCACGCTCGGGCTTGAACTGGTGCTGGCTGACCGACGCCACCTGCCGGCCATTGAGGCCATCCTGAAGGAGCTCGCCAGCGACGCGGATCCCAGGCAGAAATCACGGGTCATCCGGCGTATCGGGGAAAATCTGCAGAACCTGCAGCGCGCGCATCCGGACGATCGCCAGCTGAAGCAGGCGATGAGCGCCTTGGCCGTCCTGAACATGGCGCGCCTCACGGAAGCGGAACTCGCCTTGCTCGAAGAGGCGAGCGCCAGACTGAACAATGCAAAGCCAGAGGCCCTGGACGAACTGCGGCCGCGTCTCGAGACCCTGATCCGTCTGCGCAATGCCAAAGCACACGGCGCCCCCGACGCGCCGGGACAGCAGCCTGCCTACACACTGGACGACGACGATGAATGAGGTCCGCGTTCTCGATGTGCGCCTTTACGGCAAAGTGATCGGCAAGCTGACCCTCCAGCCCGGCGACCGGTCGATCTTTTCGTTTACCGAAGACTATATCGCAGACCCTTCCCGGCCGACGCTGAGCCTGTCCTTCAAGGATCAGGCCGGCGGACTGATTGAACAACTCAGGCCGACCCAGACGAGCCTCGCGCCCTTCTTCTCGAACCTCCTGCCAGAAGGTCCGCTGCGTGACTACCTGGCAAGGCGCGCGGGCGTCAAAGCGGTCCGTGAGTTCCACCTGCTCTGGGCGCTGGGCCAGGATCTGCCCGGCGCCATGGATGTGGTCTCGCCGGACGGACTGAGCTGGCTTGAAGACGTTGACCTGGCAGACGATGCGTCAGACCGGCCGGCAAGTTCCAGGGCGCTGCGCTTTTCCCTGGCCGGGGTGCAATTGAAATTCTCGGCCTTGAAGGCGGCGCGCGGCGGCCTGACCATTCCGGTCCACGGAACGGGCGGGGATTGGATCGCGAAACTGCCGTCGACAACCTATGCCCGGGTGCCGGAAAACGAATTCGCCATGATGCGCCTGGCAGGCCTCGCCGGCATCGACATTCCCGAAATCGAACTCGTGGCGCAGGACGCGATTGAAGGCATCCCGCCTGAGCTGAACCGCATCAATGAGCCTGTTTTCGCGATCCGGCGGTTCGACAGGACAGACGCCGGTGAGCGCATTCACATCGAAGACTTCGCGCAGGTGTTCGGAATCATGCCGGCGAGCAAGTACGAGCGGGCGAGCTACCGGTCGATCGCGAAGGTTCTTGCCATCGAGACAGGCAATCAGGGCGTGGAGGAATTCATCCGGCGTCTGGTGTTCAATGCGCTCATCGGCAATGCCGACATGC
>DMER01000150.1:6470-6934 GCA_003451645.1 Alphaproteobacteria bacterium | reverse complement strand
GCATCTGAAAAACTGGTCCTTGATCTACCGCGACCGCCGCACGGCAAGTCTCGCCCCGGCCTATGACTTCGTATCGACCATTGTGTATATCAGTGATGAGTATGCGGCGCTTAAATATGCCCGGACCAGAAAGATGGCAGAGCTCTCGCTGGACGAGCTTGCTTACCTGTCCGCAAAAGCGGGATTGCCGGAGCCCCTCGTCCGGCGCGCGGCCACGGACACGGTAGAACGGTTCCAATCAGCCTGGCGCAATGAGAAAAGGCATCTGCCGCTCAGCCAGGACGCCGTGTCGAAGATCGACGCACATATCGCGTCTCTCGCGATTTCAAGAATAGCGTAAACGAGCCGCTAATCGGCCCTCATGCTGGCTACACCCGCCGGAAGCGCACTGCGCGTTGCTCAAGCGAAGCGGGGAGGCCGAAGGATACATGTCGATGGTGGGTGTTGCAGTCCGATGCGCTTCA
>DMER01000150.1:5978-6238 GCA_003451645.1 Alphaproteobacteria bacterium | reverse complement strand
CAGGCATCCGTGTAAGGATTACCTGCCCTGTCCCTGCGATCGACTCTGAAGCGCCGACAGCGTTGGCGCGCACGTCAGTGACACGGCCTTAACATTCAGTATTCGCCACGCAAACTGCACTTTGGGAGCCAACCGCATGCCATGTCGACCTGGTCAGCTTGACCCGACACTTTGGCTCAGGGTCATCATATGGCTCGATTACCGTGGAATTCGAAATCGAACCATTGCGAAAAATCCGTCTGTTGGAAGAATTCATGGCA
>DMER01000150.1:5214-5784 GCA_003451645.1 Alphaproteobacteria bacterium | reverse complement strand
GTTGGAAGAATTCATGGCATGGCTCGATGCCGACAGCCCGGTTTCAATCTACAAAACAATGCGCCAGATTGCATCGTGATCGCCGCCGGCGATAACCAGGGAACGACTGCTCTCCGCGCCGCCGTTCTGCGCCGGTCAAACGCCTGATAGCAGCGCCTCTAGCCAGCCCCGCGCGTTAGCCGGCGATGTCGGCAGGTTCAACTGGCAGAAACCTTGCTACAACACCGCACAAAACCTCATTCAGCAACTCACCCTCCGAGGGCACAAGCGGATCAGAGAGCTGACACAGAGATGTGTGTTGCAGCTGGATTGAAATGCGTGTTGGCCTGCTCGAGCGCAATCGAATACCGGCGATCGGAATCGCGGTGCTAAGTATTGGGGGCGCCGGTATTGCAAGAGTTGCGGCCTGTATACTTCAAGGTGATGAAATGATCGCAGACGAACATGGCTTGCAGCCGCCGCCCAGAGTAGTCACAGAAGTTTCAGGGGACCAGGCCACCCTGCTTGCGGACCGGGCTTTGGCCGGAAACTTCAACCAAACCTGCTTCTGCATCACGCTTGACAGGAAGG
>DMER01000150.1:377-4976 GCA_003451645.1 Alphaproteobacteria bacterium | reverse complement strand
GCGGCGCTACAATCTGCAGCTGGCGACAGTGCATTCTATGATGTCCATATCGCCAGCCGCCCGCATCTCTTTTCCGAGGTACCGGTTTTCCTGCCCGAGGCGGACCGTGCCGCCATGATGGCAATCGCGGTTGCAATCGAAACGTTAGCGGGCACCGAGAGATACACAAAGTCAGTTCTGGCGTGGGCGCCCGAAATTGCGCAGCACGACTTTGGTCCCCGGGGAGCCCTGATGGGCTATGACTTTCATCTCGGAAGCGGTCCGCCTCGGCTGATCGAAATCAACACAAATGCGGGCGGGGCTTTTTTGAACGCTGTTGGTGCACGTGCACAACTTGCCTGTTGTGACGCAGTTCAACCATTCATCAGCGTTTCCGACGCAAGCACCTTTGACCGTGCCGTAGTCGCGATGTTCGAGGCGGAATGGCAACGCCAGCGCAGCACCCTCCGCCCAAGTACCATTGCGATTATAGATGATGAACCTGAGGCGCAGTATCTTTATCCTGAGTTCCTGCTAGCGAAGCGTCTTTTTCAAGCTTCGGGTATCGAAGCAATGGTAACGGACCCATCTGAGCTAACCCTTATCGACGGGAAGCTGATCGCCCGCGGCCGCGAGATTGATCTCGTCTATAACCGGCTTGTGGATTTCAGCTTGTCAGAGCCTACCCACGCGGTCCTGCGCGAAGCCTACCTTGCGAACGCCGTCGTCCTGACACCCAATCCCCGTAACCATGCCGTATTGGCGCATAAGCAAAACCTGACCATCCTCTCCGACAGCGCCTTGCTCGAAAGTTGGGGTATCTCTCCGTCAATACTGAAGGCCTTGTCTTCCATTCCCCGTACAGTATCGGTCACGCTAGGGAATTCGTCAGAACTCTGGGCGAATCGCAAGCGCCTGTTCTTCAAGCCTACATCGGGGCACGGCGGCAAAGCGGTTTACCGCGGAGACAAGCTGACGCGTTCGGTTTGGGAAGAAATTCTGCAAGCAGACTATATCGCCCAGGAACTTGTTGCACCTGGTGAACGCCAGATCCTGCTTGATGGTACGGCGCAGACGCTGAAAACAGATGTGAGGCTTTATACATACAATGGCATGATGCTGCTGGCAGCAGCGCGCCTTTACCGCGGCCAGACAACCAATTTCAGGACAGCTGGCGGCGGCTTCGCACCGGTGTTTTTTATCTGAGGGATTGTCGGGCAGTTTTACCCTATATGCGTCATTGGCGCGCTCGCGAATGATGGACGCGTATCGTCAGTTCCGGGACAGCCGTCGACTTCTGGCTTCAGGACAGCCTCATCCTTCTACTTCATTTCACCTTGCCGGCGCGCCGCATAATCAAAGGGATACCCGCCGCAACTGGCGAGGGTTGCGAGGAACAGCCGGTTGTCCTGCCCCCTGTCAAAGCTCGGACCCAGAACCGATGCCTGATCTGACACCTCGTCTTTTGAGCAGATCCGCACACGCTCTGCTCCGGTCAACGTCTTTCTTCATCCGGCTCATGGCGGGCCATTTGATCGATCTCTTGCCGGCTCTTCAGGTCCGTTGGACCGTAACTCCCGTCAGCGGCCGGATTTCCCTCCCGCCCGGCATTCTGAGCCATCCTGCATCTTGTTAAACAGGTCAACTGGAACGCCGCGACGCTCTGAGACGCGATAATATCACACAAGATCAAGCAGATGCGTCACTGTGGCTGGAAGTCCTTAATGACTTCGAAGGAAAATCGAGCTAAGCAAAAAGTATGATGAAGGTTGCGCGCCTCCTTTTGAAGCGGTTGATGCCCCTGCTGGCGGCACTCACCTTTCTGGCATTGCCTGCCAGTGCGGAACCCTTGTGCGACCCGCATGAGCAGCATTCGTGCGCTGCGGTGCACCTCGAATTGCACGAGCACGATGATTTTGATGCACATGATCCGGCGTCGCATGAACATGGCATACACAGCCATGGCAATTGTCATGTGCCGATGACCCAAAGCGAGGCCTTTGAACTTTCGGCTTTGGTGGACCGGGACGAATCGGTTCCGGCTCTGCGGGACCAGAGAGCCCGCTCGGCCCTTACGCCCGCCCTGGAACGCCCACCCCGCGCCTGATTGCGTCCATAGCTCGCGTTCGCCTCGGCGACCGTCTGCGTTCTGACAGCAACCGGCAAGGGATTAATCTGACTCATGTTACCCAAAATAATGGGCGCGGCTGGCGCGCTCATGGCAGCGATCGGCTATTCGCCGGCGTTTGCGGAAACCTGCCCGAGCAATACCGATGCGACAGGCGCGCACCTTTCACTTGAGCAGGCAATTCTGCAGGCTATCGAAAGCGACCTGAGACCGGACGCGGCGCGGGCTGCAGTCGCAACAGCGCGCAGCGAGCGCGCGATTGCCTCGCTCCGGCCGTCAGACACCGTGAGCCTGGAGTTCGAAAACTTTCCGGGCATCGGCCTCGCGGCTGAGATCGACAGTCTCGAAGTCACCGGCACATTTAACCGGGTCTGGGAACGCGGGGGCAAACGCGAAGCGCGCACCTCGCTCGCCGAACGCGGCGTAGAGATTGCGGAGGCCGGCGTCGTTATCAGCAAGGCCGATATCGCTTACGAAATACAGGCGCTCTATGTCGAGCTTGCCTTGACGCAGGCGCGCGCGTCGCTCGCAGCAGAGAGACTGGCAGCGGCTCGCGAGGCTGAGACCCTGATCAAGAAGCGGGTCGAAGCCGCGCGTGACCCCCTACTGGCTGGATCCCGTGCAGCGGCGGACGCCATGGTGGCAGAGGGCGAACTCGCGCGCCTCACCCAGGATGCTGAACGCCTGCGCACTGCCCTCGCCGATTTCTGGGGAGGCGCTGCAGACTTTGGCGTGGACCTTTGCGGTTTGTCTCCAGGCGGAGGCCACAACGAGCATACGCTTGACGTTGCAAGTTCTCCGGAACTCGCGCGCATCGAAGCTGAGCGCCGGCAGGCGCAGGCAGCGCTTCGGCTGGCCCAAGCCGAGCGCGTCCCGGATGTGACCTGGAGCGCGGGTGTCCGCAAGTTCGGAACCGACGAAAGTGTAGGAATTCTTGGCGGAGTTTCGGTGCCGCTTGGCGCCCCGAAGCGCGCCGCACCCTACGAACAAAAGGCCGGCGCCCAGGCTCGCCAGCTGGAAGCGGAAGCCGACGCGCTGCGCCAGTCCCTGCTGCGTGAAAGCGCCCAGCTGGAACGAACCGCGCTGGGCGCAACCGACGCTCTGGGCCAACTCGAAACTGGCCCCTTACCGGAAGCCGAACGCGCTGTGGCGCTTGCCAATGATGGCTATGCGCGCGGAGCCTTCTCCTACCTCGACGTCCTTGATGCCCAAAGGCTGCTGTTCGATCTGCGCGAGCAGCGCCTCAACCTTCTTCGTACCTATCATCTCGCCGAAGCCGCGCTTGCTCGAATCCAGGCCCGCAACCTTCCGGCCCCCCTTCAGGAGATTGCCCCATGAACCGGTTCAAATACAACCTTACCCTCAGTCTCGCGGCCCTGCTGATGGCCGGGATCGTCACCGCTTGCGGCGCGTCTTCTGCGACCCAGACCGAAGCGGCAGGCCATACCGAAGAAGACGGCCACTCTGAAGAAGAGGCCGGCCACGGCGACGAACACGGGGCTGAAGAAGGTGAGCCTGAAGAAGGACCTCATGGAGGCCGGTTGCTCGAAGAAGGCGCTTTCGCACTGGAAGTCACGATCTTTGAAACAGGGGTGGAACCTGAATACAGGGTGTATCCCACACTCGAAGGAAAGCCGGTTGATCCGTCCACGGTCAAGCTGGAAGTCACGCTGTCGCGTCTGAGCGGAAAGAAGGACGTGTTTCAATTTATGCCGGAGGCTGAGTATCTGAAAGGCAACGGTGTCGTCGCCGAGCCACATTCATTCGATGTGGCGGTCAGCGCATCCCACGCCGGACAGTCCTACAAGTGGGCTTATGAATCTTACGAGGGACGGACAACCATCGCCGACAGTGTTGCCACAGATGCTGGCGTTCAGATCGAACCCGCTGGGCCTGCGCTCATCCGGGAGCGTGTAGAACTTTCAGGCACAGTACAACTCACGCCGTCCGCGACTGCAGATGTCCGCGCTGTCTATCCGGGCCGTGTCCTGCGCGTGACAAAAACGGTCGGAGATACCGTACGCAAAGGAGATACGCTGGCTGAGGTCGAGAATTCGAGCAGCCTGCAATCCTACTCCGTACGCGCACCGATTTCTGGAACGGTCCTTGAGCGCCGCACAAATGCGGGGGATGTCGCAGCCAGCGAGCCGCTGTTCGTGATCGGCGATATCGGCGCAGCCCAAGCGGAACTCCATGTATTCCCGAAGGATGCTGGCCTGATCAAGCGCGGTCAGAACGTCGCTGTTCAACTCGCCGGGGGCGACCTAATCGTCGAAGGCAAGATCGATAGTTTCCTGCCGCTCGCGGAAGCGGGCACGCAGTCGCTGATTGCCAGGGTGGTGTTGCCGCGTGACGCCGGCTTTGCGCCCGGCATGCGGGTAACGGCGGCCGTCGATACATCCGAAACTCAAGTCCCCCTCGCGGTCCGTGAAAGCGGCCTGCAACGGTTCCGGGATTTCACAGTCGTGTTCGCCAAGTACGGCGAGACTTAT
>DMER01000150.1:0-140 GCA_003451645.1 Alphaproteobacteria bacterium | reverse complement strand
AAGACTTATGAAGTCCGTATGCTTGAACTCGGCCGGAGCGACGGCGAGTTCGTCGAAGTCCTGGGCGGCATCGATCCGGGTGAGAACTACGTCACCGCCAACTCCTTCCTCATCAAAGCGGACATCGACAAGTCCGGCGC
>DMER01000234.1:30714-30981 GCA_003451645.1 Alphaproteobacteria bacterium | reverse complement strand
TCAACGGCGATAGCCAGTGCCTCTTTATGAAGCGCGAGCAAAGTTGGCCGGAGCGCATGGACCAGCGCCGTCAGCCAAAGGTTTAGCGCATAGCACGGATAGACGAGGTCGATCTTGAACCGTTCATAAGCGGTGCCAAGCGCGCGCTCGCCGCCGCCCAGCAGAGGGACATGCCAGACATTGGCGACAAAAGCTCCCAGCGGGTTTCCGAGATTATCGACGCTGATTGCGGCCAGTGCGCGTCTGTCGTCTGGCGCCTCAGCGTGG
>DMER01000234.1:24046-30527 GCA_003451645.1 Alphaproteobacteria bacterium | reverse complement strand
CCTCAGCGTGGAACAAGTGAAAATGGCCATGCTCGCGGACGAAGGAAGCACCGGGATGGGCATGATAAAAGTAGCCAAAGCCCGAAACCCGGTCCCAAACCCCGCCTTCAGGGTAATCTCGCCACTCATATAGGTCAGGCTGCCCAAGGAGGACTTGCGCCACAGGATGGGAGCCTGTTTTGGCCATAAGGGTTTGCAACCCCAGGACCTTTTGGGCATGTGGGCAAGGTGCGGCCTGTGTTCTTTGAACATGTCTCAACACTTTGCCTTGCACGCCCGCCCCCAAATCCGGATAGTGACCTTTGGGACCCTATCGGGAATGGATTAACGATCCGAATGCGGGCAACTCTGCGCTGAGGGGGCGCAAAATGCGGCGCAAACGACAATCCTATATTCCGGTGCGCAAGCGCGAGCTGATGGCCGCGCTGGCGGCCGCTGTTGACCGCAAGATCGCGCAGCCTGCCTTGTTCCGGCGGATGACGGCCCTGCTCGGTGCGATCATCCATCACGAGTATTATGACGAGCTTGAGACCCTCAAAGATACCTATGCATTGTTCGAAAAATCTCATCCAGCTGACCCTGCCGCTGATGCCAAGGGAGTGCAGGCTCTCCGCCAGGAAATGCAAGAGGTCCTTCGGCAAGCAAATTTTGACGAAATCTCGCCGGACGATCTGAGCGCTTGCGAGGGTGAGACAAAACAGAAGCAGGTCCGCACCAAGGCGCCGCGCTGGCACTATGAGGAGGTCCGCTTTTTCAGCCGAGGTATGCATATTGGGTCGGAAACCGTTCCCCGGTTCTTCGGGCTCTTCAGCCGGCAACAAGACGTCGAGGTTTACGACGATGTCGTTCTCTATGTGCGCTTTCGCAAAGACGACCCAAAGGACAAGTCACAGCGCCCCTTGCCCGCCGGTGCGGTCCCCGGAACGGTCCTCATGAAGGCGTTCCACGACATTCCGGTGCACGACATTTGCCTTTTATATCCGGATATCCGCATTCAGATCACGCGGGCGGATGCCTTTCTCTTGGGCGCCCCGGCGCTCGCAGGCGCTGTGCCGATCTTGCTCAATATCTTGCCGGCCTTGTCTGTGATCTTCGTGCTGGGTGGCGCGTTCCTCGGCTATGAGGGTACCGTTAGCGACAGCCAGATGAAGCAGGCGATCGGCGCGCTTGCCGTCCTGTTCGGCGCCGGTGCCTTTGCCTTCCGGCAATACTCGAACTACACCTTCAAAAAGCTGAAATACCAAAAGCGCGTGGCGGATAATGTCTATTTCAGGAACGCCTCAAACAATGCCGGTGTTTTTGAAAGCCTGATTGGTGCAGCGGAAGAACAAGACACCAAGGAGGCCTTGATCGCCTATATGATCCTGGTCACCCAAGGCACCAAGACGCAGGAGAATTTGGACAGCGCGGCCGAAGACTGGCTACGGCGCACCTTCAAGATGGACATAGATTTCGAGATCGGTGACGCTTTGGCCAAGCTTGAGCGGCTCAAATTGGTGACCCGCGCAGGTCCCTACCTGACCGCAGTCCCCGTGCGCGAAGGCTTGGCCAGGCTGGCGGCCCACTGGGACAACATCTATGATGCTGAGGGCCGGGAGCAAACCGCCTAATCAACTCGGCCACTCAAGCGGGATCAGGGAATGGCAGTCCAAGACGAAAGCGGACCGGTAAGAGCCTCTGGGCTCATCGACCACACCCGCATGATCCGTTGGCTGCACTGGGCCCCATGGTTGTTGTTGCTTTTGGGCCTTTTCGCTCAAATCCAGGATCCGGGTTCGGTCCTATCGAGCCTTCGGCTCCAAGTCTGGGACTATTATCAGCGCACCGCCCCGCGCGCCTACATAGATACCACAGAGAAAACTGGCACCGCGGTGCGTTACCTCGACATTGATAATGAGAGTTTGCGGCGCTATGGCCAGTGGCCCTGGTCGCGGCGCACCATGGCCCAAATCGTTACACGCGCCAAAGAGATGGGCGCGAAGGTTCTGGTGTTCGATATCTTGTTTGCGGAGGCCGATCGCACGTCTCCTGCAAAAGTGTTGGCGGACCTGCCGGCCGACTCGCAAGGGTGGGTCGATGCACGGAACCTGATCTCCACTCTGCCCAGCCATGACGACGTCTTTGCTGAGGCCATTCAGCAAATGCCGGTGGTCCTTGGCATGGCTTTGAATGACGGTGCGCTGGCGCGCAAGCCCGCGCTCAAGGTCAATCCAGCCAAGATCGGAGATGGCGATCCTTTGGACTATTTGCCAAAGTTCTCCGGCGCACAGGTAAATCTGCCCGAGATCGAAGCCGCCGCCGCGGGGATCGGGTCATTCAATGCGATTCCCGATTTCGACGGCATCATCCGGCGCGTGCCTGTCCTTTTGAACTTGGACGGTCAGATTGTACCCAGCCTCTCGGCGGAGGCCATACGTGTGCTCTCCGGTACAAAGCGGATCGGGATCAAAATGCCTGGCGCCTCGGATGAAGCGAATTTCGGCCAGATGAGCGGCATTTCGCGCGTCAAGGCTGGGAACACGACGATTGAGACAACCGAGGACGGCTTCATCTGGCTTCACTTCACAAGACGTGAACCCGCGCGCCGGATTGCCATGCACGACTTGCTGGAGCCAGGCGCCAATGCGGCCGATGTCGCTGCCCGGATGAAGGACGCCATCGTGTTTGTTGGCACGACCGCTGAGGGCTTGCGCGACATTCGCGGCACGCCGATCGACCTCAACATGCCCGGCGTTGAGGTGCATGTGATGGCCACTGAGCAGATGCTCCTCGGTCAGTTCCTCATGCGCCCCGATTATGCCTTTGGGGTCGAGTTGCTATTCTCGCTTGCCTTAGGGCTTGCCGTCCTAGGGCTGATCCGCCGCGTCTCGCCTTATTGGATCGCGTTTGTGGCCTTTGGCGGGATTGTTGCCGCTTTTGGGTTCAGCCTTTGGAGCTTCGTGTTGGACTTGCGGCTCTATGATCCGGTCTCACCTTCGCTGATTATTGGGCTCGTCTTCGCCTCGGCTGCCATTGTTCGCTTCATCGAAACAGAATCCGAACGCCGGACCGTGCGCAATGCCTTCTCGCAGTATCTGGCGCCAGGCGTTGTCGAAGAAATCGCCAAGGACCCCTCAAAGCTAAAGCTGGGCGGAACCACCCGCGACCTGACGGTCTTGTTCTGCGATATCCGTGGGTTCACCTCCATCGCCGAAAGTTTCAGGACCGATCCGCAGAGCCTGACCAAATTGATCAATCGCGTCCTGACGCCGCTGTCCCAGTCGGTGCTTGATAGCAAAGGCACGATCGACAAGTACATTGGCGACTGCATCATGGCGTTCTGGAACGCGCCGTTGGACGATGCCGATCATGCCTTCAATGCCTGCAAGTGCATCCTTGAGATGCAAGACAAGTTGCGCCGTTTGAATGAGCAGCTGGACGCCGAAGGTTTTTACAAACAGCACAAGGTCAAACGGATCGCGGTCGGGATCGGCATCAATTCCGGCCCGTGTGTTGTCGGCAATATGGGCTCCGATCAGCGCTTTGACTATTCAGCTTTGGGCGACGCGGTCAATTTGGCTGCCCGTTTTCAAACACTATCCGGCAATTATGGATCGCTGATGGTTGTGGGCGAGGATACTGTCGCCCTGATACCAGAATCATACGCGTTCCTGGAAATCGATTATGTCACCGTCAAGGGGCGTGCCACGCCTGCAAGACTCTATGCCTTGATGGGATCTCCGGAGGTCAAACTGACCCCGGACTACATTGCCATCGACACCATCCTGCAGGAGCTGTTTGCGGCGATCCGCGCGAAGCAATGGGAGGCGGCCCGCGCAGCGATCGCTAAGGGCCGTGCGTTGCCTGGCTTTGACAAGACGATTTTTGATACCTTTGAAGCGCGGCTGTCATCCTGGGCCAAGACCGATCTTCCCGATGATTGGAATGGCGCCTGGACCGCGCTAGAAAAGTAGCAGGCGAGTCGGTGTTGCCAGAGAATACGGGGTTATGGGATGGCTGGTCAGGCTGAACAAGACTACTTCCCCGCCGATTATGCGTCCGGCCGTACACACTTTCGCAAGGCTGCTGCGGCGCGCGGGTTTGCATTGACGGCCTATTTGAACCCCCATGCAAAAGGCCCTGCCGGCGAAGACCTAACGACTGATGTAGCGATTTGGGGCGATCGCGCCGCCGAGCAGGCGCTCTTGATCATGTCCGGCACGCATGGCGTCGAAGGCTATGCAGGGTCTGGATGCCAATTGGGGTTCCTCAACGATCCGGGCTTCGCAAATCCTCCTCGCGGCCTGAGGATTGTTCTGATCCATGCGATCAACCCCTATGGCTTTGCCTGGAACCGCCGGGTCAACGAGGACAATGTCGACCTCAACCGGAACTTTGTCGATCACAGTGTCCGTAAAGCCCTGCACCCGGGCTATGAGGTTCTGAAGGACGCTATCGCCCCGGCGCAGTTAGATGCCAAGAGTGAAGCTGCGGCCGATGCGGCACTGGCAGCCTATGCGAGGGAGCATGGGGTCTTTGCGTTGCAGGAGGCGATCACGCAAGGGCAGTATGCTTATCCGGGTGGTCTCTACTTCGGTGGTGCATTCGAGACCTGGTCCGCCGGTCTGTTGAAGCATCTCCTGAGGCGGGAGTTTGCGTCTTGCGGCCGGGTTGCCATTGTTGATGTCCATACCGGCCTCGGGCCCTATGGCTATGGGGAGCTGATTACCGAAGAGCCTAAGTCGAGCGGCGCCTATGCGCGCGCCAGGCGGTGGTGGGGCGACACCGTGCTCTCGACCAAGAACGGCGAATCCGTGTCGGCCGACGTCACGGGCAGTGTCGATGGCGCCTTTGCGCAGAACCTGCTCCACGCCGACGTTACGGCATGTTGCCTCGAATACGGGACTTACGCCACGCATGAGGTCTTCAAGGCCTTGCGCGCCGATAACTGGCTGCATTTGCATGGCGACCCGCTGCGGCAGGATGCAAAGGAGATCAAAGCCCAGATCCGGCGTGCTTTCTATCCCGATTGCGAAGACTGGAAGGAGCTGGTCTGGGCACGGGCGCGCTCGGTCTTTGCGCAGGCCATCGATGGCCTTATGGAGCCGTGAAAATGTGGCAAGCGGCCCCCTTGTGCGGCGCGCGGGCTTGATCCACATTACAGGGATCGCAATTGCAAGGAGCGCGAAGATGAAAACCTGGACCAAGCCAAAGGCTGTCGAGACCCGCATCGGCATGGAAATCAACTGCTACGCCTGCGCGACCGTCAAGAAGTAAGCCTCGCGGGCGGAGCGCTCGCCAGATGCGCATCATTGTCCTCGGCGCGGGCGCTGGAGGCGGCGTCCCGCAATGGAACGCGAATAATCGCATTTCAAGTGCCGCCTTTCGCGGCAGCCCTGCTGTTCCAAGGCTGACCCAATGCTCATTGGCGGTCTCGGTGGACGGCGAGCGTTGGGCGATTTTCAACGCATCGCCAGACATGCGGCAGCAGATCATCAATACCAAGGCGCTCCATCCTAACGAGCCGGCACTTCGCGCGTCGCCCCTATCCGCTGTAGTGCTTACGGGCGCCGATGTGGACGCGATCGCGGGATTACTCACCCTGCGAGAGCGCCAAGCCTTAAGCCTCTTCGCCTCGTCTTATGTTCTGGGTGTTCTCGCGCAGAACCCGATCTTTGGCGTGCTCAATCCCAATCATGTGCAACGCATCGCGATTGAGCCAGGCAAGCCCTTCGAGCCGCTCTCCGGTCTTGTGGTGACACCGTTTGAGGTTCCCGGAAAGCCGCCCCTTTTTGCCGAGACGCAAGAGGGTTTCGCGGTGAACGCTGCTGGCGGCAAGGCATTGGGATTGCTGTTCTCGACAACGGATGGGCCAGCGAAGGCCGCCTTCATCCCGGGCTGTGGCGATGTGACCGCGGACCTTTTGGCGCGGCTTCAAGATGTGGCGTTGCTGTTCTTTGACGGCACCTTGTTCCGGGATGACGAACTGTTGAAATCCGGCGAAGGGGAAAAGACCGGCCGGCGGATGGGGCACATGCCCATGACGGGGCCCGGCGGCAGTGTTGATGCCTTCCGGGACTTGCGGTCCGTGGACAAGTACTTCATTCACATCAATAACACCAATCCGGCCCTCATGCGCGGCAGCTTTGAGCGGCGCGAGCTTGAGGCTGCGGGCTGGCGCATTGCAGAGGACGGAATGGAGTTCACGCTATGACCCTTGCGCCCATGAGCCCGTCCGAATTTGAGGCGGCGCTACGCCAGATCGGCGCCTTGCGCTATCACGACAAACACCCCTTTCACCGGTTGCTGCACGGGGGCAAGTTGACCCTCCGGCAAGTGCAAGCCTGGGCGCTCAATCGATATGTCTATCAGGCGCGCATTCCGGTCAAAGACGCTCTTATCATCGCGCGTTTGCCGACGCCCGAGTTGCGGCGCGCGTGGCGGTCGCGGCTGATCGATCACGACGGGACGCAAGACGGTGAAGGTGGGATCGCGCGCTGGG
>DMER01000234.1:23075-23944 GCA_003451645.1 Alphaproteobacteria bacterium | reverse complement strand
GACCGGTCCGACGATGGTGGAGGCTGCGGCGTACTGGGACCCGAAGCGCGACAACCCCGCCCTGCGAAAGTTCCTGGCGCAGCTGCGTGCCAGTCAGGGATCGCGCGCTGGCTGAGCCTGACCAGGGCGCTCGGCTTTGCCGACGGTGACGTGACGGCCGAGCGGCTCGCTCTACCAGCCACCATCTTTGCGGCGGACGCCTATGTGCACTTCGTCCGCGAGCGCACGGTCTTGGAGGCGGTGGCATCTTCGCTGACAGAGATGTTCGCACCCAAGATCATTAGCGACCGGGTGGAGGGCATGCTCGCCGGTTACGATTTCATCTCGAAAGACAGTTTGTCCTATTTCACACCGCGTCTCACGCAGGCACCGCGCGATGCGGATTTCGCGCTGGCCTATTGCCAGGAGCACGCGACGACGCGCGTAACGCAGGAACAAGTGCTGAATGCCTTGGCGTTCAAGTGCAATGTCTTGTGGGCGATGCTGGATGCGCTTTACGCGGCCTACATAAGCCCAGGCCATATCCCGCCCGGCGCGTGGGATCCTGAAGGCCAGCAGCAATGACCGCGCCGCGCCTGGCCCCTGGTGTCAAGCTGCGCCATGATGCGCAACGTGGACCGATGCTGATGGCGCCGGAGCGCTTTTTGTCCCTGGACGAGACTGCATTGGCCATTGTTGCGCTGATCGATGGACAGCGCGAGGCGACCGCGATCGCGCAAGCCTTGGGCCTAGCCTATGATGCGCCGGTGGCCGAGATTGCGGCGGATGTGGAAGCCCTTCTCACGCAATTGCGCGAGCAGGGCTATATCGTGCGATGAGCGCAGGCCCGCCCATTGGGTTGCTGGCGGAGCTGACCCATCGCTGCCCGT
>DMER01000234.1:18719-22865 GCA_003451645.1 Alphaproteobacteria bacterium | reverse complement strand
CCCATCGCTGCCCGTTGCAATGCCCCTATTGTTCAAACCCGATCGATTTGGTGCGGGCGGAGCACGAGCTGTCGACGGATGACTGGGCCCGCGTCTTTGCCGAGGCGGCGGCGCTGGGTGTCTTGCAGCTGCACCTGTCGGGCGGCGAGCCGATGGCGCGCAAGGACATCGTGGATCTTGTGGCGGCCGCAGCGCGCGAGGGGCTTTATACGAACCTGATCACCTCAGGCGTAACGCTGGATAGCGGGAAAGCCGAGTCGCTCAAAGCGGCAGGGCTGGACCATGTACAGATATCGGTGCAGGGCGTGGACCCTGCGCGCGCAGATCGCCTGGCCGCGATGGAGGGAGCTGCCGCCAGGAAGGCCAAGGCGGCGCTGGCGGTGAAGCAGGCGGGGCTGGCGCTGACGCTCAATGCGCCGATCCACCGGCAGAATGCCGATGAGGTGGAGGCGCTGATCGAGATGGCTCTCCAATGGGACGCGGAGCGGCTCGAGGTTGCGCATATCCAGTATTATGGCTGGGGCCTGGCCAACCGTGCGAGCCTGCTGCCCACGCGGGCGCAGCTGGACGAAACGACGGCCAAGGTTGAGCGGGCACGCGCGGCGCTGCGCGGCCAGCTGGTGATCGACTATGTGATCCCGGACTATCATGCGGAGCGGCCCAAGGCGTGCATGGGCGGCTGGGGGCGGCAAGTGATCGTGGTGACGCCGGACGGGCGCGCTCTGCCCTGCCACGCGGCCGATACGATCCCGGGGCTCACCTTTCAGACGGTCCGGCAGGCGAGCCTTGCGGCCATTTGGGCGAGCGACCCGGCGTTCCTCGCCTATCGCGGCACCGGCTGGATGCCCGAGCCGTGCCGGTCATGCGACCAGCGCGAGATCGATTGGGGCGGCTGCCGCTGTCAGGCCTTGGCGCTGACGGGGAACGCGGCCAATACCGATCCCGCCTGCCAGTTGAGCCCGCATCACAGCCTTATGCGCGAGGCGGCGGAGGACGCGGGGCAGCCCCTGTCCGCGGTCCGCTTCCGCCGCTTTGGCGGTTGAGGCGGCAACGTCACAGAACGTCACAAGGGCCACTATCCGCGACCGGTTTTGAGCCAAAAACCCAAGGCCCAACGTAACAAAACGTAACGCCAGCGAAACAAAACGAAACAGTAGTTCCAGGCCTTTTTGGCGGAATTCTGCCGTTTTGACCCCAGGAGAGGCTGAAAATGCATGTGCATTTTTTGAGACCCCTCTTTGAGGATGGGCAAGGCCGCGAACGTCCGGAGCGGCTATGAGGGTCGCAATGACCGCCGCCATCCTCGCACAGGCCTGAAGGGTGTCGGAAAGTGGGCATAGAGCGTTTTCAGGAAAAGTGGATACCGGTTTTCCGCCTGAAAACGCTCCAACTCATTGAATCAGCGCATTTTCGGACACGAAACCGGAGCCCACTTTCGTTGAAAATGCGCTAGCCTCCCTCCCCGCTTCGCGGGCGCTCCCCCCAAAAATGCTGGCGCATTTGGGGGGAGATGGGGTTGTCCAAACCGGATAGATGGGTGTTCGTGGGTCCCGGCCAACGGAGAGCCGTCCCCAATAGAAAAAGGCCCGGGACAGACCCGGGCCTTTGTCGAAAGAGGCGTGTCTGAGCTTAGAAGTTGTAGCCCAGATTGATGAACAGGCGGCGGCC
The DNA here is from genome assembly GCA_003451645.1 of Alphaproteobacteria bacterium. Taxonomy (GTDB): domain Bacteria; phylum Pseudomonadota; class Alphaproteobacteria; order Micropepsales; family Micropepsaceae; genus DMER01. The sequence continues at coordinate 21,197 of DMER01000234.1, read as the reverse complement.
GGTCGCATCGTAGTTAGCGATCGAGACCGAGTTACCGATCCGGGTCGTGCCCGCGCCAGAAGAGGTGGTTGGCGCCAGATCGTCAAACACGTTGATCACACCCAGCTGAGCGGTCCAGCCATCCTCGCGCCAGCGCACGGAAACGTCGTGGGTCATGGTCCATTCCGCGAACTGCTTGTATTCGGCTTCGATACAAACATTTTGCAAGAAAGCATTCGACGCTGCGGCGGTACCGCACTCAGGCAAGCCACGGAAACCAAAGATCGTGTCTTGGAAGTTCTCGTTGTTCGACGCGCGCGAGAACATGTTGGAGCTGTAGAACAAGGTCCACGGCCCGGTGTCGAAGCGCGCATCCAACGAACCGACGAAGTCATTCGAGTAGATGTCACCATTCAAATCATTGGTCGTGCCAATGAAGAGATTGATATCTTGGTCGAATGCCCAGGTGCCTTGGAAGTCGATGGTCAGCGTACCATCCAACTCTTCGATTTCTTGCTTGAAGTTGAAGGTGACGTCCAAGCCCTTAATGTCCTGCTCGTTCAGGTTCACATAAGAGTTGTTGACCGTCTCGATCTTACCGAAGTCGACGCCCGGGGTCAGGTTACGCACGAAGAGTGCACAGAACGGGCTCGCATTGTAGACCGGGTCCGTATAGCACTCGGCCAAAATATTCGCCGCACCGAACTGAGCGACCTGGTTCTTCACAACGATGTCGAAATAGTCGACAGCGACGCTGATCGGCAGCCAGCTGGGCGTCCAGACCGCGCCCAACGTCTTGGCATCAGAGGTTTCCGCCGACAGCACACCCGCACCACCACCCGTGACGATGAGCGCGCTGGAATGCGGCCCAGTATAACCGGCAGGCAGATTGTCACCCAAAGGTCCGCAATTCTGTTGGATCTGCGGGTTGGCGCTCAAGTTCCATTGAATACAAGGGTCGATATTCGCCTGGCCCGCGAAGGCGGTTTGGTTGGCCAAGAACAGTTCGAACAAGGCCGGAGCACGGTAGGAGATACCGGTTGTACCGCGGATCCGGTATTGCTCATCCAAGCGCCAGTCAAAGCCGAGCTTATAGGTGTCTTCCGAGCCGTAAGAATCGTAATTCGTGAAACGGATCGACGCACTGGTCGTGAATGCCTTGAACAATGGCAGGTCAGCCAAGAGCGGGATTTCGATTTCGCCGAAAGCCTCAACCACATTGTCCGAACCTTGCGTACGGCCTGCCGAGGTTTGGCCCCAGAGGTTGTTATTGCGCGCATTGAAGCCGGGCAGATCGTCGATCGCGTCATACCGGCGCTCAAAGCCCAACACCGCACCGACTTCACCGGCTGGCAAGTCAAACAAGGTACCCGCGATCGAGCCCGCGATCAGGAACTGCTCGTAGGAGGTCTCACCCGTTTCCTTGGTGAAGAGGAAATCGCGCTCAGCTTGCGTGAAGTTGGCGAACGTGCCTTGGCTGTTGACAAGGTTGGGACGGAACCAACCCACGCCACCAGCAGGGCACGCCCCGAACGGCTGGGCTGCAGAGATTGTGATCAGGGCTGCGTTACACGCAACGCCAGCTGCAGTCACGGCGTTCACACGGTCATTATAGATGATGTCGTTCGTGTACTTCGCCGCGCTCAAGGTGCCTTGCGCATAGATGTCGAAGGACCAGTCCCGCATAAAGTAATCGGACAGGCTGAACAAGTCGCCTTTCAACCCAGCAACCGCCCGGTAGAAGCTTACCTCTTGGCTACCGTCGCTCGGAATTGCGATGATCGAACGAGCGGTAAAGCCCGTGGTGTTATTCGGGTTTGTCGATGCAACGTTCGGGAACAGCTGACGGAAGCTGGTTTGCTCCGATTCGCGGCGGCTATAGAGGAATTCGCCATAGGCCGTGATCGCCTGGCTGATTTGCACGTCGCCTTGCGCAAACAAGGAGTACCGCTCAACCGGCGAGATGTAGGTCCGGCTGCCGAAATTGGGATAGTCGTTGGGCACGATGCCCTGGCTCACGCGCCACGCATCCAACTTTTGCTGATTGGTGAGACCGATTGTACCGGGCGAGCCCGACGCCGTGGAGCCTGCAGCGCCGTTACCAATTGCCAAACCCACGCGCTTGAGACCAACACGATCAAGAAGGAATACGCCGCCGCCCAAAACCGCAGCAGGATCGGTCACGTACCGGCCACCAGGACCCGCGAGAAGGTCGATCACGCCATGCAGCTGATTGAAGCACTTCGATTTTCCGGTCGCCGGATCGATGATGTCACCCACCACGCCCGCGGTGAGCTGATTCAGCGACGCTGGATAGGCCGCGCCAGTGCTGTTGACGACGCCATCCGTGATGTTGCCGATCAAGTCCTGGTTACAAGCCGTGATCTCGCGATCGCCAACGGTTTGCTTTTCCTGACGATAATACTCGCCAGCGATCATGAATTGGCCATCGTCATAGCGTTGACCCCACACGCCATCGACGCGATAGACTTCAGCACC
>DMER01000234.1:17581-18498 GCA_003451645.1 Alphaproteobacteria bacterium | reverse complement strand
CCACCTTCGAAGGGGAGCGCGGTTGAGACATTGATGCCGCCGCCATCGATATTGCGCACCGTGATGCCGTTGATCACGCCGGCGACCGCGTCCGAACCATAGACTGACGAAGCGCCATCTTTCAGAATTTCATAGCGGTTGATGACCGATTGCGGCAGCACGTTGAGGTCGACCGCGCCGACCTGACCGCGTGTACCGGCCGGGCTCAAGCGGCGGCCATTCAACAAGACCAGCGTACGGGTCGCGCCCAAACCGCGCAGCGACACCGTGTTGACGCCTGGGCCGCCTTCGGCCACGAAGCCCGTCAACTGATTGTTGATCTGCTGCGAACCAGCAGCGAGCGAGCCTTGCTGCAGAACGTCGGCGGCGTCGATCTGACCGCGCAGGATCGATTGCTCATTCGTGATGACTTGGATCGGCGAAGGCGCGGTGAACTCGTTCCGGCGAATACGCGAACCGGTCACGGTGACCTTTTCCTCAACCTTCTTCTCGTCTTCTTCTTCCTCCTGCTGAGCAGGGGCTGGGGGCGGCGTTTGCGCAAACGCACTCGTCGCGATCATCGCGCTGCCAGCCATAAACACGGCGCCCATCAACAGAGCGCTGCGGAGCGACAGAATGCTTTCCAATTTGTTCGACACGATTAAACCCCCGTTCATCCACACAATCGCCATTTCAGCTCGGCCGCCCCGGATTTGAACCAAACCCAAAGCAGGGACATCTGCCCCTTACCTTGCCACCGTTAGAAAAATGTAATCACGCTCAAAGAAGGGGTGTCAAAGCGTTTCCCACGAATGTCACATGTTCCCGGCCAACTGTGGTCTTTTCGCATCGCTGTCATGCAAGACAGGGGCACGTTTGTGGTTGACGGGGGAACGGATAGCGGATGACGCCCCTTTAGTGCATCGCGCGGTCAGTTG
>DMER01000234.1:9030-17358 GCA_003451645.1 Alphaproteobacteria bacterium | reverse complement strand
AAAACAGTCAACTGACCGCGATCACGATGCACGGCAATTCAATAGGTTAGCGCAACTTTCCGCTCTCAAATCGAAGTGATTTGATCGCCCGTTGCGCTAGACACCGTGCAGCAAAGACAGTGCCAACCCATCCAAAGACAGAGTGATGGTTAAGGCTGAGGTGGGCGGGTGTTATCGGGGCGGTCCACGAATTGCGGGGACCAGGGCAGCGCGGCCGGCTCAATGGTTGTATCTTGAGCGGGCGCCAGGGTTTGCCCTTGCCAGGCGCGGGCCAAGACCAGGGACAAGATCAAGGCGCCGCCGCCCATGGCACTCATGGCCAGATAGCCGAGCGAGCCATAGTCGTGGAACAACAGACCGGACGCGAATTGGGCTGCGGCCATAACCACGCCATAAGTGATGGCGGCGTAGACGGCCTGAGCCGTTGCCGCCAAATGGCCAGGCACGGCGCGCAAGATAAACTGCATGGCGCCCAAATGGGCGGCGGCGAAGGTGCCTGCGTGCAGGATCTGTAACGGAAACAGGATCCACAAGGGCGGAGCCAAGGCCATGACGCCCCATTTGATCACCCCGCTCGCCCCCGCCAGCGCCAACAGATGCGTCGGTGCGACCAGCCGCATCACCTTGGCACCATAATAGAAGAGAACAATTTCGGCGATCGGCCCGATGGCCCAGAGGACCCCGGCGGTGGCGGCGCTGAAGCCTTGGGCCTTCCAGTCGAGCGTCGCGAAGCCGTAATAAAAGCCGTGCTGAGCTTGTGCTAGCGCACCCGCGAGCACGAACAGCGCGAAGACCGGATGGATGCAGAGGCGGATGGCACTGCGCAGCTGATCCTTTGTGCCGTTGGTTGGCGCTTGGTGGTCGGGTTGCTCTTGCGGCACGCCCAGCGAGAAGATCAGGGCGATGAGGCCTGCGATAGTCAGATAGGGCAGGAACGCCGCGATGCCATAGGCCTGAACGAGCCAGCCTGAGGCGACATTGGACACGACAAAGGCAGCGGTGCCCCACAGCCGGACACGGCCATATTGGAAGCCTTCGCGCTGACCGGCCCTGAGCGTGATGCTCTCAAAGAGCGGGGAGACGGCGGACCAGGCGGCACTAGTGGTCAGCGACCATGCCAAAATCCAGAAGAAGGTATCTGCCCAGAAATAGGCGGCATAGGAGGCTGCGGCGCCGCCGGTGAGCAAGATGATGGTCTGGCGCTGGCGCTGGGCCGCTTCGGCGGCAAAGGACATCACGGGGCCGGTGACCACGCGGATCATGCCCATGATGGCAATGATTAGGCCGATGTCGGTTGCGTCCAGCCCTTTGGACGCCATCCAGGAGGGGAAGAACGGCATATGCGCGCCGCCGATCAGATTGGCGGCAGCGGTGAAGGCAGCGAGGCGGTACGGCGTCGGCAGGCGGCCAAAAGTGCGATCCAAGGGGTTTCGCCTTCCCTCTAGAACGGAGGCAGGTGGATGCGCCGCCTGCGCGAGGCCTCCGCCAATAGATCGTAACTGCGCAAGAGCAAGGCCTGCGCCGCCGGGTCCGGGAGGCGGGCTTCGAGGCGGATTTGGGCCTGGATCAGCGCTTGCTTGAGCCTGGCGCCCTCGGCATCAAGGGCCTGGATGTCGACGGAGGGTTCTGGCAGGTCCGCGGCCTCAAAGCCTTCGGCCGCCTCGCGCAGCCAGGCCCGCAGCGCGCGGTTCTCCGCGACGCGCAGGGACGCTGCCCGCTCGCACTCTTGGGCCGCCATGATGAGCAGGACGCCCATGGTCCCGGCCGAACCCTGACCATAGCCTGGGGCAAGGGCTGGCCCGATCTCAAAGAGGAGACGGCCGCCGATCTGATTGAGCACGAGCGCTGGATCGGGCTTCATAGGCGGCCCTCCTGAGCCAAGCGATGCAGGCGCTCCGCCAGCACCTCATTATGGTAGGGCAGACAATAAAGGCCCGAAAACGCCATGACCGGATCGGTGTTGGTGCCGGACTGGAACTCTTTGGCGGAAGAAATCCAGATGGCGAGGCCTTTGAGGGAGGCAAACATCTCCCACCAGGCGAGGGCCTCTGGGTTAATCGCAAGGCCACTAGCCTGCGACCACAGGGCAAGCGCCTCAGCGCGCGAAAGCATGCCTGCGGGCCTCGCGGGATTGTGGTGCGCCCACAAGGGATCGAGCGCCCAGGCGAGATCCTCAAGCGGATCACCCAGATGCGCCATCTCCCAATCGAGGATGGCGGCAATGGTGCCATCATCCCTGAACAAGAAATTGCCGGTCCGGTAGTCGCCATGCACGAAGGACAGGCGCGCAAGGGGCGGCGGCGGATTACGGCGCAGCCAGCGGATGGCGGCTCTGGCAACCGGCTGCGGCTCGAGTTCGTCGTCATCGATGACGCGCTCCCAATGGTCGAGCTGCGAGCGCCAGACCTCCGTGGGGCTCGAGGCCGCGAAGCACGGCGGCAACTGCATGGCGCCCAGATCAGCGGCTGCGATATGCCCCAGGATCGTGAAAAACTGCGCGCCGATCTTGGCTTGATGGGGGGCGTAAGGGTCGCCCGCGAGGATCGAGGCGGCCTTAGCGCCGGTAATCTCGGCCATCACAAAGAACGGCCGGTCGAGCGGGCCCGCCTCGCGCTCCAACAGAATGGGTTCGGGTACCGGCACGGTGCTGCCGGAGAAGGCGCGATAGGCGGCATACTCCACCTCGCGCTCGGTCTCAATAAGGGTCGAGACCGGATCGCGCCGAAGGACGAGGCCGCGCGTGACGGCCACGCCCGCCTCATCATACTGCACGCTCAGGCGATAAGTCTCCCGGCTGGCCCCGCCATGGATGCGCTGCACGCTGAGGACCTGACAGCCCACCCATTCGGGCTTATGAGCCCTAAGGTAATGTCCGATGCGGTCGCGAAGGTTGTCGTCCATGGAGGCACGTCTGATGTTAGGGGGCGGGGTCCAAGAGGCCGGTCAGACCATGCGGCGCATAAGGGCCGATGATCAATTGCTCGAGCACACCCTGCCCTGCGCGCCTGAGCCCGTGGGGGCCCTCAAGCTGTGCCGTGCAGAACGCTTGGACATGCTGATAGGGGAAGTCGTTCTCGTTGACCTTGGCGGTCTCGATCTCGTCATAGCCCACCGCCAACTCACCTTTGAAATGGCCATGGCCCCAGATCGGGTTCATATAGCCAAGGCCGCTCATATAAAAGTTCCAGTGGGGTTTCAGCGTGATGGTGGTCACCGCCCCCTGCTCGTCAGTCAGGAACACTTTGGCGGCCTCAGCATGGCGGGTGCCCCGGCGGTAGTGCACCTCTGAGCGCACGGCAGAAAAGTGCGCCGGGGCTCCATCGCCAGTTTCGCAAACCACGCCGGCCGTGTTCCACGCTTTGCCCTTGGCGTCCGCATTCAAGTGATAAAGCGTGATACGATCCTCGAAATTCATCGGTGCCCACAGCCAATAAAATTGCGGCAAGGGTGGCGGTGCCACGGCTTGACTGTCTGCAGCCCCAACAGGCCTCACACCCCAGCTGCGGTCACGGGTGCCCCAATGGGTTTGCCGGGTGAGATCGAGGCGCTGGCCCTGCACACTGATCCAGCCCTCATAGACGCCATTTTGGGTCAGCCGCGTGTAGTCCATGATCGTGCGCGGCCCGATCCGGTAGGTGAAGCGCGGCTCTTGGATGGCAGCGGTGCGGCAGTGAAATATGATGTCCGCTTCGATCCCATGAGGGTTCGGTGCCACGCGCACCCGCAAGGACCGCAAGGGCTCCAACACATCAATGGAGATGGGGCCGACCTCGGTGACCATACGCTCCATATGCAAAATGCGGCTGGCGTGCAGATTGTGCTGCTTGCCGTCCTTCACCACGCAGAAGGCCGCGTCCATAATGTTCAGGTGCGGATAGACGCCCAGCGCTGCGGCGAAAAAGGTCTCGCCGTCCTTGGCATAACCGTTGAAGAAATAGCGGTCGTAGAAATTCCGGTCGGTGCCCGCAAAGGCGATCGGCTCCGGCGTCTGGTGGATCGGGTAATCATCAGCGCGGCTGAGCATGAGGCGGACCCGCAAGAATGAGATGGGGAGCGAGATGATGGACGATGCAGAGTCGAAAGGTCAATCACGCTGGGTGAGCGCACCGCCGGGACGCTGGTGGATCGCGATTGGTGCAGGTCTCGCAAGTGCTGGCGTCATGGTCAAAGCAAGGCTCGCGCATCTGCCGGGCGGCTCTGAGTTGCCGGACGCGCGCCTTGCCGCGCTCGCCGCAGCAAGCGACATGCATCTCTATCATGCGCTGGCCATCATCGCGGTGGGCTTAGCTCTTGCGGCGTGCGGCACGCGACGGCTTTGGCATGGGGCGGCGGGGGCATTCCTTATCGGCATCTTGCTCTTTTGTGTTGGCATTTATGCGGATGCGGCGGCCATGGGCCTGGGCTTTATCAACCCAATGGGCGGCATTCTGTTCATGGGCGGCTGGATTGCTTTGGCCGTTGGCGCTATCTGGAGATGAAGTCAAGGACAACGGTGAGACCACAACATGGCCTTTCGTGAAGATTTGGGGGGCGGCCCGCGCCGGCCCCAGCAAAAGAACGTGCTGGGCGGCGCCTTGGCCTTGTGTTCGGCGGCCCCGCGCACAGGCTTCTACCGCGATGGGTGTTGCCACACCGGGCCCGACGATCAAGGGGTGCACACCGTCTGCGCCGTCATGACGGAGGCGTTCCTGTCCTTCTCCAAGGCCCGGGGCAACGATCTGTCGACGCCGCGTCCGGAGTACGACTTTCCAGGCCTGAAGCCCGGGGACCGATGGTGTTTGTGCGCCGCGCGCTGGCGGGAGGCCTTGCTCGCGAATGCAGCGCCTAAGGTCATCCTTGCGGCGACCAACGCTCGGACCCTTGGCATTGTGGAATTGGACGACCTTAAGGCTCATGCGGCGGACCTGAATTAAGGTCGCGTTGGCAGAGCGGGTGAATTTCGGTAGCGTAAGCCCAGATCGCAGGTTTTTGGGGGACGCAAGCCATGCCGAATTTTACGCCCGATGAAGTCTATACTTTCGCGAACAACGCTATCCTGCCGTTCTGGGCGCTTCTGCTCATTTTGCCGAGGTGGATTGGCACGCAAATCCTCGTCCACTCCGTGGCCATGCCGGTTTTGCTCGGGCTGACCTATGTCTGGTACTTCGCCACTGGTGCGTTTTTCGGACCTGGCGTGCCGCCCGAGGCCAGCTTTGGGACGCTGGAGGGCGTGATGGCGTTCTTCACGATCAAGGAAGCCGTGGTGGCGGGCTGGGTCCATTATTTGGTCTTCGATCTGTTTGTTGGCGCCTGGATCACGCGCGATGCGGCCCGGCGCGGCATCAGCCACTGGTTCGTCGTGCCCTGCCTGCCCTTGACGCTTTTGTTGGGGCCGATCGGTTTGCTGACCTATTTGATCATTCGATTTGCCCTCAAGCAGGCTTGGACGCTGGACGAGGCGGCATAGCCAACGGTTGACCGGCGCGAGAGAAGGCTTTGCAAAACGTCAGCGATCGGGCTAAGCGGGGGATCTGGGCCTGCGGCAACCCTGCTGCGGCAAGACCTCTCGCTTTGCTATTCACAGAATGAACCACCCACGTCCTGACCTCACCACCGCAAGTCCTGTTCCCAACCGGCCCCTGCGCATTTTGATGCCCTCCTATCGCTCGCACCCTTATACGGGCGGGCAAGGGGTCTATATGCGCCATGTGACCAAAGCGCTCGCCGATTTGGGCCATCAGATCGATGTGATTTCGGGGCCGCCCTACCCTGAGCTTGACCCAAGGGTGACGCTGATCCGCCTGCCCTCGCTAGATTTGTATGCGCGGCCCAAAGGGTTCCTGGACCTGCCGTGGCCGCGGCGCGACGAATTCCGTGACTGGATCGATGTCCAGGAATGGCTGATCCATGTCTCGGGCGGGTTTGGCGAGCCCTATACGTTTGGGGAGCGCTTTGCGCGCTGGATGCGCAGCCGCCTCAGCGACTATGACATCGTGCACGACAATCAGACGCTGTGTTACGGCTTGCTCAAGATCATGGGCATGGGCATGCCGGTCGCCTCCACGATCCACCATCCAATTACCATGGACAAAAAGATCGCGGTCGCAGCCGCCGACACGCTGACCATGCGCATGCTGGTGCGGCGCTGGTATGGCTTTCTGGCCATGCAGAAAAAGGTCGCGCGCGCCTTGCCGCTGGCGGTTACGTCATCTGAGAGCACGCGGCGCGACGTGATCTCTGAATTCAATATGGACCCAGGCCGCATTCGCGTGGTGCATCTGGGCGTCGATAGCCAGGCGTTCCGGCCCTATCCCGACATCCCGCGCCGCCATAACCGGATCATGGCGACCGCGTCAGCAGATGTGCCGCTGAAAGGTCTGGTCTATCTGGTGCGCGCCTATCACGAACTTCTGCAGACAAGGCCCGATTTGGAATTGGTGGTCATCGGGAAATTACGCGAGGGCCCGACGGCCAAACTGCTCGCGGAGCTGGGCATCATCGACAAGGTGCAGTTCAAGACAGGCCTCACCGATGATGAGATCGCCCAGCTTTACGCTGAGACCACGCTGGCTGTGGCGCCATCTGTCTATGAAGGGTTTGGCTTCCCCCCGGCCGAGGCCATGGCGTGCGGGGTGCCGGTCGTCTCAACCGATGGCGGCTCGCTGCCGGAGGTGGTGGGAGACGCAGGCGTGATCGTGCCCGCCAAGGATTCGAGTGCGCTCGCAAGCGCAATTGGCGCCTTGCTCGACGATCCGGCGCGCAGAACGGAATTGGCGGACCGCGGACGCATGCGCATTCTTGAGCGGTTTTTGTGGTCCCGCACCGCGAGCGACCTTATCAGCATTTATCAGGACGCGATCCATGCAAACAGTCAGGCTTGAGAGCCTGCGCCTGAAGCCGGGCGCGTGGGTTCTCGATCTCGGCTGCGGGGCGGGGCGGCATTTGCATGCGCTCTACTACAGCACACGGACGAATGGGGTCGGCGTCGATCTGGGTTTTGAGGATGTTGTGCGCACCCGGCAAGGCTTTGAGGCCGCACCTGATATGGACGCAGGCTCCGGGCGGTGGTTTGGCCTGTCGGTGGCCGATGCGCGCACCCTGCCCTTTGCGGATGAGCGGTTTGACGCGATCATCTGCTCTGAGGTTTTGGAGCATATCCACGACTATAAGATTGTTCTAGGCGAGTGCCTTCGCTTGCTCAAACCGGGCGGGCAGCTGGCGATCAGCGTGCCGCGTTTCTTTCCGGAGTGGCTCTGCTGGAAGCTCGCACCCGGCTATCATCAGACGCCCGGCGGGCATGTGCAGATTTTTAAGGACGTTGAATTGCGCAAAGTGATCGAGGATCAGGGGTTCTTGTTTATGCGCCGGCATTGGGCGCATGGGCTGCATTCACCTTATTGGTGGCTGCAATGCCTAGTGTGGCCGACGCGCGACAGCAACTGGCTGGTGGCGCAATACCGCCGATTTCTGGAGTGGGATATCCTGAAGCAGCCCCGGCTAACGCGCTGGATGGCGGCGGCTGCGGACCCGTTGATGGGCAAGAGCGTGGTGCTCTATTTCGTCAAGGCGGCGCGGTGATGGCGGTCCTGCCTGGTGCGCTCGACAAGGCCACTCTGCAAGGGGCTGTGAACCGTATCCTGGCGCTGCAGCGCGCGGATGGCACGATCCCCTGGTATGATGCAGGTGTATGGGACCCATGGAACCATTGCCATGCCGCGATGGGGCTTGCCGTCATTGGCGAGCGCGCGGCCGCTGAGCGCGCCTATAGCGCCTTGGCAGCGCGCCAGAACCCTGACGGCTCCTGGTGGGCACAGTATGGCGCGGCCGTGCCGCTGGACGGCAATCGCTATCAGGGCAATGGCGAAGAGCCCTGGGTGCGCGATACCAATTATTGCGCCTATCCGGCGGCGGCGGTCCTGCATCATTATCTGCTGACCGAAGATATGGGGTTCCTGCGCAGCTATTGGCCGATGGTGGAGCGCGCGATCACCTTTGTGCTGCAGTATCAGTCCGAGCACGGAGAAATTCGCTGGTCGGCGCCCGATCCAGGCACACCGCAGGACGATGCGCTCGTGACCGGCTGCAGCTCCATCTACAAGAGCCTCGAATGCGCGATCCGGATTGCGGAGCTGCTGGACCATGATGCTTCGGCGTGGCGGAGCGCCCGGCGGCGATTAGGGGAGGCCTTGCGCGATAAGCCAGAGCGCTTTGACCGCCAATGGGAAAAGAAGGATTACTTCTCGATGGATTGGTACTATCCGGTCCTGTCGGGCGTCTATCGCGATGGCGCGGCACGCGCGCGTATTGATGCACGCTGGGGGGAATTTGTCGCGGAGGGCCGGGGCTGCC